>DASVQJ010000342.1:0-49297 GCA_036389235.1 Pyrinomonadaceae bacterium | reverse complement strand
GCCGGGTCGCGCTTCGAAGCGCGACCCGGCGCCCTCTTTCGTTGTGCGGCGTTTACGAGGTGACCGGCGGGGGCGCGGCCCCGGGCCGCGCCTGTGCGGGGCCGGCCTGCCCGCCCGGCGTCGTCAGCTCGCGGAACAGTTCCCGGTAGCCCCGCGTGAGGTGCGCGTGCTCGGCGTACTCGCCGTTGTCGCGCAGCTCGCGGTGCAGCGCGCGGAGGCGGAAGACGGGCACGTACGGGTAGAGGTGGTGCTCGATGTGGTAGGTGATGTTGTAGGGGGCGAAGAGGAACTGGACGAGGGGGTTGCTGCTGACGGTCGTGCGGGTGGCGAGCAGCGAATCGACCGAGGTGCTCGCGTAACGCCCCTCCTGCGGCCCGATGCCGGAATGCTCCGCGATGGCGCGCACGCGGTAGCAGGCGATGGCCACCGTGAAGAGCGGCAGCAGCCAGAGCAGCACGTACGTCCAGACGTGCCCCGTGAAGGCGCAGAGGGCGATGAAGAAGCCGTGCAGCGCCACGATGCTGACGATGTGTCGCGCGATCCCGCCGGGTATGTCCCACAGGTATTTCAGCAGCGAGGCCGAGGACTTCTGGCTGAGCCCCGTCAGGTCGCGCAGCAGCATGCCGGCGAACTTCCACTTCGACATGGGGAAAGTCCACTCCTGCGGGTGGTGGTCGATGGTGAGCTTGGACGGGTCGGCCGGCGTCTCCAGGTACCAGTGGTGCTTCATGTGCGTGGAGCGGAAGCCCTGCACGGTGAAGGTCATCGGGTACGCGGTCAGGTAGTTGCTCAGCAGGTCGTTCCAGAAGAGCGAGCGCGCGACGAGGTGGTGAGAGCCGTCGTGCGCCAGCACGCCGAGCGCGTGCTGGCGCGTGCCGATGAGGAAGACGGCCGGCGCCCAGACCCACCAGTGCGGGAGGGCGTTACAGACCCACATCGTCGCGGCGATGATGGCCCACTCGAAGGCGACGGCCCCGAGCCAGTGGCCGGTGCTCGGCCCGACGAAGCGGCGCAGTTCCTTCTTGGGAATCAGGTCGCGGTTTACTCTCTCATACTGGTTGCGCATCGGAACCTCCCCGGCGCTGCAAGTAAGAACGGACGGCCTCTAAAATCTCGTCGTCCTTCGGGAGCGCGATCTTCGTCCGGCGTATAACGTCGTGGCCGCCCGCCATGACGGCGAACTCGCCGAACCCCCCGTGTTCGAGCCCGACCTCGACCCCTAACTGCCTGCGCAACATGTCCGCCACGCGGACGGCGCGGGGCTTGTGCATGCAGACGGCGCAGTAGCGTATGGTGATTCGACTCATCGAGCCCTCGCCCGCGGCCCGGTTCGGCGCTGCCGGCCCGGGTCTCGCCGGGTAAAAATCCGCCGACCTTCGGCGGCAGTATATCGCCGCGCGCCCGCCGCGGCAAAGATTTCGCCGCGCCCCGCTAACGCTCCGGGCGCGCGGGGGTCTTCCGGTACGCCACTAAGAAGAGCACCCCGAAGAGCAGGTCTACCAGCGAGAAGACCAGCACCAGCGTGGGCACGCGCCCCTGCGCGTAGAGCACGAAGACCGCGACGACGAAACTGAACTTCTCCAGCGCGGCCACGACCATCATCGGGCGGTAGCGGACGGGGTCGCCGGACAAGACGAGGAAGAGCAGTTGCCAGACGACGGCCACGCCGAGGAAGCTGTAGTAGAACTCGGGGTGCGTGACCGGCGGCGGGAAGTCGCGGCCCAGCTTCCCCTCAAGGAAGTACTGCGGCGGCAGCAACAGCAGGCCGTAGACGCCTGCGACCCTGAAGACGAGCCTCGCGAATCTCACGGGCGTTCTCCTGTGAACCCCTCAGATGTTCGTGCTCGCCGGGATTCTCGACGGCAACAGGTAGGGGTACTTCAAGGGGCGCGTGACGTTCCTCTCGCGTATGATCTCTTCGACCCGGCGCAGTTCGGCCCGGAACGCGTTGAGCGGGGCACGCACGCGCGCGTCGTCGAAGGCGAACAGTGGGTAGGCCCCGAGCTGCGTGTAGTACGTGCCGCCGATCACGGTCCCGAGCGCCTGCTGGAGTAACGCGATGTTGAGCGGCGACAGGTAGGCCAGCCAGTCCCGGCGCGTGGCGCCCTGCGCGCGCGTGGGCGCGGGCCGGTAGATCGCCGCCGGCCAGCCCGGGTGGTAAAGCTCGTAGTCTTCCAGCGGGAAGTTGGTCAGTGCGTGGTGCGCGCTGGCCGTGTAGATGACCTGAGTTATGCAGTCGATCAGGTATTCCAGGGTCGTGATGCGGCCGCCCACGCCGTTCTCGCCGACGCCCTTGATGCGTCCGCCCTGCCGCGAACTGACCTCCGCCACCCAGTTCTGTAGCTCGTAGTCGCCGACCACGTCGAGGTCGGACTTGTAGTAGATGCGCAGGTAGTCGGAGACCCACCTGTGGATGGCCTCCCAGACCAGGAGCGCGTCGTCACGGTAGGGGTAGTTCGGCAGGAGTTGCGGGTCGTCCACCCCCCGGCGGCGCAGCTGGTTGCGGAGCATGTTGTCGGTGAAGTTCACGCCCGCGACCGCGTTGGCCGCGATGCCCAGCGTGGCCGGGACGGTGCCCGAGAATATCATCTCGGTGATGTTGAGGTACGAGCCCTCGTCGTTGATCGAGGTGACGGCCGTGTTGTTCGTGGCGAACATGTTCTCGAAGTGCGGCGTCAGCAGGGCGTGTAAGGGGTGCTGCGTGGGCAACTGCCTGTAGGTGGCGAGGGCGAAGGCTTCCGAGAGCAGGTGCCCCAGCCCGAGGTGTTGCCAGTACTCGCTGTCGTTGCAGTCGGCGTTCTGCAAGATGGTCTTGGCGATCTCCCAGTTCCACCCGTCGCCCGGCGTGATGACGGGGTTGTTCGGCCCCGGCTCCTGCCCCGCCTGAATCGCGACGGCCCTGATGACGCGGCGGTCTTCCTTCAGGAGGGCGAAGAGCGCGACCGGCGCGTTGATGTACTTCTGACCGATGAACTCCGGGAAGCACCCGGCGATGACGTTCCCCAGGCTCTCCCCGTAGTCGCACACGTAGAGCCGGCCCTCGCCGCCGGCCGTTTCGAGGTCGTCGTCGTCGCCCATCACGGCGGAATACTGTTCCGGCGTGACCGGGAGTTTCTCGGCCCACTCGGCCGTCCACTCGACCCTCTGTATCACGACCGGGTTCTGCCCGGCGACGCGCTGCAACGCGAACATCTCGTTGTTGCGGAACGTCAGCGCGAACGGCGGCAGCGGTATCCTCTGGAAGAGGTCGTTGTAAGCCTTGATGCTATAAGGGCGGCTGTCGAGGGACGGGATCTGCATCATCATCTCGACGATTGACGCGAGCTGGTGCTTGATGTCTTCGAACATCTCCTTCATGAACGACTGCGGGTTGCAGCGCAGGCAGGTGCATAAGGAGGGCGGCGCGGGCGCCACATCAGTCGCGGGCGCCACGCCCGTCGCGGGCGGCGCGTCCGGGGCGACCGACGACGACGACTTGAGGGCCACGGCCGTGCCGCCCTCGCCGCCCTCCGCGATGGGGGTCGGGGCACGAAGAGGCTGCGTCTCCTCCGCGCCCTCGCCGTCAACGCGCGCGCGCTGGGTGAGCCTGCGCCCCGCGATCAGCGTCCCGAGCAGGTTGGCGCGGAACCGTTGCAACTCGCCCCGCCTGACCTCAAGCTCCTCGGTCGAGACCTGGCCCGCCGTCACGTCGACGATGTCCGGCTCGTCGTCGGGCGAGGCGGCGGCGACGCGGGCGGTGGCCTCCGCGCGCATCTGGCCGCGGTTCTGCTGCTGCGGCTGCTGCAAGAGCAGGTCGAGCACCAGCAGCAGGTTGTCGACCACCAGCAGGGCCTCCCGGACGACTTCGACGAGCCACCAGATGGAGGGCTGCTGGCTGAACGGGAGGCTGTCGAGCACGGCGATGCCGCGGCCCTGCACGCCCACCTTCCGGTTCCCGCGCTGTTCGACGCGGAAAGTCCTGACGAGCCTGTAGTTGTACTGGTAATGGCCGCGCGTCCGGCCGAGCTGCGAGGCGCGCGCGTACTGTTGCGCGGTGCTTTCGTTCTGCGGCAGGTTCGGCGTGATGTCAACCCAGGGCAGGCACGTCAGCGGGCTGATTTCGAGATAACGGCGAACCGGGTCGACGCACCTCTCCTGTACGGGCTCGACGATGTACTCCTGAACCGGCTCGACGCAGCGCTCCTGAAACGGCTCCTCGCACGCCCGCAGCGGCCCCAGACACATGAACAACTCGTCGATGATGTCACTAAGTGTCGGCATACATGTCTCCTTTTGGCGAGCGTCTCTTCCTCTAATGGTAGAACGGCTGCGAGGTCGCCGAGCGGGCGGGCAGGCCCTATTCGTTTGTTAGAAGGTCGAGTTTGTCGTCGTCACACGCGACGCGCGCGCGCCCCGGCGACGGTCTGAGGTGGAGCGGTAAAAGAAAAGGGCCTCGGGCTGCGAGGAGCGGCCTGCCAGGTGGCAGGCGGAATCCGGCGCGCACGCGCGGGAAGGGCGCGCACGCCGCGCGGCGTGCGCGCCGTCTCCGCAGGGCCGTCGTCGGCCGACGGGGAGCGCGCGGGCGCGCTCAGGTCGTCACGTCGATCTCCCGGTCGCGGTCTGCGTACCTGGCCGTGGTGCGTCCTTCCCTGCCCGCGTCTGAGGTTCGGGCGCGCGAGCCCTGCGGCGGCGGCGGCGGCGGCTGCTGCCCGGCCCCGGCCCCTGGGAGGTTACAGATAAAACAGTACTCCGCGCCGCCGCAGGAGTTTACGTCGTGCTCTTCGGGGTCGGGGCCGCGGCCGGAGCCGGAAGGCTGGCGCCCGCCCCCCGCGGGGCGCGTCGGCGAGGCGATGACCTCGCCGATGCTGATGAGAAGGTTGCCCCACAGGCCGCACCAACTGCTCAGGATGTCGGTGCTCGCGTCGCGGACGGCGCGCCCGGTTTCGCGCACGTCCTGGCGCAGCCCGCGCCCGGCCTCCCGGTCACCGTACCGGTCATCGTACCGGTCGTCGTACCGGTCGTCGTACCGGTCGTCGTAGTAGTCACGCTCATCCCGAACCCGGCGGCCGGTGTTCTGCGATCTCGGCGAATCGTCGTAGCGACTGCTCATGTCTTCGTCCTCCGCTCAAGCTCGGTGGCTTGAGATCGAAACGGCCCAGGGGCACGCGCGGCTTGGCCGCGCCCTGAGCTTACACAGGGGAGCCGACGGCACGACCGCGCGACTCCAGACGGACGCGAAAATGGTCAAGGTGCGAACTTACAGCTTGTTGGCGCTGAGGCCGGAAGCCGGCGTCTCCCGCGAGGGTCAGAGGGTCTGTGCAGGCCGGCCGTTCCGTCATTAGCGTGAAGACCTCAAAAGGGAGGAACAGGCAAGAGTCGGTAAACGATAAAGCGTGCGACGGCACGCAGTTTATGCCCCTAAATGGTGCGTGTCAAGGGAATTATCCTCACGTTTCGGCGACGCTCCCGCCGGCCCGTCTGACGCCCCGCGACGCCCCTCCGGCCGCGCGCGCGCACGGCAGGCGTGCCGCCTCCGGGGCGCCCGCGGGCCGGCCGCGGGCGGCCCCTCCGAGACGCTTCGGCGCGCGCCTTAGCCGCAGATGCGACGGATGAAACCGCGCACGATGGGCGGGCACGGGAGCTGCGCCGCGAAGACGGGTCTTGACCCCTGGCGCCCGCGCGCGCCCCTGCCGCGGCTCTCGACCCTGACCTCCGCCTCGCCGAACTCCGCGCGGCGGCCCCGCGCGGCCGCGAAGCGCGCCGACTCGGCCGGGCCTTCGTTCTGTCTGCGCTGCTTCTCCGCCTCCATGCGGGCGCCGAGGTCGTCGAGCTGCTCCTCGGTGAGCACTTCGGCCGCGCCGGCGAAGATTTCGCTCTCCTCCATCTTGATGTGGCCTTCGACGCTGTCGATGAGGACTCGCAGCTTGGCAGTCCAGCGCTCGCTGTCGACCGGCAGCTCGCTCATCTCGTCGAGGAGCCGCTTGACCACGTCGTGCTGTTCGTAAGCTTCGAGCGTCTCGGCGCGCGTCTTCGACTCGCTTTCGACCGCCGGGTAGAAGATTCTCTCTTCGACCTGGGCGTGCAGCTCAAGCTCCTCCTTCAGCCTGATGAAGAGGTCGTCGCGCGTCTTGAGGGCGCGCTCGGTCGTCTGCCCCAACTTGTCCAGGATGCCCGAAACCTTCTGGTGGTCATTCTTCAATAACTCTAAGGCGTTCATCGCTGATTCTCCTTCCAAAGGCGGTGAGGTCTTGACCGCGCTGCCGCGCGGCCGACCTGCTCTAAATCTCTCCGGCGGGGGTTGGGTACGCGTTCATACTATGCCATTTTCGATTTCATATCAATTTAAAGGAATGCTCATCGAGGCAACGGGCTTGGTCGCGAAGGTCGGGGGGCTCGTCAGAAAACAGTTGACGCCCTGCGGTTCGCCCGTATAATCCCGGGAGCTTAGGTCGGGAATGCTCACGCGCAGGTAAGCCAACGCCTCAATCTTTCAAGTATATCCCGCGCCTTACAAAACCTTCTTTAGATTCCGCACCCCGGCGGCGCGCCCGACGCGGACTACTCGGGCCGCGGCTCCCGGCTGACGAAGCCCGGCGAGTTCGACGGACACCACATCAACGCGGAGACGGTGAGAGCCTTCATCTCCTCCGACGAATACGGGAAGCGGTGCGGGCCGTGGTAGCGGCCCGCGCGCCGCGGGAAATTTCAGGAGGCGCAAGATGGGACAAAGGAACACCGCCGCCGCCGGCCTGCGTGCGACTTTAAGGGGGCTGCCGCGGGCCGGCGCCCTGTTGCTGTTTGCGGTCTGCGGCTGGCTCACGGCCGCCGCGCAGACCACCAGCTTCGTCGAGCTGGCGAGCCTCAACGCCGCGGGGACTCAGGCCGGCGACCGCCCCTCGTCCAGAGCGAGTTCCAGCGCCGACGGCCGCTTCGTCGTCTTCAACAGCAACGCCGCCGACCTCGTGCCCGACGACAGGAACGGGCCGGAGACCGACGTCTTCGTCCGCGACCTCCTCCTGGACACGACCCGGCTCGTCAGCGTCAACGCCGCCGGCACGGGGAGCGGCGACAAGGGCTCGTTCGGCCCTTCCATCACGCCCGACGGGCGCTACGTCGTCTTCCGGAGTACCGCGACCGACCTCACCGCCGTCAGCCGCCAGCAGAGCGGCGTCTACGTCCGCGACCTGGTCGCGCAGACGACGACGCTCGCCAGCGTTGGCAACTCCAACGTCCCCCTGGACGACGGATTCGGTGCGACGTTCATCACGCCCGACGGGCGCTACGTCGTTTTCTACAACAGCTTCGACGTTTACCGGCGCGACCTGCTGACGGCGACGACCGCCCTCGTCACCGCCAACACCGAGGGCACGGGCGGGGCCAACGGAATCTCTTTTGGAGTGCAAATCACCCCGGACGGCCGCTACGTCGTCTTCCCCAGCAAGGCCACCAACCTCGTCCCCACCCCGACGGACGGGGTCACGACGAACGTCTTCCGCCGCGACCTCCAGACCAACACGACCGCGCTCGTCTCGGTCAACGGCGCGGGCACGGGGGGCGGCAACGCCGACTCGTCATTCGGCGTCATCAGCGACGACGGGCGGGTGGTCGCCTACTGGAGCGCGGCCACGAACCTCGTCCCCGCCGACCCGGGGACGGGCTTCACCAGCACCTCCGTCTACGTGCGCGACTTCGCTGCCAACACGACCACGCTCGTCAGCGAGCGGCAAGTCCCGGGAGGGTCTGCGGCGACCGTCCCGGCCGCCGAGTCGCCGGCAGTTAGCGCCGACGGGCGCTACGTCTTCTACCTGCGCCCCGACAGCCCCGCCGGCAGCGTGAGCCCCGTGCGCTTCCGCGACCGCGTCTTCCGCCGCGACCTCCAGACGGGCGCGCTGCTTGAGCTGCCGTTCGTCCCCACCGGCGTCTGCGAACAAGGCCCCGACTGCCGCAGCATCGTGTCGGGTTACGTCACGAGCCGCGACGGCCGTTACGTCGCCTACCGCCAGCAGGAGCAGCCGCGCGAGAGCTTCGTCCCCGTCTCCACCGCCATCGTCGTCCGCGACATGGTCGGCGGCGGGGCGGAGGTCGTCAACGGCCTGCCCGGCATCAACTCCACGGACATTAGAGACGCCATCCTGACGCCCGGCAGCGTCGGCGCCGGAGGCAGGGTGGCCTTCTCCTCCGGCGTGAGCCACTCGCCGGCGGACGCGAACCAGCACGAGGACGTGTACCTCTTCTCGCCCCCGGCGCAGACGCGACTCGCCTTCAACCGCGCGGGCTACAGGGTCGGCGAGGACGGGAGCCGCCTCGCCGCGCACACCGTCCTGGTGCGCCGCGCGGGCTACCTCATCGACACGGCCGCGACCGTCAAGCTGAACACGTCGGACGGCACGGCCACCGCCGGCTCCGATTACGTCCCGCTCTCCTTGACGCTGACCTTCGCCCCGGGCGAGACCGAGAAGACGGTGACCGTCCAGATCGTCGACGACGCAGTGCTCGAACCCGCGGAGACTTTGAACCTGACCCTCGGCGACCCCACGGGGAACGCCACGCTCGGCGGCCAGAGCAGCGCGACCCTGACCATCGCCGACAACGACCTGCACACCGTCCAGTTCGGCCCCGACCAACCCTTCGGCGCTTACGCCTTCGAAGCGGAGGGCAGCGCCCTCCTCACCGTCACGCGCACGGGCGCGACTTCGCAGGCGGTCAGCGTGGACTACGCGACCTCCGACGGCACGGCCTCCGAACGCTCCGACTACATCACGGCCTCGGGCCGCGTCACCTTCGCCCCCGGCGAGACGACGAAGATCATCGAGGTCTTCATCGTCAACGACGCCTACGTCGAGCCGCAGGAGACGTTCAGCGTCACGCTCTCGAACCTGCGGGGGGCGAACGCCGTGCTGGGCGCGGCGACGACGAAGCAGATGACCATCCTCTCGGACGACGGGGCGCCCGCGGCCGCGAACCCGGTCGACGACTCGCAGTTCTTCGTCTGGCAGCACTACCTCGACTTCCTCAACCGCGAGCCCGACCAGGACGGCTTCGAGTTCTGGACGAACGAGATCGAGTCGTGCGGCGGGAACGCCGCCTGCCGCGAGGTGAAGCGCATCAACGTCTCGGCCGCCTTCTTCCTCTCGATAGAGTTTCAAGAGACCGGCTACCTCGTCTACAGGCTCCACAAGGCGGCCTACGGCAACCTGCCCGGCAAGCCCGTGCCCGTGCGTCTGCGGGACTTCCTCGCCGACACGCGGGAGATAGGCCAGGGCGTGCGTGTGAACGTCGGAGACTGGCGCGGGCAACTGGAAGCAAACAAGAACGCCTTAGCCGCGTCGTTCGTCTCGCGCGCCGAGTTCGCCGCCCTGTACCCGGAGTCGATGACCGCCGCGCAGTTCGTAGACGCCCTCAACTCCAACGCCGGGGGCGCCCTGTCGCGGGCCGAGCGGGACGCGCTCGTCAACGACGTGTCCGACGGGGCCAGGACGCGCGCCCAGGCGCTCAGGGCCGTGGCGGAGGATGCCGACCTCGCGCGGGCGGAGTTCGACCGCGCGTTCGTGCTCATGCAGTACTTCGGCTACCTCCGGAGAAACCCGGACGACCTCCCCAACAGTGATTTCTCGGGCTGGCAGTTCTGGCTCTCAAAACTGAACGAGTTCGGCGGCGACTTCATCCGTGCGGAGATGGTGAAAGCCTTCATCTCGTCCGACGAATACAGGAAGCGGTTCGGGCCGTGAGCCGAAGGGCTTGCGAAGGGAGAAAGGCCCCGGCAGTGTGCGAATCTGCCGGGGCCTTTCTTTACCCGTACCGGCGTGAAGAGATGCGCGGGGTCGGGCGAAGCTCGTCTCGAACCTCTCTCGCGCGGCGGCGTGAAGAAAGAGCCCGGCGAGCGTTCGCGCTTCAAAACAATCTCGGCGACGCGAACAATCTGGCTCACGCCGTGCGCGAAGCGCGCGCAATATAAAAGCTGGCAATAGGTTTCGCCTTTTGCTATATTGCCGGCCTGCCCGCGTCTCTCATAGAACGTAAGAACCGAGTCGCGGTTTGTCAGCCTCATCACCTCTTTTCATGTGAGCTGGTGCTTTCAACCCGGCGCGGGGTCTTTACTTCGGCGGCGAGGCGCAGGGTTAACGTCGGCTCGTTGACACCTTCACGGGCGGGGTCGCACTTTTACGCCCGGCACGCTCCAGCACTCAGCAAGTACCAAGCCGGCGGACGCCCAAAACGGCCCTCATGCCTGACTGTTCGTTAATCGCCTCCTTAACGACCCCCCCGTCGCCCAACGGCGCAGAGTTGGCCGCGCTGCCGCCCGCCGTCCGCTGGCTGGAAGTGCGGGCCGACCTGCTGGGCGACCTCGACCCGGACTGGTTACGCGACCACTTCGGCGGGCGCCTGTTGTACTCGCTGCGCAGCAGGGCCGAGGGCGGCGTCTGCTCGGACACGGACGGCCGCCGTCGGCAACGGCTGGCCGCGGCCGCGAGGCGTTACGACCGGGTCGAGCTCGAAGGCTCAAGGGACAACTCGGACGACCTGCTGGCGCGGATTCCCGCCGAGCAAAGGCTGGTCTCCTGGCACGGCCCGGCCTGCGACCTTTCGACGCTCAAGGCGCGGTTCGCGCGACTGTCCGCGATAGAGGCCGGCGTGTATAAGCTGGTCACGAGTGCCGCGCGGATGAGCGACGAGTTCCCCGTGCTGTGTCTGCTGAAATCGTTGGGCCGCTCGGACACGGTGGCTTACTCCAGCGGGCCGCTCGGCTATTGGAGCCGGTGCGCCGCGCCACACCTGGGGTCGCCGGCCGTCTTCGGCCTCGCACGTCAGGGGGCCGCCGCCCCGGCCGAGCCGACGGTCAACAAGCTGATAGACGACTTCGGGCTGCCGTCGCTCCGGCCGGCGCGGGAGCTCTTCGCCATCATCGGCGATCCAGTCTTCCACTCGCTCTCGCCGCGCCTGCACAACGCCGCCTACCGCGCCCTCGATTACCTGGCGCTGTTCGTGCCGCTTCGGGTGGAGTCTTTCGACGAGTTCCGGCGCGAGGTCGTGCGGGCGGGGTTGTTCGACGCGCTCGGCATCTCCTTCAACGGCATGACCGTCGCCTCGCCGCACAAGGAGGCTGCCCTGGCGACGACGAATCTCTCCAGCCCGATGGCGCGGCGGGCCGAGTCGGCCAACATCCTCGTGCGTGAAGACGGCCGGTGGCGCGCGGACACCACCGACCCCGAGGTGGTCTACATGGCCCGGCGCGAGCGCAACGTCCCGCTGCGCCGGAAGCGGGCCGCCGTGGTCGGCTGCGGCGGCGCGGGGCGCGGCATCGCCGCGGCGCTGGCCGACGCGGGCGCCGACGTGACGCTCGTCAACCGGGGCGCGGGGCGCGGCCTGCACGCCGCGCGCCTGCTCGGCCTGCCTTACACACCCCTGCCGGACTTCGACGCCGAAGGGTACGACATCGTCATCAACGCCACGCCCGTCGGCCGCGACAGCGACGAGGCGCCGTTCAGGCTTGAGACCCTGAGCCGCGAGGCCGTCGTCATCGACCTCGTCTACGGCCCCAAGCCCACGCCGCTGGTCGCCCGCACGGGCGCGCGCGGGCAGGTGGTGATTGACGGCCGCGACGTGCTCTTAACGCAGGTGCTTCGACAGTTTCACATGATGACGGGCCGGACGATGCCGGCGGCGGTCGCGCAGCGGACGCTCCGCCGTCGCGTGGCGACGCCCGCCGCGGCCGACACGGCGCAGGCCGCGCCCCCGCTGGAGGTCTGCGCGCTCGGCACGGATGTGAGTTGAATAAGGGGGCCTCGAAGGTCTCCGACACGACAATGGTCACCACTGCCCACTCGGACAACGACACGTACGCGCGGCTCGAACTCGGGGGCGCGCAGCGGGAACTGATTAACCGCGTGAGCACACTCGCGCGAGAAAAGTTCGCGCCGCGCGCGGCCCACTACGACCAGACGGCGACCTTCCCCGCGGAGGATTTCGCCGACCTGTTCCGCGCGGGCCTGCACGCGCCCGTCGTCCCGGCCGGGCACGGCGGCCTCGGCCTGGGGCCGTACCGCGGCGACGTCTTCACCCTCTGGATGATGACGAAGGAGATCGCCAAGGCCGACATGTCGCTGGCGCGCTGCTGGGAGGGTCACGTCAACTCGCTCGTGCTGTTGGACGGCATGGCGGGCGAAGAGCAGAAGGCGCGCTGGTTCAAGGGCGTGGTCGAGCGCGGCGAGAAGTGGGTGGCCTGGAGCGGCGAGCCGCAGGCGCGCAAGCCGGGCGAGTCGCTCCGCTTCGGCACGAAGGTGGAGAGGGCGGACGGCGGCTACTTCGTCGAAGGGAACAAGGTCTTTTCGACCAGTGCCGGCGGCGCCGACTGGGCGCTCCTCCTGGTGAGCACGGCCGGGCCGGGCGGCGCGCGGCACAGCGCGGCCCCGGCCGACACGCAGTTGATGATGGCCTGCGACCTGGCCGACCCGACCGTGGAAGTAGACGCCTCCTGGTGGGACCCCATCGGGATGCGCGCGACCGCCAGCCACCTCGTACACTTCCGGCGCACGTTCATCCCCGACGCGAACCTCGTCGGCTATCCCGGCCAGTACCTCAAAGAGGGCTGGCAGACCTGTTTCATCCCGCATTACGCCGCCACGTTCCTCGGCGCGGCCGAGGCCGCCTACGACTACGCCCTCGTCTACCTCACGGCGCAGAACAAGGTCGAAGACCCGTACGTGCAGCATCACATCGGGCAGATGTCCGTGAACGTCGAGACGGCGCACCTGTGGCTGAGGCACGTCGCGCGCCTGTGGGAGACCGGGCGCTACGCGGAGGCGCAGGCCGCCGGCAGCCGCGCGCGGCACGTCGTCGAGCACCTGGCGGAAGACTCGGTCAAGCACTGCGTCAGGGCCTGCGGCGCGCGGTCTCTCAACCGGCCGAGCGTCCTTGAGCGCGTCTACCGCGACCTCTCTTTCTACGTGCGCCACGATAACGACGACCACATCCTGTCCATGATCGGGAAGTCAGTCCTCGGCCTGACGCACGACCCTTCTTTCTTCAAGCCGTAAGCAGTCGCAGTTCCGACAAACCCCTCGTACGCGAACGGGAGGCTCGATGCTCGACAGGAAGCGCACATTCGGCTTTGGCATCTGGTGGTTCGGGCTCGGCTACTACCTTTTCTACACGCCGTACAGCGGCCTGACCAAAGCCCTCTCGTCAGGGCTGCTGCCGGGCGCGGCGGGGCGGCCGGTCTCCGGCGCGGCGCTGCTGCCCGTCTCGGCGCTGGCGACGGCCGTCTGCATCCTCGGGTTCATCACCGTCATGGGCTGGTGGCGTTACGCCGGGCGGCGTGAACTGTTCGGGCTGAGCGTCCCCTTCCCGCGCCGCGTGACGTTCCTCTCGGGGGTCTGCATGGCGGCGATCATCGGCACGACGACCCTCGCCTTCTCCTTCGAGGGGGTCTCAATCCTCCTCGTCCTGGTGCTCCTGCGCGGCGGCGTCCTCATCCTCGCGCCGCTGGTGGACGCCATACTCGTGCGGCGCATCCGCTGGTTTTCGTGGGCCGCCATGTTCGTCAGCCTCGCGGCCGTGCTTTTGGTGCTCAACGACGCCGGCAGTTTCAAACTGAGCCTCGCCGCCTTACTCAACGTCGCCGTCTACCTCGCCGCCTACTTCTTCAAATTCCAGTTCATGACGAGGCTCGGCAAGTCCGACGAGCGCGGCGCGACGCTCAGTTACTTCGTCGAAGAGCAGATGATCGCCGCGCCGCTCCTGGTGCTTGCGCTGGGGCTGCTGGCGTTCGTCGGGGCTAACGACGTGATGCTGGACTTCCGACTCGGCTTCGCCGCCCTGCTCGGCCGCGGGGCGGTCGGCCCGCCGTTGCTCATCGGCCTGTGCTACGCGGGCCTGTGCGTCTGCACGACCTTCATCTTCCTCGACCGGCGCGAGAACACCTTCTGCGTCCCCCTGCATTGCGGCACAAGCATGCTGGCGGGCGTGACGGCCACTTACACGCTGACCCTTTTTTTCGCGCAGGCCCCGCCGAGCGGGACGCAACTCGTCAGCGCCGGCCTGCTGACCGTCGCGCTGACGCTGCTGTCGCCGCTGCACCACTTCCGACTTCACTTCGGTAAGCTCAGGCGTCTGCTCGGCCGCCGCCTCAAGGCCGTGCGTGACATCGCCCCCGCGGTCGGCGCGCGCGCCGCGCCGCAAGACCGGCCGGGGACGCAGGCGCCGAACGACGGGCGGCGCGTGTTCCTGTTCGTGTGCAGCGGCAACACCTGCCGCTCCCCGATGGCCGCGGCCATCGGCAACGCGGAACTCGCCGCATCCCTTCACCCTTCCGCCGCGGGCGGGGCGGGCGTGCGGGCGCTGAGCGCGGGGCTCTCGGCCAGGGTGGGCGCGCCGTTGACGCCGGAGGCTCAACAGGCTTTGCGGGAGCTGGGCGTCCCCGTGGCCGCGCACAGCGCGCGGAACCTGTCCCCGGAGGAGGTCAAGCAGGTCGAACGAATCTTCTGCATGACGCACGAGCACCGCAACGCCGTCATCGACCTGGAGCCCGCGGCGGCCGCCAAGACACACTGCCTCGACCCGGACGGCGACGTCGAAGACCCCGCGGGCCGCGGCGCCGCCGCCTACCTCGACTGCGCCCGGCGCATACGCAGCCTCGTCCGCCTGCGCTTCGACGAGTTGGCCCTGTACGGCGAGCCGCGCGTGTAGACGTTCGGGTCGCCGGGTCGGGTACGAGGAGCGGCGTGACGGAAACGGCAACGAAGGAGGCCCCGCCCGTGCAAACACTCGCCGAGAGCAACAGGGTCGTTCAGGGCTTGTGGATCGGGCCTGAGCTTTCGGCGATGGAGCGCCTGTCCGTCGCGTCGTTCATGCGCAACGGGCACGAGTACCACCTGTACGTTTACGAAGAGCCGCGGAACGTCCCCGACGGCACCGTCGTCAGGGACGCGGGCGAGATACTGCCCGCCTCGCGCATCTTTCAATACAGGCACCGGCCGAGCTACGCGGGCTTCGCAAACTTTTTTCGCTACAAGCTGCTGCTGGAGCGCGGCGGGTGGTGGGCCGACCTGGATACGGTCTGCCTGCGGCCGTTCGATTTTCCGGAGGAGTACGTCTTCGCCAGCGAGTTGAGCAAGGGGCTCGCGGTCGTCACGAGCGGCGTCATCAAGGCCGCGGCCGGGAGCGAAGTGATGGCCTACGCGTGGGGCGTCTGTCAGGGCAAAGAGCCGGGGCAACTGGCGTGGGGCGAGACCGGCCCCAGGCTCGTGGGCGAAGCCGTCGAAAAATTCTCGCTCGAAAGATACCGGCAGCCCTGCCACGTCTTCTGCCCGCTCAGTTTTCCGGAGTGGCGTCGCGTGCTGGAGCCCGACGCCGGGCCTTTAATCGACGAACGCGCCTACGCCGTCCACCTCTGGAACGAGATGTGGCGCGCGGCCGGACAGGACAAGGACGCGCGCTACCCCGCGGGCTGCCTCTACGAACGGCTCAAGCGGTCTTACCTGCGCCCGGCCGCGCCGCGTCGTCGAGCAACGCGTCCCAGGCGCGGAGCGCCGACCGCATAGAGAAACGCCCGAGCACTTCGGGCGCGCGCTCAGACATCGCGGCCCGCGCCGCGTCGTCGCCCATCAGCGACGCGAGCGCCGACGCGAGCGCCGCGGCGCCGCCCTCGCGCACGAGCAGGCCGTCCACGCCGTCGCGCACGAGCGAGCGCACGGGCACGCCGCAGTCCGTCACCACGACCGGCACGCCGCACGCCAGCGCCTCCCAGATGGCGCAGCCGAAGCTCTCCACCCACGAAGTCGAAACGAAAAGGTCTGCGCCGCCGAGCACGGCGTAAGCGTCGTCCGCGACGCTGCGGAAGCGGACGCGGCCGGGCGCCAGCTCTTCGGCGAGCCGCGTCAGGCGTGCGCGCAGCGGCCCGTCGCCGTAAACGTCGAGTTCCCATTCGGGGAAGTCGCCGGCGATGCGCGCGAAGGCGCGCACGAGCAGGTCGAGCCGCTTCTCCGGCGCGAGGCGTGAGAGCGATACGAGGCGGCGCCGCGCCCCGCGCTGACGCGGCCCGCCGGAGCGCTCGCGCCCCGGCGTCGGCGGCGCGCTCAAGGGGCTGTGGATGGCGCAGGCTTGGGCGCCGCGCCGCGCGAGCCAGTCGGCGATGTGAGGGTGCGGCGCGACGACGGCGCGGGCGCGGCGGTAGAACGCCTCCCGCGCCTGCTGATAACGTTCGAGGGGAACGCGGCTCGCGTCACAGTGCTCGCACGCGATGACCGGCACGCGCGTCCCTTCCAACGCGGCGAGGACGCGTATGTTCGTCAGGTCGATGTGCGACACGACGACGTCGGGCGAGGTCTCGGCGATGGCCCGGCGCAGGATGAGGATGCAGGAGAGTTGGTCGAACAACTCTAAGCGGCCCGTGCGGTAGATGCCGCGCAGCACCGGCGCGAGGGCGGCCGTCTCCAGCTCGTCCGGCCGCGGCTCACGCCGCCAGCCCGCGTCGCGCACCTCGACGCGCGGGTCGACGGCGTAGGCGGGGGCGGCCGACCTCTGCGCCACCGTCAGCAGCGTGACGCGCCGCCCGCCCGCCGCCCAGGCGTTGGCCAGATTCACGCAGACGCGCTCGGCCCCGCCGCAACGCACGCTGCCGATGACGGTCGTGATGCGCATCGCCTGCAAGCCGCGGCGGACGCGGCGCGCCGGCCGCCCCCGCCCCTTCCGCGTCAGCCGCCGGGGTAGGCGGCGACCACGTCGAGCATGACCAGCGCGCCCGCGGGCAGCGCCGCGGCGGCGAACGCCGTGCGGGCCGGCAGCGCGGTCACGCCGAGGCCGGGGAGCCACGCCGCGTAGATTTGATCGACCGCCTTGAAGTCCTTGATGTCCGCGAGCAGCAGCGTGACCTTGACGATGTCCTCCGGCGAGCAGCCGGCGGCGTTCAAGATCGCGTCCACGTTCGAGAGCATCCGCCGGGTCTGCGCCTCAAGCCCCTCCTCCAACTTGCCCGTGCCGGGGTCGCGGCCGGTCTGCGCGGTCACGAAGACGAGGTTGCCCGTGCGTATGGCCTGCGAGTGTGTGCCGATGGACGGCGGGGCCGCGTTCGTGGCGATGCGAATCTTGTCGGCCATCTGACCTGAACCTTTCGTCCGCGGGTGGGAACGTCTCGCCGCGGCCTACGCGTCGAGCGGCTCCACCGTCAGCGGGATTCTGAAGTTGACCTTGACGGGCCTGCCGCCGTACGGCGCGAGGTCGAGGAGCTGCGTCCGCGCGGGGAAGATGATTTGCAGCAGCACGACGTTCTCCGGGTGTGCGAATTCGAGGTCGAAGTAGTGGAACTCCGTGATGTTCGAGCAGTAGACCCACAGGTTGCGCTGGTCGCGTATCCACGCGCTGAAGCCTTCGCTCTCCATCGGCTCGGTGCGTATTTCGAGCGGGGCTTCGGACAGGATGCGCCTGGTCAGCTCGAAGTTCTCAAGCGCGTACTGCCAGCTCTGCTCGTAAGGGCGTTTCGTCGAGCCGCGCTCGCGCGGCAGACAGCCCCTCTGTTTGAGGCGGATGTTCTCGCGCACGAACTCCTCCTCCTCGTTCTCGGCCGCGTAGTCCCCGGCCGTGAGCCGCGAGAGGAAGTGCGCCGCGTCGCGGCTGGTGGTGAAGGCGCGGTGGATGAGGCGGAAGTAGGTGACGGCCGTCGGGTTGATGTCGAAGATGGTGAGCCGCTTCGGCCGCCAGAGGGGGATGAGGTTGAGCCCGTACAGTCCGCCGACCACGCTAATCATGTGAATGTCTTCGCGCCTCTCCGGGGCCACGCCTTCGTAATGCGCGCGTATCTCCTGAAACTCGCCGAAGGAGCCGTCCTGACAGCCGTCGTCGGTGCCGTAGAAGACGTTCTCCGGGTGGCCGTGGTACATCTCGCGGTTGAAGGCGCGCGGCGCTTCTGATGACACAAGCTTCTCCTCTCTCATCTTTGGTGGTGTCCGTCGAAGGCTGCACCGTCAGGCCGGCGGCTCTGCTCCGCCCGCCGGACGAGCGGCAGCACCTCCCGGCCGAAGGTCATCATCTCGTCAAGCTCCGGCCAGCCCGACAGGATGAACTGCGTGACGCCGATGTCGCGGTATTCCAGCAGCGCCCCGGCGAGTTCCGCGGGCGTGCCCAAAAGGGTAGTCCACACCGGCCCGTAATGGGGCGCCAGCCCCGCCCACAGTGAGGGCGTCAGCCAGTCGTCCCCGCGTCCGCCGCGCGCCAGCGCCTCCCGGTGCATGTGCGAGTCGTCTTTGGCCGCGATGTGAGAAGGCGGCCCGCCCGCGCCGCGCCCCGGCAGCAAAGACTCGGCGACCTCGACAGCCTCCTCCCGCGTCGGCCGGCACAGCACGCACATCCTGAGGCAGACCTCGACACCCTGTTGTCGCAGGCGTGCCACCTGCGGCCGTAGCCTCTTGGGGCTGTCGGCCACACGCAACAGGCAAGAGCCCTGTGTGCGCGCCAGGCGCTCCGCGTTCTCCGAGTGTCCGGAGACGTAGATTTCGGGGGCGCGGCGGGCTGGCGCGAGAAACGGCGTGTGCAGCTTCCCCCTCTCGACCGGATAATATTTGCCTCCGCAATTAACCTCGCCGTCGGCGCGCCAGAACGAGTTGCAGACCGCCAGGAACTCCTCGGCGCGCGCGTACCTCTCGTCGTGAGGCAGGAAGTCCCCGTAGACACGTTGCTCCGCCGTCGAACTGCCCGCGACGATGTTCAGGGCGATGCGCCCGCCGATAAGGGCCGAGAGCGTGTTGACCTGTTGCACGAAGGTCGCCGGCTGCATCAGCCCCGAGCGGTAGGCGGCGATGAACTTGAGCTTCCGCGTGGCGAGCCCGAGCGCGCAGTTCACGAGGAGCGGGTCGGGTTCGTAGCGGCTGAACGAGACCAGCACCGACTCGACCCCGGCCCGTTCCGCGTGCTCGGCGAAGTGTACCCAGCCTTTCATGCCCGGGCGCGACGCGGGCGAGGAGGCGCCGGTCGATTCGACCCGGTAGCGCGCGGCGGCCTGCGCCGTCTGCGGCTCGTCGACGGCCACCTCCCCGGCCTTCGGGAGCATCCAGTGGAATCTCAGCCCCATCGCCTACCTCCTCAAGCCCCCGCGGCGCTGCTCACGATACAGCAGTGCTGCCACTCGGGGCTGACCGGCGGTAACACCCGCGCCTCCGGGAAGAGCGCCTTCATGTAATCCACCTTGAAGTATGAGCAGTAGGACTCCCACGGCTTGCCCTCGCGTTCCTGGTTGGAGAACTCTGCGCCCGGCTCGACGTAGAGCCGTTCGTCGATGAGCAGACACCAGTCGGAGCGGCGGGCCGTCTCGACCATCTCTTCAATCTCTTCCGTCGTGAGCGCGGGGTTCGCGGCCTTGCGCCAGCCGAGCATCTTTCGCACGTCCGTCCCCGGCGGCAACGTCGGGTCGGACAGCGTCCTCTCGTAGCCCGGGTCGGTGAAGGTAAACGCCAGGACGCCACGCGGCGTGAGCCGTTCGCGCAGTTGCGCCACCAGTTCGAGCATCTCGTCCCGGTGCGCGTGTGTGAAGACGGAGAAGGCCATGATGACGTCGAACCTCAACCCCAGGTCGGGAATCGGGAAGTGGCGAATGCCGTCCGGGTTATATTGCGAGCTGTAGCGGTTGTAGTGGCGGAAATGCGCGCGCGGGAACTGCGCGCTCCCAAGCCTTAGCACCTGACGGTTGAGGTCGAGGCACCAGTAGTCCTCGTGGTTGACGCGGTCGCCCGCGCTCACGAGGAAGCCGCCGACGTTGCCGCCGAAGTCGAGAATCTTGCTGCCCTTCCAATCCCGGCCCCCCAGCAACTGGTCGAAGTAGTCGAACTGGGTTTCGCGCGTCGAGATGATAGTTCCGATAGTCCCCATAGGTGAAAGCCCTTCGCAAATTCGTGGGCCGGGTTCCCGACTCGCCCGCCGTTTCACGGCCAGAAGGCGTCGCCGCGCGGCCCGAGGCGCGGCCCCCGCGTCGTTCAAATTTCTACAGTCCAGGGCACGGGCTTCGGCTCGACGTGGTGGCGCCGCGCCCACTCCCTCAACGCCCAGGGCGGGGTGTCGATGTCGCGGTAGCCACCGAGCAGTTGACCCAACACGGGGTCGGCGCGTCCGGGCCGCCCCGCGTCGGGCGCTTCGAGATAGACCTCGGGCTTCATCCAGCGGTAGGCGTAGCCGTACATCAACACCTTCGAGACGCGGTCGCTCAGGTTCGGGGCGGCGGTGTGAAAGATTCGGTTCTCGAACAGGAACGCGTCGCCCGCGTTCAGGCGCAGGTCGCACACCTCCACGCCCTCCGGGTCGATCCGCCCTTTGGGGACGCGCAGCGGTTCGGTTCGCAGGTGTGTGCCGCGCGCCAGCAAGGTCATGCCGGAGTCGGGCCGGTGAAAGTCCGTCAGGCAGTAACAGACTTTGATGCCCACGCGCGGCAGACCTTCGTGCCCCAAGTCCTGCGGGATGCGGATGTCGCGGTGCCACCCGCGCCGGAAAGGCGGCGCGCCCGGCCCGACGGGGCGCTTGTAGATGAGCGCCGTCGAGTGGAGGTGGATGTTGGGGCCGAGCAACTGCACGACCAGCGACACGGTGGCCGCGTGCGCGACCAGCGCGCGCAGCGCCTTCTCCCCGAGCAGGCCCGGCCGCAGGTCGAGGTGGTTGTACTCGGGCTTGCCCGGCACTTCGGGCTTCTGAAGAAACGCCTCCGCCAAACGGTCGCCCGCGGCGAGCAGCGCTTCGACCGCCGCCCCGTCGAGCGCGTTACGCACCACCAGAAAACCGTCCGCGTCGAAGGCTCGGCGTTGCTCGGGCTGTAGGCGAATGAAGTCCACCGGCGCGCACCCCTTCTTCTTTTCGGCTCACGTATTCGAGGCGTCCCCGGCTCAGGCCCGGCGCGGCACCAACGCGTCGAGGTCGGCGTGCTCAAAGCACTTGAGCCTTGAGCGCGGGTTGCAGTTATAAATCCTGGGTATCCACGGCTGGCGGCCGATGTGCTCTACGCCCGCGAACGAGACGCCGTACGAGTAGCCGTGCAGGTTCTTCTCGTTGCGGGTCTCGTCGTACTCGTCGAAGTGGACGCCGTGGTCTTCGTAAAAGTCGTAGCCCAGCAGGTAGACCGGGTCGCCGCCCAGCAGGACCGCCGTGTGCAGTGCGGTGCAGCCGGCGCCCCCGCCGAACAGCCCGTCGTCGAACGACCTGCCGACCTTCTCGGACAGCTCCGTCATCTCGCCGCTGAGTTCGAAGGTGTCTATGTTGCGGCCGACCTCGAAGGTGTTGTCGTGTGTGCCCTTCGGGGCCGCCCCCGGGCCGGCGATGATCATGCCGTTGTAGCCGAGCAGCGCGCGGGCGTGGGTCTTGTGCGCCGTGAAGTCTATGAAGTGCATGACGGCCGGGTGATAATACTCCACCACCCGGTTGATGCCGACGGTTATCTTGCCGTTCAGCCGGTTGAAGTCGAACCCGCGCAGGCTCGTGCCCGTCGAGATGACGTAGACGGGCCGCCCCGCGTACAGGTTGTCGAGCGTGTGCGCCATGCGTCGTGTCGCGGCCCTTCGGTCAGGGGTTCATCGTGCCGCCGCGGTAGATTCGGACCCGGCCCCCGCCGTCTATGACGTGCAGCCGCCCGCCCGCCCCTGCGGCGTGCACGACGAGGCTGCGCAGCGTGTCCTCGTTGCCTTGAAAGCGCGGACTCCCCTCCGTCATCTCCACCGGCCCCAGGCTCTCCTCCTGCGCGGGCGGCGGCCAGCCGTCGGGGTTGATGCCGGGCCGGTAGCGGACGCCGCCCCTGAAGCACCACATGAATTCGTGCACGACGTCCATGAGCCGCCGGTGCTCTTTGAAGAAGGAGGTCTTGCCGACGTAGAAGCCGCCGATCACCTTGCGCGCGTTCGTGACGCGGAGGTCGCGCCCGAGGAGTCGCCGCACCAGCGCGCCCGACAGGCGGAAGTTGACATCGACGCTGCCCCCCCTGGGGCCGAACAGAACCGCCTCGGGGTGGGCGGCGACGCACCCTTCGACGTACTCGACCCAGTCGGGCGCGAGCTGCACGTCGGCGTCGAGCTTGACGAAGTACGGCGCGGCGGCGAGCCGGTTGATGTCCCTGATGACGAACAGCTCGAAGTTGGTGTAGCCCTCCGGGCTGTGCGCGGGCGTGTGCAGCACGTCGTAGAGGCCGCGCAGGCGGGCCAGGTCGGACCGCGACAGGAAGCAGGAGGCCAGGTGCACTGTGCCGTAGGGCAGCAGCCTCTCCAGCAGGGGGCGCAACAAGGCGACGTGCTGCGAGCCGCCGCAGACGAACACGTCGAACTGTCTCTTGTAGTCCGCCATCAGTCCCGCCGTCGAACCGCCGCGCCCGCGCGCGGCGCGGTTCAAGCTACGTAGTACGCCCACCACTCGGGGCGTACGTGGGTGGTGTCTTTCAACGGCAGCGAGAGCCCCCGCGACCAGTCTATGCCGAGCGCCGAACGCTCGCTGCCGACGTACCACGCGGCGACCTTGCCGCGGCCGTTCAGGCCGAGGGTCGAGGCGCCGCAGCCCAGGTGTTGCGTGAGCGAAGGGACGGTCGCGAAGGCCCGCCTCCCCGTCCCGACGAGCCACATCGAGACGCGCGCGTCGTCCCACGGAAAGTCCCGCCTGACGTGCGCGTCCTGCCAGCGGATGAACTCGCCGATGAGCCCGTTCGGCCAGACGACGGCCTGCCCCGACACGCCCGCCTTCTCTATCCACGACTCGCCGCGCGCGCGCGCCCTGTACACCGAATCCGCGTTCGTGTAGAGCGCGACGAGGCTGTCGGGGCGCGCGCGGACGACGGCCCGCACCGAGCCGACGAAGTCCCCGCACAGCGCGAGGTCGTCTTGCAGCACGACGTGGTGCCCCGCCCCGCCGGCCGCTTCGAGCGCGCGGCGGTACGTGGGCCAGCAGCCTTCGAGCCGCGCGTCCGCGACGAGCTTGACGGGGAGGCCGGGCTCCTCGCGCCGCAGTTGCGCGATCATCGACTGCGCCCACTGCCGGCGGTCGGCCCGGCCGGGGGCGTGCTGGATGGCGATGCTGAGGTCGTTCATGGCGAGCGAGCCGCGCCCGGCTCAGTCCGCGCGGTAAAAGAACTCGCGGGTCACGTAGTCGGCCCGGCCGCTGCCGTCGTGGAAGGTGTTGAAAAGCACGATGACGAGCACGCCCTTGTTGACTCTGATCTGCGTCTCGGCGCGCATGAAGCCGAAGTCGAAATCGACCGCCAGCGCGACGGTTCGCTGCCCGGCCTCCTCCTCAAGATTCGCCAGCACGAGCGCCCTGCCCTTCGGCCAGGGGGTCGGCCCCGCCTCCCCGACCCCGGAGACGCTCACGCTCAGGCCCTCGCCGTCGCGCTCCACGACGCACTCGGCGATGCCACGCGTCCGGCGGTTGGTGTTCACCCAGCGCCCGGTCAGTTGTTCGGCGTTCAAGACCCTCGTCGCCGGGTCGGTCAACGCCGGGTTCAGGTGGCCGCTCTGTTTGAACTCGGTGGTCTGTGTCATCGGCTGCAGCTCCTCGTCTCGCGCCGCCGCGCGCTAGTAGCGCCCGTGCGTGAGCGCGTAGTACTCGCGCACGAAATAGTCCGCCCTGCCGCTGTCGTCCTTGAAGGTGTGAATCTGTGCGAGGACGAGCAGCCCCTTCATGAGCATCCCCATGAGTCGCGTCTCGGCGAAGCCGAAGTCGTAGCGGCACGTAAAGCCCGCGCCGACGCGCGAGGCCGGCGACGACGTGAAGACGTGGGCGTCCGCCGCGCCCCAGTCTATCAGGCCGTCCGGGCCTACGGCGTAGACGCGCACGGAGAGCCCGCCCCCGTCCTCGGACATCCGGAGCCGCGCGATGCCGCTCGTCTCCGGGTTCGAGTTGACCCACTCGCCCGGGAACGCGGCCGTGTCGACGGGGCCGGCCGCCGCGCCGTCCTCCACCCGGTCACAAAGCTGTGCGAACTGCATCTCCCCCTCCGTTCAAGCGACCCTTATCCAGCTGCGAATCATGAGGCGGTCGGACGCGCCGCCGCCCGCGACCGGCGTGCGCGCGTGAATCGCCCGCGTGTTGTCCAGAAACATCAACTCGCCCTCGCTCAAAAGGAAGTCGTGTGTGCGCGCGGTCGCGGCGACGACCCCTTCGAAGGCGTCCAGGGTGCCGAGCATCTCGGGCGAAAGCTCCGCGCCTCCGGCCCCCAGCGCGAGGTCGATAGTATACCGGCGCCAGCAGATGCCGGTGCGGGTCAGCACGGGCCGCCACTTCACCCCGCCCCCGCAAAAGGCGGCCAGCCGCCACGGGACGGGCTCGTTCTCTAAAAGCCCGAGCGTCGCTTCGCCCAGACGGTCGCTCACTTCGACCCTGACCGCGTCTACGTCGAGCACGCGCGACCGGCCGCCGCCCGCGCCGTCGGCGCGGACGCACAGCATCGAGATAAGGTCGACCGGCGTCTCCCAGTCGGCGGTGTCCGTGTGCAGCCTCTCGCTCTCGTGCCCGCCGCGCGCCGACGGCAGGTCGGTCGAAGGCTGGACGTAGTGGACGAGTTGGGCGCGCGGCTTTTCGTACGGGAGCGCCACCAGTTCGCCGAACCCGCGGTTGAGGGCGACGAACAGCCTGTTACCCTCGTCGAAACGCAGGCCGCGTAGTAACACGCAGTAGGGCCGCCGCCTGATGCGCTCTTTGACGAGGCCCACCAAATCGTCGAAGCCGCCGGGGCACGCCGAGCGGACGCGGCCCAGCACCGAAGCCTGCAAGGCCGTGTCGTAGAACTCCCTGTTGTCGTAGTGCGGCAAACGCTCCGCCCCCCGCAGCAGCTCGCGGGCGAGCGCGGGCGGGACGCTGATTCTGCCCGCGTCGGGGAAGGTGGCGTACGTCTTTGTGTCTGCTGCCCGCATCGCGGTCATGCTCAAGGCGCGCCCCCGTGCCTGTGTTCGCTGTACTCGCACCAGGCGGCCAGCGCGGCCTGTTGATTCGCCGCTGGCGGCGGCCCCACGAGCCGCAGGTGGCTGCAATCCGCCTCGCCGCGGACGCGGAGCAGCGGACGGTCGCGCGGCGCGACCCGGTCGGTGACGAACCGCACGATGAAGCCGACGCGCGGCTCGTCGGAGGTGTTGGGCTGTGAGCCGTGGATGATGTTGCTCTGGTGCAGAGACATCTCGCCCGCCCGCAGCACGACGTCGACGGCGCGGGACTCGTCCACGTCCCGGCTGATGCGCTCGCCGCGCTTGTTCAAAAGGTGCGGGTCGTCCCGGACGGTGTCGTGCTCCAACAGCCCCTCCGTGTGCGAGCCCGGGATCACGCGCATGCAGCCGTTCGCGCGGTGGCTCGCGGTGAGCGCGACCCACGCCGAAGTCGAGGGCGTTAAATGCCAACCCGAGTAGACGCTGTCCTGATGCCAGGAGGCGTAGCTCGCGTCCCGCGGGTGCTTGTAGAAGACGAGCGTGCCGTCGATCAAAATGTCGGGGCCGAGTAAGTCCTCGACGGCATCGACGAGCGGGGCGTGCGTGGCGAGGCGGTAGGCCCAATCGAAGAAGAGGTGGAGGCCGTCGAACCGCCTGGGCGCGCTCAAGCCGCAGCCCGCCGCGACCGACTCCAGCGCGGCGCGGAAGGACGCCGCCTCTTCCGCGGAGAGCACCGTGAGCGGAAAGACGATGCCGTCGCGCCCGTAGCGCCGGAGTTGTTCGCCGGAGAGTCTTGGCATCGGGACGTGTACCTTCTTAACTCGCGCGCCGAGAAGTCGCCGCCCGGGCGGCGAAGGGCTCTAGCCCGCGCCACCCGCGAGGTCGAACAGGGATGCGTGCCTTTGCAGGAAGGCTCTGTTCTTCTCCAACACTTTCAGGTAGCCGTCGAACGCGTCACCCTCGTAGCCGTTCGCGGCCAGCGTCCTTCTCATCTCCGCCCTCCACCTTCTGGCCGCCGTCCTGTCGCCGTTCAGCTTGAGGTAGCCGCCGACGAGTGTATCCCAATCGGGGAGCCGCTCGACGAAATCCTTGTGGAAGATGCGGCGCAACTCCGGCTTCGTCCGCATCTCGTGCCGGGTCTTTTTAAACGCACCCTCCAGCGCGGCGTTCGCCAGCGCCTGCCCCTCGGCGTCGAGCCGCGCGCCCGTGCGGTAGATGGTTTGCAGGCAGCCCATCTCGCTGGCCGCGAACCGTTCCGGGCTCGACCTGCCCCAGATGTATCGCTCGTCGAGAGTCATGCAGTGGAGCGCCTCGCGCGCGTCGAACCGCCCGTCCTGCGGGTTGGGCAGCACGAGCGCGTCGTGATCCATGAAGATGACCTTCACACGCCAGCGGCCCGCGGCCCAGAAGCTCTTCAGCCCGACGTTGCGCGCGACGAACGACTCGCCGCGCGTGTAGCCCCTGACGGCCAGCAGCGTGCCCCAGAAGGTCGCTATCTGTCGCAGCAGGGACAGGTAGGTTCTGTCCGCGCGGGCGCGGTTCTCGGCGACGGCGAGCGCGGCCGCGACGTACTGCCCGTGGTCTCGGTAGCGCGCGCGCGGCGGCCGGTAAGTCCCCAGCACCTCTTCCAGAATCGAGTCCGCGAACCGCTTCGCGTCTTCGCCCGTGTACGCCCCCCGCGAGACGTCTTTGAAGTAGCGCTCGGGGCCGCCGGGCGAGAGGTAGGCGGCCAGCTTGTCGAGCCGGAACGAGGTCGTGCCGCAGAGTATCGCCTGCGCGGGCGTGACCTGCCCGATGAACTGCGCCGTCAGGCCCAGAGCCCCCGGCAGGCGCGGCAGGTTCGCGTTGCCCTCCTCCCTGAAGGCCGCGACGGACTCCCTCATCGCCGCGCGCATCTCGCGGAAGTTCTCGCCGAACATCCGCGGCTCGGTGAAGTAGTCGAGGGTCTGCGCCTCGCCCCCCGGCCCCGGCACGGAGTAGACCGTAGACCTGGCGACGTAGCCCGCGACGGGCGCCTCGGCCCCGTGCGCGAGCCGGTAGATGCGGCCGAGCCTGGACGCGCCCCTGGCCTCGTAACGCAGGAGCCATTGCATGCTGCCGCCGTCGAGCCTGTGTGAGGGGGGGACGGCGTAGCCGTCGCGGGAGTAGACGACGCTCAGGGCGTTAACGCCGCGCCGGCCCGCGCGCTTGAACTCGAATTCGAAGTCGCTGCCCGGCGGCTTGACGACGAGCACGACGGTCGTCGCCGGGTACTCGACGAGCGAGTTAATCTCGCCGCTCGTCCCCGGCGCGACCCAGTAGACGGCGCCGCCCGCGCACAGCCGCCGCAGGATGTTCGCCTCGAAGTCGGGCAGGAGTCTCAGGGCGCGTCTGGTCTCCGCTTCGACGGACGCCGGCTCCGACGTGTCCAGGTCTCGGACGCCGCCGGTGACGCGCACCTGCCTGAGAATTTCGGCGACGACCTCCTCGGCGGTGAACAGGTAACGGGCGAGGGACAACTTGCACTCGTCCCGGGACGCTTCGACGAATTCGCGGATGGCGGAGGCGGTGGTGCGGGCGCCTCTGATCTTGTCGTGGACGCGCCTGAGCCTTTCGAGCTTCCGGCGAAATTCGGGGACGAAGAGGCGCAGCTCCGTCGTCGTGTACCCCTCCCGCAGCACGGAGGTCTCGACCCTTCCTTTCAACCCGCGCGCCCGTTTGAGGTTCAGCCGCGTGAGGAGGAAGTCGAAAGCGGCCAGCTCCGACGGGTCGAGTTTTAGTATCTGATGCTCAAGCATCAGAACGGCCAGCCGCCTGACCTCCCAGTGGGTTTTGACGCCGTCGCGCGCGACCGCGAGCAGGCGCACGCAGAAGTTCCGGTCGTAGGTCTCGCGCCCGAGGAATTCGTCGAATAACTCGTAAGCCCCGCGCGCCTCTCGGAACCTGTCGGCGAAGAGTTTTTGTAAACCACCCGGCCGGGAGCCGCGCGCGGGGCTTCCAGGATTTTTCATGCCTCAGATGTCGGGCTCGTCGGCGAAGGGTTCGCGCCGAGCGCCGGGTCAGACGAGGAGGCGGACAAACGGCGAAAGGCCCGGCAGAGACATTCGTGCGGGCCTTTCGCGCTTGCGGATTGGGCGCGTGGCGGACTACTCCGACGGTCGATAGTTGGGCTCAGTACCGACGGCCCTTCTTACTCCCGCCCGAAGGCTTCTTGGCCGCCTTACTTCCGCCCGACTGCTTCTTGGCCGCGGCGGGCGGTTTGGCCGGAGCCCTCTTCTTGCCTCCGCCCGAAGGTTTGCCGCCAAACGGAGACCTACCGCCGCCGGGGGTCTTGCCGCCGACGGGAGCCTTACTGCCGCCGGGACGCTTGCCGCCGACGGGAGGTCTGCCGCCGCCCGGAGGCTTACCGCCGACGGGAGACCTGCCGCCTACGGGAGACTTACCGCCGGCGGGAGACTTGCCGCCGCCCTTCTTCTTCTTGCTGCCGCCGGCATTTTTACCGCCCGGCGGTTTACCGCCGCCCGGAGGCTTGCCCGGTTTCGACGGAGTATCGTACGTCTTGCCGCCGCCGCCCTTCTTGCCGCCGCCCTTCCCTTTACCCTTGCCTTTGCCCTTGCCTTTACCCTTTTTATTGTTAGACGGCGGCACGATCCCGAGCGCGATGATCAGCGCGTTGAGCAGCTCTTGCGCCGTGGCGCGCCTGAGCACAACGGTGACTACGTCCCCCGCGCCGCGTCCCGCGGGGCGTGTCCCGCCTTTACCCTTACCACCCTTGCCCTGTGTTCCGCCTCCCATAAATTTTCCTCCATATCCGACGGCGGCCCCCGCGTGAGCGGGCCTGCCGTCAGGTGACGCACGACGTTGTGGCCGCGTCGCTGCGCTGATGAACTCCGCCGCTGAGCCGGGTCGTCCGAACGCCCCGGCCGGCTACGGCTTGGGGTCGCTGTTGGTCGGCTGTCTGATCAGGCGCTGCACATCGGGCTGCGGCTGGGGCGCGACGTAAGTGCCCGGCGCCGCCGTGCAGGCCGCGTTCGTCTGCGCCGGACTGTTGACAGTCCCGACGCGGAAAAGGCCCCACGCGCCCAGCATGGCCTGACTCGGCAGGTAGACCGTGTACAGGTAGTCGCCGGGGCGGCCCCCCTGGCCGCCCTGGTCGGCGACCCCGCCGCCGGCCCTGTCGATCATCAACTCGAAGTGATCCGTGGCGCCGTGGTTGTCACGAGACCCGAGCCACTGCGAGAGGTTGTTTGCGCCGAGCGCCTGCGACTCCTGCTGGTACGGGTTCCGCTGCCACGCGTGCCCGTGCACGGTGAAGACCTGCGAGGTGCCCGTGCCGAACGGGTGCGTCATGCGGAACCTCACGGGCTGGCCGAGCGCCGCCGTGAGGATGGGCGTCTGCGGGCTGTTGTTCACCTTCTGGATGAGCTGGTTCGACGTCATGCACGAGAAGTCCCCGCCGGTGTTGTTGCCCCAGTAGCGGAAGTCCCTCGGCTCGGTCCGGTAGTTGACGGCGCTGTTGTTCGCCGAGCCGTTGGGGCCGGGGTTCTTCGAGATGACGATGTCGTCGCTGATCATCAGCGCGAACTCGCGGAACGTGCCCGCCGCGCCCGCGAGCGTGACCGTCGCCGAGGCGCGCGTCGCGGGCGGCGTGGCGTAGCCCGGCGAGGACGGGTCGCAGGGCACGGGACTGTTCGCGCCGTCCGCGCCGTCGCACTTCCAGGTGGAGCCCTGCGGCTCGATGATCATGGAGCCGAAGAGGCCGTTGACGTGCTGGAAGAGCGGGTCGGAGGGGAACAGGTTGAGCGCGCCGAACTCGACCGGGATGTGCCTCAGCGTGCCGCCCGCGTCCCGCTCTATCTTCCCCGCGTACCACTGGTACTGGGTCGGCTTCTGCGCCTTGAAGGCGGCGAGCTGACTCGGCCGGCCCTTGCTGTTGAAGCCCACGTTCATGCCGCCGTCCGCGGCCCCGTCGTACGAGAGCAACTGCGGGTGCAGCCCGACGAGGCGCGAGGTGCCCGGCGCGGGCACGTCCTTGAGCGGCTGCTTGTAGGTGAACGTGCTCTTGAAGACGCCGGAGCTCGGGTCGAGCGCGTTCGTCAGGAGGACGTTGATGCAGTCGCCGGCGTTGGCGCGCAGGATGAGCGGCTCGACGGGGACGCCGGGCTTGAGTTTGCCCGACGTGTCCAGGTCGTCCGACCAGACGTACATGATGCCGGTCGGCGCGGTCAGGGCCAGGCCCGACCCGCCGCGGTCGTTGAAGACGATCTTCCCGCCGGGCACGGCCTTCTGCGCCGTGACGGCCGTGATCTTGAAGGTCTTCGACGGCGCGCCGGCCGGGCAGGTCGCGTAGTCGGTCTTCGCGCCCGGCCCGACGGGGTTGTTCGGCAGCGGCTTCAAGTTCTGCGCCTCCTTCGTCGGGTCGTAGGCGCGGAAGAGCCCCCACAGGCCCTGGGAGATGCCGGAGGCGTCGAAGCTCGGGCTGTAGAGGTAGTCGACGCAGTTGGCCGGGCTCATCTTGTCGGGGCACGGCCGGGCGGTGTTCGGCGCCGAGGAGCCCGGGACGTTGAAGAGCAGCTCGAAGTGCTCGGACAGTCCCATGGGCTGGGCGCTGCGGTAGCCGGAGTCCTTCCAGGAGGGCTCGGCCAGCCAGCGCGGGCCGGCGAGGTTGAACTGGTGCGCGAACATGTGCGCGCCCACCAGCAGGCGTATCTGCACGTTGTCGCCCTGGTAGGCGCGCATCAGCGGCGTGGCGGGGTCGCCCTCCATGCCCGGCAGAGACCCCGGCTGGAAGGCGGACGAGTCGAAGGCGCTCGACAGGTCGCCGGTGCCGACGCGGTACGGGATCGGCTCGTTCTTGTAGTTCACCGAGTGCGTGCCGACCGTGGCGGTGCTGATGAGCGTCGGGTTGTCGGGCGCGCCGAGGGCGTAAGCCTTGTTCCGGTAGCCCTTGCTCGGGTCGGGGTCGGGGGGCGTGCCGGCGTCGGGGAACCTCGGCTTCTCCTTGCCCGGCAACTGGTTGACCTGGTAGGCGAGCATGAAGTCCTGAAACTCCAGCGCGAACTCGCGGTAGCTGACGTCGTTGACGACGTTGTTGACCTTCTCGGTCGCGTGGATGTCGGCCTTCCAACTGGTGGGGCCGCCGTCGGCGCGCGCGCCCATCTGCTGGCCGCTCTCGGAGTCGTGCCAGGTGGAGTCGGCCGGCTCGATGAGGAGCCCGGCGTAGAGGCCCGCCTGCTGGTGCGTGGAGGGGCCGTAGTGGTCGTGCGTGAAGACCGTCCGCAGCGTCCGGTCGCGGCCGGCGTTGTCGAGCAGCGGGTCGAGATACCAGCGCTGGATCGTCGTCTGCGCGCCGAACCAGCTCTGGCAGGTGGGCCGGGACTGGGGCGTCCACTCCTCCTTGCACGGCTGGCAGCGCGGGTCGCCGGAGTTCTTCTTGCAGTCGAAAATCTCGGCCGGCGGCGCCTTCGGCTCGAGCTTCTGGACGGGCCTGTCGGCCCACTTCAGGCCGCCCGCGGCGCTGTTGTTGATGGCCGTAATCATCTCCTGCACCTCCTGCGGGCTGTAGGTGCCGTCCTCGTAGTTGAAGCCGTTGGCCGCGCCGTCGGACGAGGTCACGTCGAACTTCACGAGGTGGATGTGCTGGCCGAGGATGTCGGTCGGGGTGCGCACCTGGAAGTCGTCGACCACGTAGTAGTTCGGCACGAGGTTGGTGTGCCAGTACTCGACCGTGTCGCCGGAGTTGGCGCGGAAGAAGAGCGGCTCGGGCGGGCGGCCCGGCTTGCCGAAGCTGTAGTCAATCGTCGGTGACACGTCGTCCCAGAGGGCGAGCATGCGCTGCTGCTGGAAGTGCCAGCCGAGCGCCTTCTTGTTGAAGACGACGTTGAGCTGGATGGCCGCGCCCTTGTAGACGCGCGTCGGCCCCGGCGCGGGCAGCCCGTTGTCGAGGATGGCCGGGTCGGCGAAGGGCGCGCCGGACTTCGGCCCGAGCCCGTTCAGGAGGAAGCCGCCGACGGGCGTCGGGCCGTTCCCGGACTTGCACTTGGCCGGCGTGCCGTCGGGGAGGAAGGTGTCGTGGCAGCGCTTGCCGAAGTACTTCATCGCCACCTTCTCGACCGACGTGCCGTCTTCCGGCAGGCCGACGGCGTTCATCGTCTCCAGGTCTTTACTCCAGTCGTAGGCCGTGTGCCGCTCGTACGAGATGGTGCCGCCGGTGACGACGTGGCGCGGCAGCCCGCCGTCGAGGAAGCCGCCGTTGACCTTGTCGGGCGCGAAGTCGAGCGGCGGGTGCGGGGCGCGCGCGCCCGAGACGCCGGGGATGAAGAACGGGAAGCCGGGGTTCTCCTTCACCTTCTGCCCCGTCCGGTCGGCCCCGGCGGTCGGGTCGGCGCCGGGGGCGGGCTTGCCGTAGTAGACCTCCCCCCCGGCGATGAAGACGGGCGAGGGCAAAGGGGCCATCGGCAGCGTCGGCATCGGCACGACGGCCGGGATGGGCGTCCCGGCCTGTATCTCGCCGTCGGGCAGAGCGCGCGCGCCGGGGGCGACCGTGCCGTCGGCGTTCAGGGCCGTGCCCGACTCGAAGACGTCGTGCGTCCGCCAGAGCGCCCACATGCCCGAGGCGAAGTGCGGGTAGAAGTGGCAGTGGAAGATCGAGTCGCCGACGACCTTGTTGCGGTTGCCGCTGCCGTTGTAGACCATCTCCAGCGTGTAGCTGGCGCCGGGGCTGATCATCTGGCTGTCGAGGTAGCTCGCCTGGTCGCTGTTGGGCGATTGCAGCCACTGGTGCGCGTGCTGGTGGTGGACGTGCGACACGCCCGTCCCGCCGTGCAGGATGCGGAACTTGACGTGGTCGTTGATGTACGTGTGGTAGACGTTCGACGGGTCGTCCGGGTAGCGCACGGCGGTCGCCTTCACCAGCCCGTTCAGGGTGTAAGGCTCGCCGTTGACCGCGCCCTGCTCCGGCCGTCTCGCGTTGGCGCAGTTCGGGTTGGGCGGCGTGGGGTTGCTGCCCTGCGTCCCCTCGAAGGCGGCGGTCGTGTTGCAGGGAGTCTGGAAGCCGGACTGGAGCGCGAGGTTGTTCGAGTTGGCCGGCTTGTCCACCAGCATCGCCGGGTCGCCCACCGACCACGAACTGAGGAAGAACTCCTCGAACTTACAATCGACGCAACTGCCCATCGGGCCGACGCCGATGCGGTTGGCGTAGACCTCCGAGGCGATGCCGCCCGTCCCGTAGTTGATGGCGAAGGCGTCCTTGCCCGCGGCCACCACGAATTTGACGGCCTGATCCTGGAAGACGGGGAAGGCTTGCGCGGTGACGGCGTCCGGTACCTCGTGGTAGATGAGCGTCACCTCGCGGTAGGGCTGTTTCCTGTCGGGCGAAGCCGGGTTGGCGCAGAAGAGCGGGTCGACCTTGCCGTTCGCGGGCCGGAGCGACGGCAGGTTCTCCGCGTTGCAGGCCGGCTCGGGGTTGTTCGGCCCGGTCGTGCCGGGGAAGCGCCCCGCGCTCGGGCCGGTGATGATGGCCGTCAGGTCGCTGTGCACGATCTTGTTGGTGTCCGGGTCGAGCATGTTCAGGACGGGCACCCCGCTCGGGTCCTTCTTGGCGTAGTCGATGACGGGGTGCTTGCCGGCCGGCGCCGAGTTGGCGAGGGCGAGTTCGGCCGCCGTCACCTGACTGCGATACCACTCGGCCCCCTCGGGCTCCACGTTCAGCGCGCCGAAGAGCCCGCGCTGTAGCTGGAGCCCCTGGGTGCTCGTGTCGCCCGTCGTGTAGAGCAGGTAGGTGCCCTCGGCCTTCGCGTAGAGGGTGTAGGTCTGCGTCGAGGGCGGCATGTTGGCGGGCGCCGCGCCCGCGCTCGCGAGGCTTGAGTTGTTCGTCCCGACGAACGTGCCGTCGTCCATCCCGGCGAACGAGCCGGGGGCCGTGCCGTTCGAGGCCCACTCCACCCCCTGGACGTGTATCGAGACCTCCGTCGTGTTCGTCTTCGCGCCGCCCACTTTCGTCTTGCCGAAGTTGTCCTTCGGGATCGCGTTCGTGAAGTTGACGGTGAGGCAGTCGCCGACGTTCGCGCGCAGCACGAGCGGGCGCGGCCTCTTACTGCCCTTGAGTCGGGGGTTGCCGTCCGCGCCCTTCTCCGTGTCCGACTTGAGCGCGAACATCAGGCCGTCGGGGACGGCCGCGCCCAGACGGTTCAGCATGATCGGCTGCGGCACCGCCACCACGTCGGCGCTGATCTTTCTTTTACACTGGGCGGGCGCCGGCTGGCCCTGCTGCGGCGGCTCGACTCCGGCGTCCGTCAGGGCGGCCGTGGCCGGGGTCGAAGCCGCCGCGGCCGGCGTCGGGGCGGCCTCGTCGCCCGCCGCCGTGGCCCGGGCGCCGTCCGCGACGGGCGCCGCTTCCGCCGCTTTCGCCTCGGCCGTCGGCTTGGCCCCCGCGCCCGACGGAGTTTGGGCGTGGGCGAGTCCGGCGCTTAACAGAAGAAGCAGCAGCAGCCCCAGGTGACCGCTCAAGCTTGCGGGAAGGCGTTTAGTGCCGGACATGTTTCTCCCTCCTTATTGATAACGCTGGACGGCGAGGCTCGGGAGTCGAAGAGTTCCGTGTGCGCTCGCAGAAAGAACAGAAGGTGAGGCTAACGAGCGGGACAACTCTCATTAGCGAATTGGAATTTCCAGTGTGAGAACTGACGGCACACCGGAGTGGAACCCCTGGTGGAAAGCAGGGGCAGCGTAGTTCGACTAACCAACGATGTCAAGAAAATTTCTTACGGCGTGTGAACCCTTACGGCCTCGGCGCGGCCGGGTCGGGCGGGCGCGGGGCGCGAGGGTTCGCCGCGGGGGCCGGAAACGCCCCGGGTCACTTGCGGCCCGCGGCCTCCTCGATCACCTTCAGGAGTGTCGCGGGAGACGAGAGGCCGTACGTCCTCGTCCAGTAACCCGCGGCGTCGTTGCCTATCAGAATCATCGGCGTGTGGTCGTTCTTGTTTGCGGCCGCGGCCCCGAGGGCCTGTAGCAGCGCGTCCATCTCGTTCTTGTCGCCCGTCACGAACGTCCACTGCGGCCCGGCCCTGAACTTGTCTCCGAAGGCGAGCAGCCTCTCGGGGGTGTCGGTGGCCGGGTCGACGCTGACGGAGATCAGTCGAACGTCGAGCGCCCGGGCCGCGGCGTCCTGCTGCACCCTGCGGAAGGTCGCGGTTAAGGGCGGGCAGATGGTCGTGCAGGTCGTGAAGATGAAGTTGATGGCGACCGTCTTTCCTTTGACGAGGTCGGTGTAGAAGCTGACTTGCTTGCCGTGTTGGTCGAGGACGCGCACGTCCGGAATCCGCCGGGACGAAAAGTCGGGCGCGTCCGCCGCCGCCGCCACAACCGCCCCCGGGCCGTCGCCGGCGGGAGCCGCCGCGGGCTTAGCCTCCGACTGCCTGAGCGCCATGCCGCACTTGGGACATTTACGGGGGCGGGCGGAGGTAACCTCCGGGTGCATCGGACAGGCGTACAGCACGGGGTCGCGGCGCTGCGCGACGCCGCGCCGCGGCTTCTGCCTCGTCTGCGCGAAGGCCGACCCGGAAGGCGCGAGCGTCCCCGCGCCGCACGCGCAGGCGAGCAACAGGCACAGGGCGAACATCTTCAAAGGCATTGGGCACCTCCGGACGGGCGGGGCTGATGCTTCACGCCCCCGGCTCAGTTAATACTTATCCAGCCGCTCGCGGGCAGGAACCGTCTCTCTTTCAAATCGGCCGTGACCACGTAGGCCCCCGAAGCGCCGACGCGGCGGTTGGGGCCGTAAGTAATCGCCGGCGTCAGCCCCGTCTGGTACTCGTAGAGCCCTTCGAGCGCGGCGATGAGTCGCTCCCGGCTCAAATCCCTGCCCGTCCGCCTCAGCGCTTCGGTCAGGATTTTGGCGGCGCTGTAGGCGGAAAGCTGTGCGGCCAGGTGGTGCGGCGGGAGTTTGTACTTAGCCGCCAGCGCCCGAAACTCGCCGAGGCCCTGCGCGCTCTGGTCGTAGGGCGTGGTGGGGAAGGACAGGAAGACTTTACCCTCGAAGCCGGCCGGCGCGCCGAAGACGCCCACGCCCGCGCCCGCGCCGGGCAGCAGGACGGTCGGGAACCAGCCCAGCTTATCGGCTTCCGCCAACAACGCCTGCGCCTCCTCGCCGCTGCCGAGGAAGAGCACCGCCTCGCGGCCGCTCCGCCTGAGTCGTTTGACCGTCTCGGCGGCGTCGAAGCGCCCGCGCTCGTATGCTTCCGCGTGCGGCTCCCCGAGGCCGCCCTTCTTACTCTGATCTCTGACGGCCTCGACGACGGCGGCGTTGAGCGCGCCCGAAGGGTAGACGACCGCGACGCCGGACTTTTTAAGCTCGGGCCTCTTCGCGGCAAAGTCCAGGAGGGCGCGCGACTGCACGTCCAGGCCCGACAGCAGGTAAAAGACCTGCCGGTTCAGCGGGAAGCCCGTCTGCGGGTAGAGCGTCAAAGGGCCGACGAGCGGCACCTCCTGCCGGGCCATGAGCGGGACCACCTCCTTCTCGGCGCCGGCGATGAACGCGCCCGTCATGGCGAAGACCTGCTCGTCTTTCAGGAAGCGCTCGAAGTTCGCGCGCGTCTCCGCGGGCGTCTCGGCGGTCTCGACGAACTTCAACTCGACGCGGCGGTTGTAAAGTCCGCCCTGGCTGTTCAACTCGTCGAAGTAGGCCGCGGTGACGGCCTTGATCGCCTGCCCCATCTCGGCCAGCGCGCCTCTGGCGGGGGCCGCCGTGCCGACGACTATCCTGTCCTCGCCGACGCCGGGGTCGACGTCTTTGCCGAGCCGCTTCATGTACGCGACGAGGTCGGCCAGGTCCTCGCGCGACATCGAGTAGCGGGGCATCACGTTGAGCAGCCTGTTGCCCGCCGGGTCTGTGCCGCGCGTGATGGCGAGTTCGAGTCCGCGCTCGGTGTAAGGGGGGTGGCGGCGGCCGTCGGCGCGGGTCACGCCGTAAGGCTTGGTCAACGCCTCCCACGTCAGGTTCGAAGGCGTGACCCCGCTCTCGGGCTTGCCCCTGCCGTCGAGGCCGTGGCAGTTCGCGCAGGCCATAGCGTCGCCCGGCACCTCCAGCGAGGCTTCGCCGACGTAGGCCAGAATCTCCCCGCCCGCCGGACTCGTCCCCCGCAGGTAAATCTGCCTGCCGCGACTCTCCTGCGGCGTCAGGGACGACTGCGCCGACGCGCCGACGCAGGCGACGAGGCAGAGCGCCAGCGCGCAGGCGAGTCGCGCCGGCAGGGCGCGACTCCGCACGGCGGACGGCCCTTCAGTCTCCCTTCGGGGGCGTAGACTCATTTCTGGCTCGGAGGTTGGTCGTTGAGCACGCCCTCGACGACCTCGACCAGCTCTTCACTGCGGGCGAGGCCGAAGGCTTTCGTCCGGAGCCCCGTGCGCTCGTTGCCGACGATGAAGACGTTGAGGTGCTCTTGCTTGTCGCCGACGTGGCAGAGCGCCGGGGCGGCCAGGAGCCACGCGAAGGGCCGCCCGCGTCCCGCCGCGCGGCCGACGTCTACGCCGAACATCCTAAGCATGCCGGTCTCTCCTTCGCCCGCGCGCGGACGCCGTGCGGGTTGCTTTTTGAAGGGTTGTCACTTATCTGCCGCCTGGAGAGTCAGGGGCGAGAGCTGGTTGAAGCGGACGCCCAACGAAGGGCACTGGAAGTGCACATAGTACACGCCCGCCTGCGGCGGCACAAAGCTTATTTCGTAGACGCCTTCGCCGAGCGGCCTGGCCCACTCGCGCTGCTGCCAGGTGCCGGGGGCGAGGAAGACCAGCACGCCCACGTCCTCAAGCCCGGCCGACGGTCTGCCGGTGGCCGCGTCGAGCACCTTGAAGCGCAGGGTATAGGTTTCGCCGACGCGCGGCGGCGCGCCAGCGCGGAGCGGCTCGACCCTGATTGCGACCCCCGGCGGCTTCGGCAGGGAAGGATTCTCGGCGACGTCGAGGCCGAAGCAGGTGACCAGCCGCGGCGAGTCGAGCAGGAAGGCCACGTCGTAGCGGCCCGCGTCCGCGAGCCGGACGGCGGTGGAGTATACGCCGCCCGCGCCCTCGCGCAGACCGTTATCGAGGACGAGCAGCGCTTTGGGGTCGCGGCGGTAGTTCTGAAAACTGCCCATCGGCGCGGCCATGCCTTCGGTGTAGTAATAGATCATTTTGTCCGCCGGGTTCGCCACCAGCACGGCCCCTTCTTCCGGCGCCGGCACGACGGCGTCGGCCGGCGACTCGGCGGGCGACTCTTTGGGCGCCTTCTGCCCCGCGGGGAAGCGCGTGACGTCCGCCTCGCCCGCGACGTCCGACAGGTTAATCATCGTGACGAACTCGTGGCCCGCGGCGCGGACGTAAGCGAACTGTCGGGTGAAGGTGATCTGGTCTGCGCCCGGCCCGACCGGCACCGCCCGCACCAGACGGTTGGAGGAGACGTCGAAGATGTAGACGGAGCCCTCGGCGCGGTTGACGGCGAAGCCGTAGCGCCCGCCGGGGAGGAAGCGCAGCGCGCGGAACCCGGGCCGCGCCCTCATGCGCGCCGTCACCTCGCGGCGCGAGACGTCGACGGCGACAATCGTCCCGTCGCCCTCGTTGGCGACGTAAACCGACTTGCTCAGGGTCGAGAACGCGAGCGCCGCCGGCAGCGCGCCGACCCTGATGTCGGCGAGTGCGGCGAGCTTCCGCACGTCTATGACCGAGAGCGTTCCGGCCTCGCGGTTGGTCACGAAGGCCAGGCTGTCGTCCTCGGCCAGGGCGATTTCGTGACGGCCCGGCCCGGTCTTCAGCCGCGCGGCGACCTTCAACGTCACGGTGTCGATGACGGTGACGCCGCCCTCCTCCTCGCCCGCGCCGTCGTTGCCGACCCAGAGGTATCTCCCGTCGTGCTGAAGCGCGACGCGCGTGGGCTTCGCGCCCGCGTCTATGTTGGCGCTCACCTTCCACGCGGCGGTGTCGACCACGGCGACCTGTCCGGCGAGCGGCATCGAGACGTAAAGTCGCTTCTTGTCCGGGCTCAACACCCAGTCCGCGCCCGTGCTGCTCAGCCCGACGAGGGTGTACAGCTTGCTCCCGCCGAAGCCGGAGAGCGGGTCTATGACGGAGATGTTGGGCTCGTGGTTGAGGGCCAGGATGAAGTAGGAGTTGAGGTCGACGGTCGGGCGCTTGTTGAAGCCGGGTTGCAGGAACGATTGAATCTTCTCGCGGCACGCCCTCGCGTCGAGGGACTGCCCGGCGGCACTCTGGTCGAGCCAGGCCAGGGGCCGTAGGTTGCCGAGGGGCTTACCCGTGTTGGCGTCCGTGACCTTGAACCGGAGCGTCGCCTCCGTGCCGGCCAGCGGCTCCTTCCGGGCTCCCGCCGCAACCGGCTCGACGCCGAACTCGACCGACACGCCCTCGCGCGTGTAGACCTGCGGCGCGGGCGCCGCGGCGCCGGGCCGCGCGACTTCGCGCTGAGCCTGTGCGTAAATCGACGAAGCCGCCGCCGAAAAAAAGCCGACGACTATCAAGCCGCTCAGGCACGAGAGCGCGGCACGCGCCGCCTTCATGCCGCCCTGCACATTCGAACTTGCGAGATGCTTGCCGCTCATACACGTCCGTTCGTGAAATGCCTTGTCAGGCGGGAGGCGTTAAGGAGTGCGGAATCATTCTACCCCACGCCGGCGCGGTCGCGGCGCGAAATCTGGCGGTGATGAGATGAGGCGGGCGCCCCGCGCCGCGACGGTCGATGTGGCGAACAGGGTGAGGGCGAAGACGGAAGACCGCCGTGCCGGGAAGTCTGACCGGGGTTTGCGTATCGACGCAACCGCCCCCCGCTTAGCCCGGGCTGAGCGCGAGCACACGCAGGGGACTTCCGCTGCCGTCCACGATCTTGAGCGGCGCCGCAATCACGACCGCCCCGGTCGCGGGCAACTGGTCGAGGTTGCGGAGGCTCGCCAGGCCGAACTTGCCCGCGCCGTGCATGATGTTGTGGTTGGGGAAGGGCGGGTCGAACCGCGCCGCCTGTCCCGCGTCGGTGCCGATGGTCTCCACGCCGACGCCCAGCACATCGCGCTCGTAGGCGAGCAGCTTCGAGGCCGACGGGTCGAAGCCGGGGCTGTGCGGCCCGTCCTCGGCGACGTTGAGGAAGGCCGCCCGCTCCGTGCGCTTGCTCCAGTCGGTTCTGAGCAGGAGCCAGGCGCCCGCCGGGACACGTCCGTGCTCGGCCTCCCACGCCAGAACGTGCTCCGCGGTGAGCAGAAAATCGGGGTCGGCCGCCACCTCTTTGGTCACATCTATCACGCAGGCGGGGCCGACGAAGCGCCGCGCCGGAATCGTGTCGCAGCGGTTATCCGGCAGGTCTTTGCCGGTCGCCCAGTGGACGGGCGCGTCGAAGTGCGTGCCGGTGTGCTCGCCGAGCCGGAGCGTGTTCCAGTACCAGGCCGGCCCGCGCTCGTCGTAGCGCGAGATGACTTCCAACGAAAAGCAGGGCGAGGCGGCGAACATCGGCGGCAGGCCGATGACCGGCGTCTCCGAATCCAGCGGTTGTGTCAGGTCAACCACGCGCACGCGCCCCGCGTTGAGTTCGTCCACCAACTGCGTGAGTACACTCGCCATGACGGAAGTCCTCCCTCCTAATCGCTAACCCGCTCGCCTTCGATGAGACTTACAAGCGCCCGCGTCTGGACGACTCTCGACAGCCTGAAGCCCGCCCGCCCGAGCAGCGTTCGATACTCCGCCTCCGTGCGCTCGCGCCCGCCGGTCAGCACCATCATGTTGAGGTCGGAGACGGCGGCCTCGAACAGTTGCTCGCGCGCCGCGCCGTCACACTGTTCCGGCATCAACAGTTGGACTATCAGCACGCGCCCGCCCGCCGCCATCGCGCGGCGGCAGTTTTGTAGCAGGCGCACCGAAGCGGCGTCGTCGTAGTCCATCAGGACACGCGAGAGAATGTAGAGGTCGGCGCCCGCCGGGAGCGACTCGAAGAAGTCGCCCGCGACCAGCTCGGCGCGCCCCGCGAGTTCAGTCCCGCGGAGACGCTCCCCCGCCCGCTCGATAATCTCCGGCCTGTCGAAGAAGACGCCGGAGACTGTCGGGTTCGCTTGCAGGATTGTCGAGAGTAGGCGCCCGTGGCTGCAACCGATGTCCACGACCCGGCGAACCCCCGCGAAGTCGTAGCCGGCCACCACGGCCGAAGCTATCAACCGGGCGTAATCGAGCATCGCCTGCGAAAAGCCTTGCCCCGTCTCGGGGTGCCGTGCGAGGTACTGGTAGAACGTCTCGCCGTGCGTGTGCTCGAAGGCGGTCTCGCCGGTCTCGACCGCGTGCAGGAGGTTCATCCAGGCGCCCTGATAATACTCGGCGCCTTCGCACAGCGCCCAGGCGCGCATGCCGTCGGGGGCGTCCCGTCGCAGGCACGCGCCGACCGGCGTGAGGGTAAACAGGCCGTCGCCCGCGTCGGCCAGCAGGCCGATGCTCACCAGCGTCCGCAGCAGGCGGTAGAGCGCCTGCGGATTCACGCTCAGCCGCGCGGCAAGCTCGTTGGCGCCCTGCGGTCTCTCGCCCAGGTGGTCGGCGACGCCGAGTTGGGCCGCCGCCTTGACGGCGTGCGTGATTCGGTAACTGCCGATCAGTCTTCGGAGAAGCAGCGCGGGCGGCGTACCCGCCGCCGGGTCGAGCAACTCATCCATCCTGACGCGCCCTCCTGTCGCCTGCCCGTCCCCCGTCACGGCGCCGCCGCCTCGAAGGAGGCGATGGCGTGGTCGATATCTTCCGTGTCGTTATAGATGTGCGGCGAGAACCGCACGCCGTACGCCGGGCGCACGTCTACGAAGACCCCCGCATCTTTCAGTTGTTGGTAGACCCGCTGCGGGTCTGGGAAGGCGACGCACACCGTCCCCCCGCGCCGCGCCGGGTCGTGTGGCGTGCGAAGCGTCAGGCCAAGCCGCTGCGCCGCGCGCACTAGACGGTCGGTGAGCGCCTGGTTGTGCGCGCGCACGTTCTCCACGCCGACACGGTTGACGAGGTCGATGCTCGCGCGCGCGACGACGTACGGCAAGACCGACGGCGTCCCGCCCCAGAAGCGCCGCGCGTCGGCGGCGTACCGGAAGCTTTGGATACGAAATTCAAACGGGTCTTCGTGCGAAAACCAGCCCACGTCCGACGGCTCGAACCGCCCCACGCCGGCGGGGTTCGCCCAGAGAAAGCCCGCGCCGGGGCCGCCGCACAACCACTTGACCGCCGACCCGACCACGAAATCCGCGTTCCAAGCGCGGAGGTCAATCGGCACCACGCCCGCCGACTGTGCGACGTCGACCAGCGTAAAGACCTCGTGCCGTTGCGCGCAGCGGACGACCTCCGCGACCGGGTTCAGACGGGAGTTGCCGTATAAGACGTGCGTGACGAGCACGAGTTGTGTGTCGGGTGTTAAGTGTCGCCGCCAGCACTCGGGCGAGCTCGTGTCGCTGTCCGCGGGTATGAACTCGACGGTGTAGCCCGCACGTTCAGCCTGCGCCAGCGCGAAGCCCGCCGAAGGGAAATCCAGTTCGGAGAGCAAGAGCTTCGTCTTGCCCTTGCGCCGCGGGAGCGACGACAGGATTTTCGCCAGGGCGGACGAGATGTTGGCCTGCGGACAGAACTCGGCGGCCCCGCCGTTCAGCAGCGCCGCGAGCGACTGTTGAAAGTCGCCGATTGACGCCAGCCAGCCGTCCCACGCCTCGCCCCCCTGCGTCGCCCACAGCTCGAAGAAACGGTCGGCGGCCGCCCGCGCCGACCGCGGCAGGCAGCCGACGGAATGGCTGAGCAGGTAGGTGCCTTCGGGCAGCAGGAAGTCTTGCTTATGCGGCCGCATGCTCCGGTTGCCGGCTGAGCGAGTCGCGCACGTAGCCGTAGTTAGCGCCCCAGTTGTCGGTCATCTGGTCTCTGATCGCCCAAAGCTCGGGGAAGAACTGGTAGCGGGCGCCCGCCTCCAGCATCTCGACCGGGCGCCCTTTGAGGGAGCGCGCGCCCAGGCCAATCGAGCGCCGGATGAGCTGTATGTGCTGGAACCGGAACTGGCGGAACAGTGAGTCGTACTCGGCCAGCGCCTCCGCGACCACGTAGGCGTCACAATGGCTGTACTCCGAGTCGTAGATTTTCTCGACCGTCAGCCCGCGCGCGTCGAGGTAGTGCGTCTGGAACGACTGCCAGAGCTGCCGGCTCATCCTCATCAGGCTGCGGAAGCCGGGGGACTCCTGGCCGCTGCCGTTGCCGAGCGTCGCGCGGATGCCCTGGTAATCCTTCGGCGACATCGTCTCCAGCAGCGAGAACTGCATGTTCATCAGCTCCTGTGTGCGGTGGACGCGCCGGAACAGGGTGACGACGCGATTCGTGCGCTGCGCCTGGATGTTCTCGTCGATGTCGAGCAGCGTATAACCGATCAGCTTCATCCACAGTTCCTCTACCTGGTGGACGATCTGGAACTGAAGCTCATCCCGGTTGCACAAATCCTGATAGTCCTTCTGGCACGCGAGCAGCGCCGGCGTGTTGAGGTACAGCTCGTAATCCGTGGTGCCCGCGCCCTGCATGATGGCATACATCGCTTCTCGGTTCATAGCTCCCTCCTGTCGTCCAAAAAGGCTTCGAGCTTGAGGCGGACGCGCCGGGTTTAGCGTCCCTATAGACTAACGCGCAAAGGAGGGGCGGGAGGGATCAGGTGAAGCGCGGAGAAGAACAACGGGCTGCACGACATCATCGACTCCACCGTGCCCAAGGAGGACGTGTCGTCGGACACGGCACGCACGGGGAACTCTACGGCCGCGAAGGCACCTGCCGCGAAATCTTCGACGCCTCGGCCCGCAGCCTCCACCCGGACAAGATATCGAGAACCTTGGACGCCGAGGCGGCGCCCGACTTGGCCCACTAAGAACACCCCGCGCCCGCGCGGGCCGCCGCCCGGCCCGGCCCGAAAACTTCCCCTTGACAAGGTAGGGGAGAGGGCTTACGCTTCCCTACCCAGTCTAGGGGAAGCCGATGACGAAACAGAAAGCAGACCTGCTGCAAGGCACGCTCGACATGCTGATCCTCAAGGCGCTCTCCGCCGGCCCGATGCACGGCTACGGCGTGGGGCAGCGGATTACGCAACTGGCGGAGGAGATGCTGAAGGTCGAGGAGGGCTCGCTCTACCCGGCGCTCTACCGCCTCGAAGAGGGCGGCTGGATCAAGTCCGAGTGGGGCACGTCCGACAACAACCGGCGCGCACGCTTCTACAAGCTGACGGCCGCGGGGCGCAGGCGGCTCGGGGTCGAGGAGGAGAACTGGCGGCGGCTCGTGCTGGCGGTCGGGAAGGTCTTGCAGGCCGCTTGAGGGAGGCGTGAAGGCATGTGGCTGAGTGCTCTCTACAGGCGCGCGCGCGCCCTGCTGCGTTCCGAGTCGATTCACGAAGAGATCGACGAGGAGATGCGTTTCCACATCGACATGCGGACGGAGGAGAACGTCCGCGCCGGCATGGGGCCGGGGGAGGCGCGGCGCGAAGCCGAACGGCGCTTCGGCAGGCTCACGCGGCTGAAGGAGCAGGGTTACGAGGTGAGGGGCGGGCGCTGGCTGGAGACCTTCTGGCGGGACTGCCGTTACGGGGCGCGCTCGCTGCGCAAGAGTCCCGGGTTCACGTCCGTCGCCGTCCTCACGCTGGCGCTCGGCATCGGCATGAACACGGCCATCTTCAGCGTCGTCAACGCCGTCCTCATCAACCCGCTGCCCTTCCGCGAGCCCGACCGCCTGGTGCAGTTCTGGGAGACCAACCCTCTGAAGAACTGGACTCAGGCGACCGTCGCGCCCGCGAACCTCTTCGACTGGCAGGAGCAGAGCCAGTCCTTCACGGAGGTCGCGGCCTACATGGGCTCGGACAAGAAAGGCCCCGGCCTGAGCGGGTGGCAGTTGAACGCGGGGGGCGAGCCCGAGCGGCTCCGCGGGCTGAACGTGACGGGCAACCTCTTCGACGTGCTGGGCGTGGGCGCGATGCTCGGGCGCACGCTCACGGAGGAGGAGACGTGGGCGGGCCGCGACCGGGTCGTCGTCCTGAGCTACGGGCTCTGGCGGCGGCGGTTCGGCGCGGACCCGAGAGTCGTCGGCCGGGTCGTCACGCTCGACGGGGTTGGGCGTGAGGTTGTCGGCGTCATGCCGCCGGGCTTCTACTTCCCTTCGAAGGAGGCGGAGCTGTGGGTGCCGATGGGCTGGAACCGGGAGAGGGTCGCGGCGCTGCGCCGGCCGCATTTCCTGCGCGCGGTCGGCCGACTTAAACCCGGCGTGACGTTGGAAGGGGCGCGGGCGGAGGTGCAGGCCATCGCCGCGCGGCTCGAAGCACAGTACCCGGACACGAACACGCAGATGGGCGTCGGGCTCGGCCCGCTTCAGGAGTGGATCGTCTCCGACGTGCGGCTCCCGCTCGTCGTGCTGCTGGCGGCCGTCGGGTTCGTGTTACTCATCGCCTGCGCGAACGTGGCGAACCTGCTGCTCTCGCGCGCGGCGGCGCGTGCGCGGGAGGTGGCCGTCCGCAGGGCTCTGGGCGCGGGTCGCTGGAGGGTCATGCGGCAACTCCTGACCGAGAGCCTTTTGCTCGCGCTCTCGGGCTCGGCCGCCGGCCTTGTGCTCGCGGTCTGGTTCAAGGACTTGCTCGTCACCTTCAGCCCCGACGACATCCCGCGGCTCGACGAGCTGCGGCCGGACTGGCGCGTGCTCGGCTTCACCCTCGCCGCCGCGCTTTTGACCACGCTCCTCACCGGACTCACGCCCGCCCTCCAGAGCATGCAGCCGCGGCTGGCCTCCGCTCTCAAAGAGGGCGGGCAGAAGGGCGCCACGGGTTCCGGACGGCGTGCACGCGGCTACCTCGTGGTCGCCGAGGTCTCAATCGCGCTCGTGCTGGCCGCGGGCGCCGGGTTGACGGTGCGGAGTTTCACGCGCTTGCAGAGGGTTGACCCGGGCTTCGACCCGAACAACACACTGACGCTGAGGGTGTCGCTGCCGCGGGAGGGCTACAAAGAGGACGGCCAGCAGAGGGCATTCTTCGAGCGCGCCGAGCGGGCCGTCGGGGGCCTGCCCGGCGTCGCGGCGGTCGGCTCGACGACGCTCCTTCCGCTGAAGGGTTACAGGTGGACGGGCGACATGACCGTCGAGGGCCGCCCCCCGGAGGACTACGCGCGCGAGGTGCGCCACAAAGAGATCACGCCCGACTACTTCCGCGCCGTCGGCCTCCCGCTGCTTCGGGGCCGTTCTTTCGACAACTCCGACGTCGAACAGGGGCAGCCGACGATCATCGTCAACGACGCCCTCGCACGCCGCTACTTCCCCGGCGAAGACCCCGTCGGCAGACGAGTCAAATTCTCCAAGCCCGAACAGGAGAACGCTTGGCAGACGATTGTCGGCGTCGTCGGGGACGAGAAGCAGGACAGCCTGAGCGCCGAGGTGAGGCCGGAAGTCTACCAGTCGCATTTACAGTCCGCGCAGGACGAGATGACGCTGGTGGTGCGCGCGGCGGGCGACCCGCGTGCGCTCGCCGGCGCCGTCCGCGAGCAGATTCGCGCGCTCGACCCGAGCCTGCTGGTCTACGACGTGAAGACGATGCGGGACGTGGTCTACGAGTCGCTCGCGCGGGAGCGCTTCGTCATGCTCCTGCTGGGACTCTTCGCCGCGCTGGCCCTCGCCCTCGCCGCCGTCGGCATCTACGGCGTGGTGAGCTACTCGACGGCGCAGCGCACGCACGAGATCGGCCTGCGCATGGCGCTGGGCGCGCAGGCCCGCGACGTGTTAAGGCTCGTGATCGGGCAGGGGCTCTCGCCCGTGCTCGCGGGAGTGGGGCTGGGGCTGCTCGCCGCGCTCGGACTGACGCGACTGATGGCGGGCCTGCTCTACGGGGTGTCGGCGTCCGACCCGCTGACGTTCGCGGCCGTCGCGCTGCTGCTCACCGCCGTGTCGTTACTGGCATGCTACATACCCGCGCGGAGGGCGACGCGCGTAGACCCCCTGGCCGCCTTGAGGTACGAGTAACGACCCGCCGCGGTCAGTCGTGGCGGAGCGCCAACATCGGGTCCACCTTCGTCGCACGGCGCGCCGGGACGTAGCACGCCAGCAGCGCCGAGAGCGTAAGCGCCGCCGCCACCAGACCGAAAACGAGAGGGTCTGTGGCGGAGACTTCGTAAAGTATGCCGGTCATCACGCGCGCCAGAGCTAAAGCCCCGGCGACCCCGACGGCGAGCCCGAGGAGCGTCAGCACGAGCCCCCGCCTGATGACCATCCCGAGGACGTCACGCCCCCGCGCGCCGAGCGCCATCCGCACGCCGATCTCGTGCGTCCGCTCCACCACCATGTAACTCATCACGCCGTAGACGCCGGCCGCCGCCAGGAGCAGCGCCGCCGCCGCGAATCCCCCTATGAGGAGCGTGTTGAAGCGCTGCTGCCCCACGGATTCGGCGACGACCTCCTCCATGCCTGCGACCTGGGAGACCGGCAGGTCTTTGTCGATGGCCCACACCTCGCGCCGAATCAGCGGCTCGACGGCCGGCAGGTCGGAGGAGGCGCGCACCACCAGAGTCATGCTCCGCGGGGAGGCCGCCTGTGCGTGCGGCAGGTACATCTCCGGCTTGGGCTCCGACGACCACTCGCCCTGCCTCAAGTCCCTCACCACGCCGACCACCTCGCGCGTCTTCGTGCCCTCGCCGCCGACCGTGATCCTCTGCCCCAGGGGCTCTTCGCCCGGCCACTGCCGGCGCGCGAGCGCCTCGTTGACGATCACCACGCCGGGCGAGGAGGCGTCGTCGCGCTCCGTAAAATCACGCCCCTTCAGGAGTGCCGCGCCCATCGTCCGGAAGTAGCCGGGGCGCGCCACGCGGTAGACCGCGCTCGGCCGTTCGGAGCCCGGCGGCGCGGGGCGGCCTTCCACCGTGAAGTTGAACGTCCACACGTCGCCGCCGAGCGGGAGGTGGTTGACGGCGCTCGCCGACTTGACGCCGGGCAAGGCACCCAACTGCGCCGTCAGCCTTTCGAAGAAGGCCAGGCGCTGCTCGTCCGTCGAGTAGCGCGCGCCCGCGAGCGGCACCGTCGCCGTCAGGACGCCGCGCGGGTCGAATCCGGGGTCGACCGACGTGAGCCGCAGGAAGCTGCGCATCATGAGCCCGCCGCCGACCAGCAGCACCAGCGACAGCGCGATCTCGCCCACGACCAAAAGTTGTCGGACGCGCTCGTGACGCCGGTCGGAGGTCGAGCCGCGCGCCCTGTCCTTGAGCGACTCGGTCAGGTCGGTCTTCGTCGAACGCAGCGCGGGCGCGAGGCCGAACAGAAGCCCCACCAGGACGGAAAGGCACAGGGTGAACAAGAGGACGCTGGCGTCGAGTCCGACCGTCTGGACGCGCGGGAGCGTGTCAGGCCCGAGCGAGGCGAGGGCCGTGTTGCCCCAGGAGGCCAACAGGAGCCCCGCGCCCCCGCCCGCGAGCGAGAGCATCAGGCTCTCCGTGAGCAACTGTCTGATGACGCGCCCACGCCCGGCCCCCAGCGCGATGCGTACGGCGATCTCCTTCCGGCGCGCGGCGGCCCTCGCCAGCATCAGGTTGGCGACGTTGGCGCAGGCTATCAGGAGCACGAACCCGACCGCCCCCAGTATGACGAGCAGCGCGGGCCGCGACTTCCCGACCACCTTCTCGTGCAGCGGATCGACCGAGACGGTCAGCCCCTCGTTCGCCCGCGGGTACTGCTCCGCGAGCCGCCCGTTGATGGACTCCATCTCGGCCTGCGCCTGCTCCCGCGTCACGTCAGGCTTCAGACGCGCGAAGACGCGCAGAGTCTGCGCCCGCCGGTCGTTGACCCTCCCGCCGAGCTTGAGCGGCAACCAGGCCTCGGCGCGCGTGGCCCAGAAGGGCGCGAACTGGAAGTCGGGCGGCATGACGCCGATGACCGTGTACGGCTCGCCGTCGAGCATGACCTGCTGCCCGACCGCGTTCCGGTCGCCCCCGAAACGCCGCTGCCAGAGGCGGTGGCTGAGGACTACGACGTGTTCGTGCCCCGGCTGATCCTCGCCGGCGGCGTAAGCGCGACCGAGCGCCGCGTCCACCCCGAGCACTTGAAACATCTCGGCGCTCGTCTGAAGAACGTTAAGTTGTTCGGGCCGGTCACGCCCCGTCATCGTCAGACTCCAGGACTGCGCCGCGGCGATGGACTCGAACGAGCGGCTCTGCTCCCGCCAGTCGAGGAAATTGGCCGGGGCGACCGGCTTCCACCCGTCGTGCAGCACGGTCACGAGCCGCGCCGGTTCGCGGTACGGGAGCGGGCGCAGCAGCACGGCGTTGACGACGCTGAAGATCGCCGTATTCGCGCCGATGCCGAGCGCCAGCGTGAGGACGGCGACGGCGGCGAAGCCGGGGCCGCGGCGCATCATGCGAAGCCCGTACTTCAGGTCTTGTGTTAACTGCCTGAGCCAGGCGCGGCCCCACATCTGGCGCGTGACCTCCTTGACCAGCCCCACGTTGCCGAACTCCCGCAGCGCCGCC
>DASVQJ010000341.1:0-96161 GCA_036389235.1 Pyrinomonadaceae bacterium | reverse complement strand
CTGGGTCTTCTGGGCGGGCCGTTACGACTACGAGCGCTGGCGAAGTAACTGGCAGCAGTTGTTCGACACGCACGAGCTTGTGCACAACCGCCGCGAGATAGTGAAGGTCGTCGTGACGGCGGAAGGCGACGGCGCGTTCGCCGTCGTGGACGTGGACACGCTGTGGCGCGACCGGAGCGGCCGGGAGCAGCACTGGAAGGGGAGGGCGTGCAAGGTCTACTCGAAGGTGGGCGGCGGGTGGAAGATGACCATGCACACGGGGCTGCTCGACTACGACGGCTCATAGCCGCAGCGCGGAGCGCGGGTCGGAGCAGAGGCTTTGCAGCCGCTCGAAGTAGCGCCCGGCGTGCAGCCCGTCCATCAGCGCGTGGTGCGCCTCGACCGAGACGGGCATCAGCACGCGGCCGCCCGCCTCGCGGAACTTGCCGAACGCGATCTTGGGGATGCCGCTCCGCTGCCGCGAGTCGCGCGCGTGGGAGATGCTCGTGAACGAGACCCACGGGATGACCGAGTGGTAGACGAGGTCGTCCTGGCCCGCGCGCGCGTCGAGCGGCGGCGGCTCGGCCCGCGCCCGCTCGACCGACGCCCGGGCGCCCTCGTGGAAGGCGCCGAAGTCTTCGGAGTATTCGAAGTAGACGAACGTGAAGCTCTCGTCCGGGAGCAGGACGATGGCCCCGGCGTGGATTCGCTCGTGGACGAGCACGCGCTCGCCGCGCAGGCGGTAGCGGAACGGCTCGACCTCGTTGGCCGTCTTTATCGAGAGGTAGTGGTACGCGACGGAGCAGGAGAGCCCGCGCCCGCGCGCGAACGCGAGCAGGGGCGTGACGTCCACGTCCGCGCAGACGTTGAAGTACGGGTCGTCGTAATCCTTGAAGAGTCGGAAGAGGTGGCGGCGGCTCCACGCCTCTGTGTCGAGGTACTCGGGCATACGGCCGTCGATTTTGGGGCGGAGTCCCGCGCCCGTCAACAGCCCGCCGACCCTCTCACCCGTCCGACCCCCCGCCGGCTCCCTTCAGTAGGTGTGTTTGATGACGGCGGCCTCGGCCATGTAGACGGTCAGCTCGCAGATGTCCGTGACGTAGTCGCCGACGCGCTCCAGGTGCTTGGCGACGAAGAGGAGGCGGGCGGCGCGCGGCGTGACCGCGGGCTCGCCCGTCATCAGCCCGATGAGGTCTTTGAAAAGTCGCTCGTACATCACGTCGATCTCGTCGTCCTGCTCGATGACGCGGCGGGCGGCGGCGGCGTCGCCCCGCGTGAAGGCGTCGAGCGCCGCGCGCAGCATCGAGGAGGCGACCTCGGCCATGCGCGAGAGGTCGGGGTGGTGTCTGAGCCGCGGCTCGTCGTTCAGGTCGAGCGCGACGCGCGCGATGTTGCAGGCGTGGTCGGCGAGCCGTTCGAGGAGCGGGGTGATCTTGGCGACCGAGATGACGAAGCGCAGGTCGCGCGCCGCCGGCTGGCGCAGCGCCAGCACGTCGATGCAGAGGCGGTCGATCTCGACTTCGAGCCGGTCGATGGCGTCGTCGCCTTCGAGCACCTCGCGCGCCGCCGCGCTGTCGCGCGCCGCGAGCGCGTACATCGCGCGCACGAGCGCCGCCTCGGCCTCGCCGCCGAGCACGAGCACACGGTCGCGCAGCGCGTCCAACTCGGCGTCCAGTCGTCTGTGGTGTTCCATATCTCTGTTAAGGCGGTTTTCAGTTTTCAGTTTTCAGTCAGCGGCTCGGGCTGAAAACTGAAAACTGAAAACTGAAAACTGTTCAGCCCTCACCCGAAGCGGCCGGTGATGTAGTCCTCGGTCAGCTTCTCGTCGGGGTTCGTGAATATCTTCTCGGTGTCGTTGACCTCGACGAGCTTGCCGAGCCAGAAGAAGGCCGTGCGGTCGGAGACGCGCGCCGCCTGCTGCATGTTGTGCGTCACGATGACGATGGTGTACTGCCGCTTCAGCCCGACGATCAGCTCCTCGATCTTCTGCGTGGCGATGGGGTCGAGCGCGGAGGCCGGCTCGTCCATCAGCACGACCTCGGGGCGCACGGCCAGCGCGCGCGCGATGCACAGGCGCTGCTGCTGCCCGCCGGAGAGCCCGAGCGCGGAGGTCTTCAGGCGGTCTTTCACCTCCGACCAGAGCGCCGCGTCCTTGAGCGCCTGCTCGACGCGGCCCGCCAGCTCCGACTTCGAGTCCGTCAGGCGGTTGACGCGCAGGCCGTAGGCGACGTTGTCGAAGACGGACTTCGGGAAGGGGTTCGACTTCTGGAAGACCATGCCGACGCGGCGCCGCAGCTCGACCACGTCCACGCCCGGCGCGTAGATGTCCTGCCCGTCGATGAGCACCTCGCCCGCGGCGCGCGTGCCGGGGATGGTGTCGTTCATGCGGTTGAGCGTGCGCAGGAAGGTGGACTTGCCGCAGCCCGAAGGGCCGATGAAGGCCATCACCGCGCGCTCCGGGATGCGGATGTTGATGCCGTGCAGCGCCTGCGCCCGGCCGTAGTAGAAGTCGAGCCCGCGGACGCCGATCTTCGCGGGCGCGGGCTCCGGCCGCCGCGACTGCTCGGCGCCCGCGCCCGGCGCAAGGACTGGAACCGGTGCGGTCATCATCTTAAAACCTCCTCCGCGTCAGGAGTCGGACGGTGATGTTGATGACGAGGATGAGCGTCATCAGGACGAGCGTGGCGGCCCACGCCTGCGCGTGCCACTCGTCGTAGGGCGAGACGGCGTAGTTGAAAATCTGCACGGTCAGGGAGGCGATGGGCTGGTCGAGGTAGACGTTGAAGAAGCGGCTGCCGAAGGCCGTGAACAGGAGCGGCGCCGTCTCGCCCGAGACGCGCGCCACCGCCAGCATCGCGCCCGTCGCGATGCCCGAGGCGGCCGCGGGCAGCACGACGCCCGTCGTCACGCGCCACTGCGGCGCGCCGAGCGCGAGCGCGCCCTCGCGCAAAGAGGTCGGGACGAGCCGCAGCATCTCCTCCGTCGTGCGCGTCACGACGGGGATCATGATGATGCCGAGCGCGATGCCGCCGGCCAGGGCGGAGAAGCGCTGCGTCGGCAGCACGACCAGCGTGTAGACGAAGACGCCGGTGACGATTGAGGGGACGCCCGTCAGCGTGTCGGAGACGAAGCGCACGGCGCCCGCGAACCAGCCGCGGCCGAACTCCGAGAGGTAGACGCCCGCGGCGACGCCGAGCGGGAGGCCGATGACGGACGCGAGCGCGAGCAGGACGAGCGTGCCGAGGATGGCGTTGCCGATGCCCCCGCCCTCGCCCACGGGCTTCGGCGTGTCGATGAGGAACTGGAGGCTGAGCGAGGAGGCGCCGCGCCACGCGACGTAGCCGAGTATCAGGAGCAGGAGCGCGCCGCCGAGGAACGCGCACGCGGCCGTGAGCGTCGCCATCAGGGCGCTGACCGCGCGCCGCCCGGCCGCGCCCCGGCCCCCCGCCCGTTTCATCTCTCCCCCTGCCATTCTCAAGCCCTCGCCACGCCGCTCGTCCCGCGCGTGACCCTCCAGACGAGGAGGCGCGCGGCGCCGTTGACGGCGAAGGTGACGAGGAAGAGCACGAGCCCCAGCTCGACGAGCGCGCTCAGGTAGAGGTCGCCCGTGGCCTCCGTGAACTCGTTGGCGATGACGGAGGCGATGGTGTAGCTCGGCGCGAACAGGGAGGCGGAGATTTCGGGCCGGTTGCCGATGACCATCGTCACCGCCATCGTCTCGCCGACCGCGCGGCCCAGGCCGAGGATGATCGCGCCGGCTATCCCCGGCGCGCCGTTGGCGAGCACGGCGCGCGTCGTCTCCCACTTCGTCGCGCCGAGCGCGAGCGCCGCCTCGCGCTGCGAGACGGGCACGGCCGCCAGCACGTCGCGCACGACCGCCGTGATGATGGGCGTCACCATGATGGCGAGGATGACGCCGCCGGTGAAAAGCCCGATCCCCGTCACCGTCCCCTGGAAGAAGGGGAGCCACCCGAGCCACTTCTGCAAAGGGGGCTCGACGTGCTCGCGCAGGAAGGGCGCGAGCACGAAGATGCCCCACAGCCCGTAGACGACCGAGGGTATCGCGGCGAGCAGCTCGACCATGAAGGCCAGAGGGCGCGCGAGCGTGCGCGGCGCCTGCTCGACGAGGAAGACGGCGATGCCCAGCGAGACGGGCACGGCCAGCAGCAGCGCCAGCAGCGACGAGACGACCGTGCCGTAGACGAAGGGCAGAGCCCCGAACTCGCCCCGCATCGGGTCCCAGTTGCGCCCCGTCAGGAACGCGAGCCCGAACTCCTCGATTGACAGCCGCGCGTTCGACCCGATCTCGACGAACATCAGGCCGACGATGACCGGCAGCAGCAGCGCGCAGCAGAAGAGCGCCCCGCGGAAGACCGCGTCGCCCGCGTTCCCCGTCGGCGACAGAGCGCGCCGCCAGTCCCACGCGCGCGAGCGCGCGCCGTACTCAGTAGCGGGGCCGTGTGTGGTCATAGGAGCAGTAGACAGTGGACAGTAGACAGTAGTCAGTAGACAGTAGCCGGTAGAAAAACATTCGCAGTCGAAACGCCAGGGTTGTCAGAGTCAGCGCCCGCGGGCTAGAGCCTACTGTCTACTGACTACTGTCTACTGCCCCGCAGGGGCTTCCCGCCCGAAGTTATCGAATTGATCTTGGCCTCGGCGCGCTTGACGATGTCGGCGGGCAGAGGGGCGTAGTGCAAGTCTTTGGCGAAGCCCTCGCCGTCGTGGATGCCCCACCAGAGGAAGTCCGCGAGCGCCTTGCCCTTCGCCGCGTCCTTCTGGTCTTTGTAGGCGAGGACGTACGTGTAGCTCGAAATCGGGTAGGCCGTCGCGCCGCCCGCGTTGGTGATGGAGACGCGCAGGTCTTCGGGCGTCGCGGCGAGACTTTCGGCCGCCGCGGCCGTCACCGCGTCGAGCGAGGGCTCGACGAAGTTGCCGGAGGCGTTCTTGAGCAGCGCCACGGGCAGCCTGTTCTGCACGGCGTAGGCCAGCTCGACGTAGCCGATGGTGTTCGGCGTCTGCTTGACCTGACCCGTCACGCCCTCGTTGCCCTTCGCGCCCAGCCCGGCGGGCCACTTCGGCGAGGTGGCCGAGCCGACCTTCTCCTTCCACTCCGCGCTCACCTTCGAGAGGTAGTCGGTGAAGACGGCGCTCGTGCCGCTGCCGTCTGAGCGGTAGACGGGCGTGATGTCGGCGGCGGGCAGGCTGACGCCGGGGTTGTCGGCCTTGATGCGCGCGTCGTCCCAGACCTTGACCTTGCCGAGGTAGATGTCCGCGACCACGTCGGGGGAGAAGCGGAGCGGCCGTGCGACGCCTTGCAGGTTGTAAGTGAGCACGACCGCGCCGAGCACCGTCGGGATGTGGAGCAGTTCGGCCGGGGCGCTCCTGAGGTCTTCGTCCTTCATCGGCGAGTCGGAGGCGCCGAAGTCGATGGTCTGCTCCTTGATCTGCTTGATGCCGCCGCCCGAGCCGATGGACTGGTAGTCGATGCGGACGTTCGGGTTCGCCTTGCCGTACTCGCTCAGCCACTTCTGGTAGAGCGGGTTGGGGAACGAGGCGCCCGCGCCGCGGAGGTTGACGGCGCCGCCCGCCGCCCCGCCGCCGGGGCCGGTCCCGCCCGCGCCGCTGCAAGCGAGCGCGAAGGCGAGGCCGAAGGTCGTCGAGAGCGCGGACGCCGCGCGCAGGGCTTGAGACATCTGGGACAAAGGGGGTTCCGGCTCCTCTTTCCGAGTTTTCGAGAAGCGGAAGGATGCAACAGCGGTGTTACATCCGCCTGAACTGTTTGCTAAATCGGTGTTAACAATGCGGGCGGCGCGTCTTCGTAAACTTCGCAGTTGCGCGCAGCCGGGAGGCGTGAGACACGGAGACACAGCTTAAGGTCTATAGCTCAACAGGCTGCGTCTCCGTGTCTCCGTGTTGAAAGCCCACGCCGCACGCGGTCGGCGTGTGTTTTGGCTTCGGGGCGGCAAGGACGGAGGTTGAGGCCGGCGGGTTAAATCGGGGTGAAGGGCTTATTAAATGATAGTTAAATCTTACAACGATAATGCAACGACTCTTTAACTTGACGTGTACGACCGTGGACAGATGCCGGGGGCGCCGTCGTGTACTGTAAGCAAAATCTAATCGAGGGCAGCAAGGGGGAGAGACGTGAAGAGAACCAGAGTGGCCGCCGGCTTCGTCGCCGCGCTCGCGCTGTCGGGGGCGTTGTTCCTGGCAGGGGCCGCGCCGTCGGCTCAGGACCAGAACAGCAACAACACCAACACGAATACAAACACCAACACCAACGGCAACACGAACACGAACGACAACCGCCCCGGCGTCCGCCGCGGGCGCAACCCGAGCCCCGGCACGCCGCGCGGCCCCGTCAACAAGAACGGGAACGGCAACACCAACGGGAACACGAATACGAACGGCAACACAAACAGCAACAACAACAATTCCCGCCTGTAGGCGGATGCGTCCGGACATGAAACGAGGGAGCCCCCGTATACGGGGGCTCCCTCTATTTCATTCGACGCCGCGCCGCGCCCTTTTACTTACCCGCGCGTCCGACTAAACCGTCCAGGTAAGCCTCTAACTCGCCCCGCGAGGACCCCGCGGAGATGTATCCGACGTAGTTGTCCGGTCTCAGGAGCACCGTGAAGGGGTCGCCCGTGCCGAAGACCTCCGCCGCGTGCGGGCCGAGCGGGATGTTGTGGGAGTCGAACAGGTCGGCGTGACGGCCTTCCGCCTCTCCTTCCGAAATCCGCACCGGGTCTTGCTCGTTTGTGAAGACGAGCAGGTGAAACTTCGGCCGACGCAGACGTTCGTAGACGCTCTCGCCCCCGACCGTGAAGTAGGGCATGCGGTCTCCGGCCTTAACCTTAAAACCTTCGTCGCCGTCGTGCCGGGTGAGCGAGCCGTGCCGGTAGTTGATGCCGGTCTGCGAGACGAGGGGGAAGACGAATTTCTTGACCGCGTCCAGGGTGAAGAGGTATCCGGCGACGGCCGGGAAGACGTTCGTGCGCAGGAAGGCGAGGAGCCATTCGGGGCCGGCGGCCAACTGGAACATCCGGTCGGTCGTGCGCAGGAGGTTCTTCGCGTTCTCCAGCCGCTCTTCGTCGTAAGTGTCGAGGAGCCTTTCGCCCGCCCGCCCCTTCAACACCAGCGCCATCTTCCACGCGAGGTTGTAGGCGTCCTGTATTCCCGTGTTCATCCCCTGCGCCCCCGCGGGCGAGTGGATGTGCGCCGCGTCGCCGGCCAGGAAGCAGCGGCCGTCCGAGAAGCTGCGGACGTGGCGCGTGTGGACTTTGTAGGTCGAGAACCACTCCACGTCGTGCAGGTCGAGTTCGAGTTCGGCCTCGGACTTGATGCGCGCCTCGATCTCTTCGTAGAGGACTTCGCCCTCCTCCTTCGCGAACTCCTCGGGGAAGACGCCGACGACGCGGTAGCGCTTCTCCCCCTTGAGCGGGAAGAAGACGACGAACGTCTCCTTCGACAGCGAGACGGCGAGGCCGTCGTGCGGGAACCCCCAATCGACCTGCGCGTCGGCGACGTAGAACGTGCGCTCGAACGTGCTCCCCTCGAACGGGAGCCCGAGCGCGTGCCGCACGGGGCTCTTCGCGCCGTCGCAGCCGACGAGGTATTTCGCTTCGACGGTCAGCGCGGCGCCGTCGGCGTTCTTCAACTGCGCCGTGACGCCCGCCCCCGCCTGCGCGAAGCTTTCGAGCGTCGTGTTCCAGAGAACGTCTCCGCCGTGATTCTCCAGGTAGTGGTAGAGCAGCCGCTCGTTCTTGCTCTGCTCAAGCATGAGCACGAACGGGAAGGGGCTGAGCCCCTCGCCCACGTCCGAGAGGTCGAACTCGCCGCGCACCTCGCCGCCCGAGAGCAGGCGAATCTTCCCGGCGACCGTGCCCCGCTCGACGGCCTCGCGCGCCAGCCCCATCTGCTCGTAAATCTCCAGCGTGCGCGCGTGGACGCCGATGGCCTTCGAGTAGGGCGTCACGCCCGCGTTCTTCTCGACGACGAGGAAGCCGACGCCGTGCCTGACGAACTGGCACGCCAGGCTGAGGCCCGTCGGCCCGGCCCCGACGATTAGCACGTCCGTCCTGATTGTCGTCCCCATGGGCCGCAGTCTAACACAAGGCCCGGCGGGCGATTCGGGCGCGCGCCGTCGCGGCCCGGGGGCGAGTAAGTTATGCTGGTCCTCAAAACACCGGAGGGAGACTTTGATGTTCCGCAAGACCTACTACGCCACGCACCCCGGCTCCGTGGACGGGGCTTCGAACGAGGAGTTAAGAGACCGTTACCACATCCCCGAACTCTTCGCCGACGGCGAAATCCGTCTCAACTACCTGCACTACGAGCGCTTCGTCATCGGCGGCGCTTCCCCCGCGGGCGCGCCCCTTCAGCTTCCCGTGCAGCAGGAGCCGGCGTCGGCGAAGGGCAAGCCGTTCCTTGAGCGGAGGGAGTTGGGCGCGGTCAACGTCGGCGCGGGGGCCGGCGTGTTGACGGTGGACGGCGGGCGGTACGAGCTGGCGCCGAAGGACTGTCTGTACGTGCCGATGGGGAGCGGCGAGGTGACGTTCGAGTCGGCCGACCCGGGGAGCCCCGCGCGCTTCTACCTCGCCTCCACCCCGGCGCACGCGCGTTTCGAGGTGGTGCACGTCTCGGTCGGGCGCGCCGTGCCGCTCAACCTCGGCTCGCAGGAGACCTCGAACGAGCGGACGATCTATCAGTACGTCGTCCCGGCCGTCTGCAAGTCTTCGCAACTCCTGCTCGGCGTCACGCTGCTCAAGCCCGGGAGCGTCTGGAACACCTGCCCGCCGCACCTGCACGACCGGAGGAGCGAGGTCTACTTCTACTTCGACTTGAAAGAGGGGCAGCGCGTGATGCACTTCATGGGCGAGCCCGAACGGACGCGCCACCTCGTGCTCGGGGACGCGGAGGCGGTCGTCTCGCCGCCGTGGTCGATCCACATGGGCTGCGGCACTTCGAGCTACAGCTTCATCTGGGCGATGGGGGGTGAGAACCTCGACTACACGGACATGAACGTCCTCGACATCTGCCAGTTGAACTGATGACTGTCGAGAGCCGTAGGGTTCGGGCGGAGTTCAAGGGGGCGGCGCTCGCATGACGAAAGAAGAGGAGAGGCCGCTCTCGGTGGGCCTGCGCGCCGCGCGCGCGAACCTCGTCCCGGCGCTGGTCATCCAGACGGCCGTGGTCTCGGTCGTCCTCGCGTACTACCTCTGGGAGCCGGCGCGCGCGTGGCTGGCGCGCGCGGCCGAGTTGAAACGCGAGGGCGGGTATCTCTTCTCCCTCGCCGCGGGGGTTCTGGCGGGCGGGCTGCTGCCGGAGCTGCTGACGGTCGCGGTCTTTCAGAGGGGGCGGGTCGGGCGAGGGAACCTGGGCGGCCTCGCGTTCGGCGCGTGCTTCTGGGGCCTGATGGGGGTGTTGGTGGACGCGCTCTACCGCGCGCAGGCGCTCGCGTTCGGCCCGGGGGTCGATTTCGCCACCGTCCTCAAGAAGACGTTCGTCGACCAGTTCCTCTTCACGCCGTTCGTCTCCATCCCGCTCACGGTCGTCGTCTTCGAGTGGAGGCATCAGGGCTACCGCCTCGGCGGCGTGGCGCGCGCGCTCGGCCGCGGCTTCTACCGGCGGAAGGTTCTGCCCGCGGTCGTCAGCGGCCTGGGGTTCTGGCTGCCGGTGGTGGTCTTCGTCTACTGCCTGCCGCCGCCTTTGCAGTTCCCGCTCTTCACGCTGGCCCTGACGCTCTGGGTCATGATCTTCACCTGGATCAGCCACGCGCACAAGGCCGCGTGACGCGGCGCCTCAGCCTTCGACGATCTCGATCTCCACGCGCAGCAGCTCCGTGCCGCGGCGGGCGAGGATGCTGAGCGCGGCGTCGCCCTCGACGTTGAGGCGGCCTTCGCGCTCGTGCTCGCGCGCCGGGAGGAAGGCGTCGTACTCGCGACTCTCGACGCCGTCGACGACGACGAGCGACCTGCCCGCGCGCCGCGCCGTGTAGACGACGTGGCGGCCGTCGGGCGTGAAGTCGAGGTTGGCGACCGCGTCGTACGGAGCGCCCGCGGCGCCGTCCACGACGACGAACTCCTTGCCGCCCTTGCGCCCGACGTAGGCCACGCGCCCGCCCTCCCGGCTGAAGGCGAGCCGCCCGTCGCGGCTCCAGCCGACCTCGCCCTTCTCGCCGTCGGGCTCGTAAGCCTCGGACTCCGCGCCGTCCACGACCATCACCCACCGGCGCCCGCGCTGCGCCTTGAAGACCAGGCGCCGGCCGTCGGGGCTGAACTCGACATCCTTAATCTCGTCGTAGTTGAACGCGCGGCCGTCAACCACCAGGGCCTCTTGACCCCGTTCGAGCTTGCCCAGGCGAAAGTACATGCGCTTGCCGTCGGGGCCGAAGCGGATGTTGCCGTAGTCGGGCAGGTTGTCGTATGACGCGACCTCCTCGCCGTCGCGCACGAGGACGGTCTTCCGACGCGCCGCGTCGTAGGCGAGGTAGAGGAGGTGCGCGCCGTCGGGCGTGAAGGTGACGTGCCTGACGGAGTCGTAGAGCTTCCCCTCCTTGCCGTCCGCGACGACGAGGGACTTGCGCGAGTCGGGGGCGACCTCGCGCGAGGCGGAGTAGGCGAAGTGCTTCCCGTCGGCGCTGAAGGGCTTCGCGCCGTGGTCGATTTCGACGTTCGAATACTTCGGCCCCTCCTTGCCGTCGAGGACGACGAACGAGTCGTCGCCCAGCCGCGCGGGGTAGAGCGTGTGCGCGCCGCCCGGGCTGACGTGGATTTCGCCGACGTAGTCGTAGGGCCTGCCCTCGACGCCGTCCACGACCGCGACCTGTTTGCCCGCGCGCTGCCCCTCGAACACGACCAACAGGCCGCCGCCCGCGCGCGGCGCGGTGCGGAGGAACGTCCCTATCTGCTCGTCGAACGGCCCGAACTCTCTGCCGTCCCACGCGACGAAGTGCTTGCCCTCGCGCACGACCTCGCGGGGCCGCGCGGGCTCCTCGCCGTAGAACTGCTCGCGCCCCTTCGGGTCGTCGGCGGGGAGTTCCCGGCCGTCGACGACGAACAGTTGCCGCCCGTCGCGCTCCGCCTCGAAGGCGACGACGAAGCCGCGGTCTTTGTAGTCCCTGAAGGCCGGGGCGCTGACGCGTTCGTAGGGGCCGCTCTCGGCGCCGTCCACGACGACGAAACGCTTGCCGCCGCGCTCGGCCGTGTAGGCGAAGTGCCTCCCGTCGTCGCTGAAGTGCAGCCCGCCCGACCAGACGTAGTCGAAGGACGGCCCCTCCCTGCCGTCCACGACGACGCGGCGCGGCCCGCGCGCGCGGGCGTCCGGGGAGAGGTTCACGACGTAGGCCACGCGCCGCCCGTCGCGGCTGAAGGTGAAGGGGCTGCCCGGGCCGGCCTCGCTCAGAGGGTCGCTGGCGACGGCCGGGTAGGTCTTGCCCGCGACGCCGTCCACGTACGCGGCCTCCCCGTTCGCGGCCTTCGCCACGAAGGCGACGTGCCTGCGGTCGGGCGAGACCGTGCGCGTGCCCTTCAACTCGCCCGCCTGCCCGCGCCCGAGCGGCACCTCGCGCGTGACGAGCCGCAGGGCCGGGCGCGACGCCTCGGCCTTCCGCGCCGCGGACACGGCGCAGAGCAACGCCGCCGCGGCGACGGCCGGGACGACGAGGAAGTAAGTCGGCCTCTTCATCTTAAAACGTGAACGCCGCTCACCAGCGCAGCTTGCGCGGGAAGAATTCGGCGACGAGGTCTTCGTAGAAGGGCTTGAGGGCGGCCACGTCCGGGCGCTCGGCCGCTTTGGAGTAGAGGTCGTGCGGGTTGAAGGCGCGCACCCAGCGGAACATCTCGCGGTCGCGTTCGCTCATGAGGTGCTGGTAGGCGCGCTCGCGGTGGACGGCGTAGGCCGAGTGGTAGCGGATCATGTAGAGCGCCTCTTCGGGGAGGTAGTCTTTGACGACGTGGTAGAGGTACTCGTCGTGCCCCCAGGAGAAGTGAACTCGATCCAGCCCGCAGCCCTCTTCGTAGACGCCGCAGGGGGTCTGGTAGAGAGGGTTTTGCGCGTCCGGGTTGCCGGCGAAGAACTCGTGGTAGACGACGCGCTCGTCGAACCGGCAGCCGACGGGGAAGGTGTCGCCGACGACGGCCCACTGCGGCTCGCCGAAGAGGCAGAGCACCTTGCCGAGGTCGTGGATGAGTCCGGCGAGGACGAACCAGCGCGGGTGTCCGGCCGCGCGGATGGACTCGGCCGTCTGGAGGTTGTGCTCGATCTGCGGCACGTCGATGTCGGGGTCGCTGTCGTCCACGAGCGCGTTCAGATGCTCCATCGCCTCCCACACGCCCATCTCGGCGCGGTCGAGCGTGAGGTACTGCCGCTTCTTCTCTAAGACGAGGTCTAAGGTCTGGAGCGTGTGGTTGAGCCGGTAGAACTCCTTCACGCACGCGCGCGACTCCGCCGCGTAGTCCCGAAACTGCTCAGGCCGCTTGCCCCCGCCCGTGTGTGTAGAGACTGCCATGAGAAACTCTCCCGCCGTCGGCCCTTATGGTCTCGTCACTTGAGTCTGAAGTAAAGGGCGGTTAACCACGGAGGCACAGAGGGCACGGAGATGGCACGGAGGGTTGAATTACTCTGTGCCCCCTCCGCGTACTCTGTGCCTCCGTGGTTAAACGCCCTCCGCTTCATATCCAGGGTTGAGACAAACCGCGCCTCAGAAGTTGAACTTGAGCGCGAACTGCATCACGCGCGGGTCGCCGGCGAGCGCGGAGATGCGGCCGGCGGCCGTGCCCGAGACGTTCCGGTCGGGCAGGCCGAACTGCGGCGTGTTGAGGACGTTGAAGACCTCCCAGCGGAACTCCAGCTCGCGGTCTTCGCCGAAGTAGTCGAACGTGCGCACGAGCGACGCGTCGAAGTTCGTCAGGTTCGGCCCGCGCAGGGTGTTGCGGCCGCAGGTGCCGAGGCGCGCGGGCGTCGGCTGGGCGTAGGCCGTCGGGTCGAACCAGCGGTCGATGGTGCGCTCGTCCGAAGGGAGCGAGCCGTCGCGCAGGCAGTCGGCGAAGGCGCTGACGAGCCCGCCGCCGCGCGCGCCGCCGAGCGCCGTGCTGTTGCCGTTGGCCGCGACCGTGAACGGGCGCCCCGAGCGCACGTTCGCCAGCCCGCTCAGGCGCCACCCGCCGAGGACGTGCGCGAGCGCGCCTTCGCGCAGGTAGCTGCGCCCCCTGCCGAAGGGCAGCTCCCAGATGTAGCTGCCGACGAAGCGGTGGCGCACGTCGAAGTCGCTCGGGCCGCGCCGCTCGTGCAGGTCGCGCGCGTTCTGCGTGAAGCTGCCCGTGCCGCCCGCCGCCAGGTGCTCCTGCGCGTAGTCGATGGACTTCGAGTAGGTGTAGGCCGTGCGGAACGAGAAGCCGCGGCCGAAGCGCTTCTCCAAAGTCAGCTCGCCGCCGTGGTAGTTCGAGTTGCCGCCGTTGTCGCGGTACTCGATGGGGCCTAAGGACGGGTAGGGGATGACGCCCGTGCCGACGCCCGCCGCGTTGAAGAGCTGCTGGTTCAGGTTGCGCAGCACCGAGAGGTGCGTGCCCTTCGTCCCGACGTAGTCGGCCGTGACGACGAGGTTGCCGGGCATGAGGCGCTGCACGCCGACGTTCCACTGGTCGATGCTCGGCATGACCGCCTCGGGGTTGATGGCGCGCAGACGGACGAGCCGCGGGTCGACCGCCGAGGGGTTGAGCGAGAGGTTGAAGCCGGTGCGCAGGCGGATGTTGTTGGCCGTCGAGTTGTTGTTCAGCGCCGTCACGTTGTTCTGGACGAGGTTCGGCAGGTTCAGGGCGAGCTGGTCTTCGGAGCCCGCGCGCTCGAAGAGCATGTAGAAGCGCCCGTAGCCCGTGCGCAGGACGGTCTCGTCGTTGAGCTGGTAGGCGAGCCCGACGCGCGGCGCGAAGTTGTTCCGGTCGGGGTTGACCAGGCTCCGGCCGTAGGGCGAGTTGGCCGGCGTGAAGAGCAGCCCCGTCTTCGGGTCGAGGTTCGTCAGGCGGTCGCGCCCCTCGTACGGCCACGTCGCGTAGTCGTAGCGCAGGCCGAGGTTGAGCGTCAGCTTCGGCGTCGCCTTCCAGTCGTCCTGGACGAAGCCGGCGAACATCTTGAGGCGCGAATCGACGACGGCCGGGTTGGCGAGCTGCGCGTTCGAGGGGTAGCCGAGCAGGAAGTCCGCGAGGCCGATCCCCGTCCGGTTGCCGTCGAAGTTGAGCGTGCCGCGCAGGGAAGGCACGTCGAGGTAGATGTTGCGCATCGGGCCGCGCACGTCGCCGCCGAACTTCAACTGGTGCGGGCCGTAGGAGAGGCTCACGTTGTCGGCCCACTGGAACTGATTCGTGCGCTGCGACTTCGGCAGGAAGTCGGGCGAGCCGAGCCGGTCGAAGCCCGACTGCCCGCCGGGGAGCTGCGTCCCGCCGCGCGCGGAGATGGAGAGGCCGGGCAGGCCGCCGCTGTAGAGCGGCGAGTCGGGCACGCCGAGGACGCCCAGCTCGGCCAGCGTGTTCAGCCCGAACGGGTCCTGCACGGCGAGCGAGTTGTTGCGGCCCCACCCCAGGCGGAACTCGTTGATGAGCCGCGAGCTGACGACGCGCGTCCAGCCGACGGCCGCCGACTGACCCTTCATGTTGAGCCGGCCGTTGGCCGAAGAGCCCGTCCCGTCCACCACGCCGCCGAAGATGCCGGGCACGTAGCGGAAGCGGTCGGACAGGGTGTAGCGGACGAAGAAGCTGTTCTTCGCGCTCTGCTGCCAGTCGAAGCGGCCCGTGTAGCTGTCGGTGTCGTCCCGGATGCCCGGGTTGCGTATGAAGTTGCCGAGGTTGAGCGCGCCGGTGCCGGGCACGACGTTGGGCGCGGGCAGCAGCGCGAGTATCTTCTGCGCCAGGGGGTCGAGGCACTGCGCGGGAATCTGGTTGTTGACGAAAGAGCCGTTGGCGTTGAAGGCCGAAGGCACCAGCGCGCGGCAGTCGCCCACGCGGTCGAACAGCGTCGCGTAGGCGCCGCCGGGGATGCGGTTGGCGACGGCCGCCGCGTTCGAGAAGTCGCCGCGAATCTCGTTGGCGAGCGGCACGTTGCCGAGGCGCGTGACGCCCTTGCGGATGCGCGTGCCCTCGTAGTTGAAGAAGAAGAAGGCCTGGTTCTTGACGACGGGGCCGCCGATGTTGCCGCCGAACTGGTTCTGTATGTTCTGCGGCTTCCGCGCGCCGGAGCGGTTGTTGAAGAAGTTGTTGGCGTCGAAGACGCGGTTGCGGTGGAACTCGTAGAGCGTGCCGTGGAAGGCGTTCGTGCCCGACTTGGTCGTGACGCTGATGAGCGCGCCGGGGCTGCGCCCGTTCTCGGCCGAGTAGGGGTTGGTCGAGACCTTGAACTCCTGGATGGAATCGACCGAAGGCCGCGCCACCTGCGTCGTCAACTCCTGCACGTTCTCCGAGATGGAGTTGTTGTCCACGCCGTCGAGGACGAAGTTGTTCTGGAGCGAGCGGACGCCGTGGACGTTCGCCCCGCCCGTGCGGCCCGAGGAGGTCGAGCCGCCCTCCTCGGTGTAGCGGTCGGCCTGGACGCCGGGGACGAGGCCGATGAGGTCGTCCCAGTTGCGGCCCGAGAGCGGGAGCTGCTCGACCATGCGGTTCTCGATGACGCCGCCGGTCGTCGCCTCCTGCGTCGTCAGGAGCGTGGCCGACGTGACGGTCACGGTCTCCGTCACCGCGCCGACTTCGAGGGCGGCGTCCACGCGCGCCTTCTGCCCCACCTCAAGCTTCACCCCTTCGAGCACGACCCGCTTGAACCCCTGCCGCTCGACCGTCACGGTGTAGTCGCCGACGGGGACGCTCGCGAAGGTGTAGTAGCCGGAGCTGTCGGTCGCGGCCGTGGTCTCGACGTTGGTCGCCCTGTTCTTCAGGGTCACCGAGGCGCTGGGGACGACGGCGCCGGTCGTGTCCGTGACCAGACCCGTCACGCTCGCGTTGTTGACCTGCGCGGGCGTGTTCAAGGTCAGGCAGGCGGAGAGGAGCAGCAGACAGGCGGTCAGGCGGGGGGCTCTTCGCAACATGGTCTTCTCCTGGTCGGGCCGGGGGCCGCTGAAGGTAGAAAGTCGTCTTCGTCTTAACGCGTCTTAAAGGGTATGTCTTGGGCGGGGCGGCGTCGCGGGTCTGACCGGCGAACCCGACTTGGTGCCGACCCCTTCAGGCGTGCGGCGGATTATAGCTCATGTGCCGTGAAGCCGAAGAGAATTTTCTGTTAAGCCCGCGAGAAAAATGCGCGACCCGCGGCCGGGTCAGTACCGCCCGCGGTAGCGGGCGGGTGCGTGTTACTCCGGGCGGCTCCGACGCACCACACCGACCCACCCGCTACCGCGGGCGGTACTGACTGGGTTAACCTCCGCACATGAGAACAACCTCGGGCCGTCTACGGCTGGTCCTGCTCGTCCTGTTGACCGCCGCCTGCGCGCCGCCGTACGCGCGCGCGCAGAACCCCTGCGCCCCGGCCGCGCCCAAGACCCCGGCGCCGCTCGCCGCGCGCACCTTCGAGGCGACGGGCGGCGAAGAGGTCGCGCTTGAAATCGAGGCGCGTTCGCCGGGCGCCTCCTGGGCGCGCAAGGGCTCCGAGGCGGCCGCGCTCGTCGTGCTCGTTGACGGCGCTTACAACCAGGACGTGCTGCTCTGGGCGGGCGAAGAATTTTACCTCTACCGCGTGCTGCTCGGGCGGCTGCCGAAGGGGAGCCACAGGGTCTCTGTGGCGCTCAACGAGGCGCGCTCGGCCGCGGGCGCGCGCCGCGCGGAGGTGAAGTCGCTGCGCGCCCTCACCCCGGCCGCCTTCGCCGCGTCCGAAGGGGAGGAGCACGGCTTCGCGCTCGCCCACGCGCCCGTGCTCTACGCGCGGCCGAACACCATCGACCGCTTCACGGACGTCCCGCTCCTGATGTACTACGAGGTTCTGCGCGAGGGCGCCGACGCGGTCTTCCGCTACACCGTCGTCTTCACGAACGAGGACGGCGGGACGCAGACGGCCGCGCTCTTCGCGCGCTGGGGGCGCGGGACGGACATCGAGTGGGTCTACGAGATGCGCGTCCGGGGGGGGAAGGTCGTCGCCGAGACTTTTCAAGGCGTGCAGCACGAGACCAAGAACTTCAACGGCCAGCGCACGGGCGGCGGGCACCCACTGCTCGCCGTCGCCTCCGACAACAACAACTTCTCGGACCTCGCCTGCTCGGCCGTGCGCTTCGCCCCGGCGCCCGTCCGCGCGCGGCTCGAAGCGGCGACGCGCGAGAGCATGATGGATCGCTTCCCGCAGACCTACCGCGCGATGACCGAAGAGCTACGGCGCGAGGGCCGCGTCAGCGACACGCCGTCCGACATCAACACCGTCGCAGACCCGCGCGAATACCTCTACGTCGAGGCCGCCTCGGAGCAGACGGGCGCGGCCGTCGCCTTCGACGTGAGGTTGAAGGGGCGCGCGGACGTGTTCCAGTCGGACATGGGCGAGCCGCGCCTGCGCATCGAGCGCGGCGGCTACTACCGCACGGGGATACGACTGCCGAAGGGTTTTACGGCCGACGCGGTCGAGTCCGTCACGGCGCGGTGCCACCCGCACCCTCCGACCGCCTCGGGCGGGGCGTGCAAGGGCCTTAAGCTCGTGCGCGTGCTGACGCTCGGGCAGGACTTCGTGCCCCGCGTGCTCCCGCTTCAGACTCAGCCCGAAGCGACGCTCGCCGCGGGCGAGACGAGACTCTTCCGCCTCGCGCCCTGAGGCTACCGACGCTTCCCGACCTTTACGTAAATAGGATTGGTCAGCGCGAGCAGCGCGCCCGCCCTGTCGCGCACCTCAAGGCGGTAGTAGCCGCTGCGTTCGCACTCGACCTCGAACACTTCCGTGAGCTGCGACTGGGCCGGGAGGGTGCGAAGCACCCGGCCGCCGGAGACGAGCGAGACGTTCACGGCGGCGGTCGCGCCGACGACTCTGACGAAGAAGACTAAAGCGCCCGGCCTGGTCAGACGAATCTCTTCGCCCGCCCCTTTGCGCGGGCCGGCGGCGGCGGGCGACCCTATCTCGCCCGCCGCCGCCTCGAAGTCGATTGAGAGTCCCCGCGCCTCGCGCGTGAGGTAGACGCGCCCGCGGCGGATGCCGTCCAGCAGCGCCGCCTGTGACAGCCCGGCCGCGGCGACGTGCGTCGTCGGCCTGCCGACGGGATTCTGCGCGCGGTGCGAGTCGCTCGAAGCGACGGCCGTCGGGCGCAAGCCCCTCCGCAGGAGCCCGTCCCACATCTTGAGCGCCGACTCGTCCGTCGCGTCCCACTCGCCGTTCCAGACCTCGACCGCGTCGAACCCCTTCAAAGCATCCCCGTAGCTCCAACCGCATCCGCCGCACGGCGCGAAGGGGTGGTTGACGGAGACGAGCGCGCCGAGGCGGTGCGCGCGCCCGGCGACCCGCGACATCCCGGCGGCGTCGCCGGGCCGCACGCGGAAGTCCACGAACGCGCCCGCGGGCAGACCCCAAGCGTTGGCGTGCCCGCCGTAGGTCGTCACCTCCTCGCCGCGCATGACGAGCGGCCGGTGGGAGCCGTCGTCGGCCCCGTCCACTTCGGCGTGATGGCTCGCGGTGTTGTGGTCTGTGACGAAGATGAAGTCGAGCCCCGCCTCGCGCGCGGCGGCGGCGAGCCCCTCTATCGTCCAGTCGCCGTCGCTGTGCACGGTGTGCATGTGCAGGTCGCCGGCAAACCAGCGCGGCCCGCGCCCGACCGACACGCGGCCGGGTCTGGTCGCGCGGTTCGATGTGTCCGCGTTGCGAAGCGGCTTCGAGGCGCGACCGCCCGCCTTCAACACTCCGGCCTCGACGGTGATCCTGACCTTCACGTCCACGCCCGCGGGCGCGACCTTGTAGAGGCCGAGGACGACGCGCCAGCGGCCCGCGGGCAGGTCGCCCGCGAGGTAGCCGGGCGTCGCCTCCGCGCGCGTGATGAAGAACTCGGAGCGCCGGCCGCCGCTCCACCCGCGGAAGCCGCGCGCGCTCACCTCGCGGCCGGGGCCGTCGGCGCGCGCGTCGAAGACGCCGAGGTCGAGCGTGTTGGCCCCGCCCTCGCGCGCGTAGTCGTAGCTGACCGCGACGCGGGCGGCGCCGCGCGGCACGTCGAAGGGGACGTAGACGTAACGCGGGGCGTTCGGCGCTAACGGCGCGATGTGGACGACACGTTCGATTGTCTGCGTGTGCCTGCGCTGTGCTTGAGCGTAGAGCACGCCATTTAACACAGAGGCACAGAGACACAGAGACACGGCCCGGAGCAGGTAACGCAACAAGCCGTGTCTCCGTGTCTCTGTGTCTCTGTGTTGAAATTCTCTCATGTGCGACTCAAGTATCACGGAGCCAAATGCTACCGGGGTTGGCCCTGACCCGACATTGACGGCGGGCGCTCGCCGCGCCCCCATGCGGTCGGCTTCGGCCCCATCTGGAGGACGAGGCGCCCGCCCGCCGCGACCTCCTCGTGTTTGAGCCACGCGCGTTCGAGCGGGCGGCCGTTGAGTGTCGCGGATTTGACGTAGAGGTTGACGCCCGAGACGCCTTGCGCTTCGACGACGAAGGTTCGGCCGGAGCCGAGGTCGATGGTCGAGCGCCCGAAGAGAGGGCTCGCGACGTAGTAGAAGGGCTGACCCGCGTTCGGGTAGAGCCCGACCGCGCCCCAGACGTACCACGAAGACATCGCGCCGCTGTCGTCGTTGCCGGGCAGGCCGCCGCGCCCCGTCCTGTACTCCGCGTCGAGTATGCGCCGGACGCGCTCCTGCGTGCGGTCGGGGCGGCCGGCGTGCGTGTAGAGGAAGGGCGCGAGGAAGTTCGGCTCGTTGTTGTGGTTGTAGAGGCCGGGGTTGAACCCCGCGTCGCGCGTCGGCGGGTTGTCGAAGAAGGCGTCGAGCCACGCCACGAACTTCTCGTCCCCGCCGAGCCGTTCGACGAGCCCCTGCGCGTCGTGCGGGACGTACGTGCCGTAGATGTAGCCGCTCCCCTCGTAGAAGGGCGCGTCCCAGTAACTAAAATCTTTGTCGGGGTAGAAGTGCGCGGCGGCGAAGGGCGCGAGCCAGCGGCCGTCCTCGAAGCGCGGGCGGGCCGAGCGCGTCTCGTCGCTCCACACGTTCGCCCAGTTCTTCGACCGCTCAAGGTACTTCCGGCTCTCCTCCGTCCTGCCCAGCGCGCGCGCCACCTGCGCGACGCAGAAGTCGTCGTAGGCGTACTCGACGGTGCGCGAGGCGGAGCGGGGGTAGTTCATCGAGACGTAGCCGAGCCGCTTGTACTCCGCGAGCGCGCGCCCCTCGTAGAGCGGACGCGCGCTCTCGACCTCCGCGTTCTTGACGAGCGCCTCGTAAGCCTTCGCGTAGTCTATCCCGCGGACGCCCTTCGTGATCGCGTCGGCCACGACCACGTCGCCGTTCGAGCCGCCCTGCGTCATGCCGTTCGCCCCGGCGATGCGCGAGTCGGGCATCCAGCCGGTGTGGACGTACGTGTCCACGAGCGACCGCACCATGTCGCGCTGCCGCCCGGGCTGTATCAAGGTCAGGAGAGGGAAGTGCGTCCGGAACGTGTCCCAGATGGCGTAGAAGTCTTCGTAGTGCGGCTCCTCCGAATCCCACCAGGCGTTCTCGCCCGAAAGGTCGTGCGGCATGTAGTGGCAGTGGAAGAGGGCCGTGTAGAAGACGCGGCGTTGTTCTTCCGTGCCGCCTTCGACCTTAATCTTCCCGAGCGCGTCCTCCCACGCCGCCTCCGCACTGCGCCTCACCGCGTCGAAGTCCCAGCCCGGCGTCTCGCGCAGGAGGTTCGCGCGCGCCCTTTCGGGGCTGACGAAAGAGACGCCGACTTTCATCGAGACGGTTCGGTTAACGGTCGTGTCGAAGGTGGCGTAGGCGCCGACCTCGCCCTCGTTGGCGGCGGCGGCCGTGCCGGGTTCGACGCGCTCGCCGCGCCAGGTGCCGGAGGCCGTGAAGGGGCGGTCGAACTCCGCGGAGAAGTGGAGGGTGTACGGCGACTGGTTCCAGCCGCCGACGAAGTTGCCGCTGCCCTCTATCCGGTTCGGGGCGACGACGCGCACCCAGCAGTCAACGGGTCGCGGGTTCTTCCAAGCGTTCTGACCCCTCTCGGGCCGCACGACGGAGCTGGCCTCGACCAGCAGGTGCGAGAGCTTCGACGCGGGGAACGTGTAGCGGTGGAAGGCGACGAGCCGCGTCGCCGTCAGCTCCGCCTTCACCCCGGGGCGCGTGAGCCGCACGGCGTAGTAGCCGGGCGACGCAGACTCCTCCGCCTTCGGCGAGCCGAGGTCGTCCGCGCGCAGCCTGCCGACGTGCGGGACGGTGAGGAAGTTGCCGTACTTGCTCGCGCCGCCCGTCCCCGAGACGTGCGTCTGGCTGAAGCCGCGGACGTTCTCGAAAGGGTTGTAGCCCGCGGTAGTCGGCCGCTCCGTGTCCGGACTGACATGCACAAACCCGAAAGGCACCTGCGCGCCGGGGACGATGTTGCCGCCGTTCTCCGTCCCGACGAAGGGGTCCGCGTAGTCGATCAGACGCCGGCCCGCCTGTGGGAAAGCTGGCGCGGCCTGCCATAGCGCGAGCGCGGCCCCGACGAGCGCCCGCGCCAGGAGGTTGCGACGTGGTGGGAGATTCATCATCGTCAGCGCGCCGCCCGGCGGCGTGATTCATTTCTCCCCCCGGTACGCGTTCTCTTTGGTGACGAGTTGGATGGGGACGACGAACTCGGCGTTGACCTGCTCGCCCTTGAGGAGTTTGAGGGCGTTCTCGACGGCGAGGGCGCCCATCTGCGCGGGCGACTGCGCGACGCTGGCGTCCATCGTGCCGTTGAGGATGGCGCCGCGCGCCTCCGCGGTGGCGTCGAAGCCGACGACCGCGATCTGCCCGGTCTTCTTCGCGGCGGCGATGGCCTCGACCGCGCCGAGGGCCATCAGGTCGCTGCACGCGAAGACGGCCTGCACGTCCGGGTGCGACTGGAGTATGTTCTGGAAGACGTTGAAGCCCTGGTCGCGCTCCCAGTTCGCCGTCTGCGAGGCGACGACCTCGACGCCCGGGCTTGCCTTCAGCGCCTCGCGGAAACCGCGCAGGCGCGAGTCGCCCGTCTCGTGGCCGGGGATGCCTTCGAGCACCGCCACCTTGCCCTTGCCCGCGAGCCTCTTCGCCAGAAACTCGCCCGCGATCTTGCCGCCCTCGTAGTTGTCCGAGCCGATGAAGGTGGCGACACGCCCGCCCGACTCCGCGAGCGCCTTCGCGTCCACGCGCGTGTCCACGATGACGACGGGGATGTTGGCGCGGTTGGCCTTATCAATCGCCGGGACGATCTCCCTCGACCCGCTGGGCGTGACGCAGAGGGCGGCGACGCGCGTCTGGATGAGGTTCTCGACGATCTGCATCTGCTTCTCGACGTCGACCTCGCGCTCGGCCGCCTGCACGACCAGCTCGACGTCCAGGCGTTTGGCCGCCTCCTCCGCGCCCTTCTGCATCTCGATGAAGAAGGGGTTGTTGGCGGTCTTCATCACGAGGGCGATGCGCCGCCGCCCGCCGCCGCCCGCCTGCTCGCCCCCGCGCTGGCAGCCGTTGAGACCGAGGCACAAGGCCGCCAGTAGTAACAACACCAGGCCCTTCTTCATCGAAGTTTCTCCTTTGAAGTCGAATATTGCCGGAAGTTATTAACCACAGAGGCACAGAGGCACGGCTGGTCGAGTGCTAAAGATAAGGCTGTGTCTTAGCTGTGTCTCTGTGTCTCTGTGGTTAAATCTTCACCCCGCGCGCCGCTTCAGCCACATGTCGACGAGCACGGCCGCGATGATGACCGAGCCGATGACGACCTGCTGGATGAAGGAGGAGACGCCGAGGAGGTTGAGGCCGTTGCGCAGCACGGCCATGATGAGCGCGCCGATGAGCGTCCCGACCACGGTGCCCTCGCCGCCGAGCAGGGAAGTCCCGCCGATGACGGTCGCCGCGATGGCGTCCAGCTCGTACATCATCCCCGCGATGGGCTGCGCCGAGTTGAGCCGCGCCGTCAGAATCACCGCCGCGAGCCCGCTCAGCATCCCCGAGATGCCGTAGACCGCGGCCTTGTAAAACTTGACGTTGACGCCCGAGAGCAGCGCCGCCTCCTCGTTCCCGCCGATGGCGTACGTGTAGCGCCCGAGCTTCGTGCGCGTCAGCACGAAGTGCGCGACCGCATAGACGCCGGCCATGACGACGACCGGGACGGGCACGCCCAGAAGCTCCCCCGTCGCCAGCGAGCGGAAACCGCCGGAGAAGCCCGACACGGGCCGCCCTTCGGTGAACATCAACGCCGTCCCGCGCGCCACGCTCATCATCCCGAGCGTCGCGATGAAGGGCGGGAGTCTCCCCGCCGTGATGAGCAGCCCGTTGACCAGCCCGCAGGACAGCCCCGTCCCCAGCGCGACCGCGAGCGCCAACGGCAGCGGCACCTCCCTGTGCAGCGCGCTCGCCATCACGACGCCCGCGAAGGCGAGCACCGAGCCGACCGAGAGGTCGATGCCGCCCGTGACGATGACGAAGGTCATCCCGACGGCGACGACGGCGATGATGGCGGCCTGCTCGGCGACGTTGAGCAGGTTCGAGACCGTGAGGAAGTGCGGCGTCAAGGCCCACAGCACCACGCACAGCACGAAGAGGCCCGACAGCGTGCCGAGCTGTCGCGCGTAGTGCGAGAGGAAGCCGGACGGCAGTTCTATTCCCCGAGCGCGCATTCCAGAATCTTTTCCTGTGTCGCTTCCTGCGCCGTGAACTCGCACGCGACGCCCCCCGCGCGCATGACGAGGATGCGGTCGCTCATCCCCAGAATCTCGGGCAGCTCCGAGGAGATCATGATGATGGCGACGCCCGAGGCGGCGAGCCGGTTCATCAGCTGGTAAATCTCCGCCTTCGCGCCCACGTCCACGCCGCGCGTCGGCTCGTCGAAGATGAAGACCTCCGCCTCCGAGCAGAGCCACTTGGAGAGGACGACCTTCTGCTGGTTGCCGCCGCTCAGGTAGACGACCTTCTGGTCGAGCCCCGGCGTGCGTATGCGCAGCTCCTTGACGTAGCGCCCGGCCGCGCGCCGCTCGCGTCCGGAGCTGACGACGCCGAGCGAGGTGAACTTGTCCACGCTCGGCAGGCAGAGGTTGTCCTTGACCGAGAGCGGCAGGACGAGCCCCTGCGCCTTCCTGTCTTCGGTGAGGAAGCCGAGCCCCGCCCTGATGGCCGCGCGCGGCGAGCCGATGCGGCGCGGCTCGCCCTTAATGCTGACCGTGCCGCCCACGACCCTGTCGAGCCCGAAGAGGGCGCGCGCCAGCTCCGTCCGCCCCGCGCCGAGCAGCCCCGCGATGCCGAGCACCTCGCCCTTGTGGAGCGAGAAGCTCACGCCCCTGAGGCCGCCGCGCGTCGTCAGGCCCTCGACCTTCAAGACCTCCGCGCCGCGCGCGGCGTGCTCCTTCGGGAACAGCTCCGTCAGGTCGCGGTTGACCATCAGGCGGATGAGGTCGAACTTGTTCGTCTCGCGCACGCCGAACGTGCCGACCGAGCGCCCGTCGCGCAGCACCGTGACGCGGTCGCCGATCTCGAACAGCTCCTCCATCCGGTGCGAGATGTAGACGACCGAGACGCCCTTCGCCTTCAGCCCGCGGATGGCGGCGAAGAGTTCTTTAATCTCGTGCTCGGTCAGCGCCGCCGTCGGCTCGTCCATGATGAGGACGCGCGCGTCGAGGCTTAAAGCCTTCGCCACCTCGACCATCTGCTGCTCGGCCACGCGCAGGCCCTTCACGGGCCGGCGCGGGTCGAGCCTGAGGCCGAGGCCGCCCAGGACTTCGGCCGCGCGGCGGTTGAGGGCGCGGCGGTCGATGAGCCCGAGGCGCGTGGGCTCGCGGCCGAGGAAGATGTTCTCGCCGACGGAGAGGTGCGGGACGAGGTTGAACTCCTGGTAGATGGTCGAGATGCCTAGCCCTTGCGCGTGCGCCGGGTTCCTGATCTCGACCTCCGCGCCGTCGAGCGTGACGCGGCCGGCGGTCTTCTGGTAAGCCCCGCTCAGGATTTTCATGAGCGTGGACTTGCCCGCGCCGTTCTCGCCGAGCAGGATGTGCACCTCGCCCCGGCGCAGGCGGAAGTCCACCCCGTCCAGCGCCACGACGCCGGGGAAGGTCTTCCTGATCTGGTGCATCTCCAGGACGGGCGCGTCCGCCATAAAAGACTCGTCACTTGAGCCCTTAATGAAGGGCGGTTAACCACGGAGACGCAGAGGGCTCGGAGGGGGCACGGAGGGTTGCATCTCTCCGTGCCCCCTCCGAGCCCTCTGCGTCTCCGTGGTTAACCGCCCTTAGCTCTACGCTCAAGGTTGAGATAAACCGCTCGCATATTAGAGGGCTGTAGATATTTAGAACGCGACGGAAGAAACCGCTCGACAAGCGGAAGGATAGTGCAGTTAAATGGCAGCCCTGTCAACACCTATTTCCGCCGCAGGAACCCCTTGAAGATGAGAACCAAGCCCACGCCTAAGCGGAGCGCCCGCACGGCCGCCGCCGTCGCCTTCTGCCTCCTTCTTAATTTGTTCGGCTCCCTGAACGCCTCCGCCGCGGAGCCCCTCGACGAGGTCAACGTGATGATCGGGACGACCGGCCCGAGCGTCTACGACTACGGCGGGATGATCCCCGGCGTCGCCGTCCCCTTCGGCATGACCCACTGGACGGCGCGGACGCGCGAGAACAAGATCAGCGTCTACTCCTACAACTACAAGGACACGACCGTCCGCGGCTTCATCGGCACGCACCAGCCGGCCATCTGGATGGGCGACTACGGGCAGGTCAGCCTCATGCCGTACGGCGGCGAGCTGAAGACGCCCGAGCCGGCGCTGCCCTTCCGCCACGAGGACGAGACCGCGGCGCCCAACTACTACTCCGTCAAGATGGGCGAGCCCGGGCGGCAGATAGGCGCCGAGCTGACGGCGACGACGCGCGCGGGCTTCCTGCGCTTCAAGTTCCCCGCGTCGGACGCCTCGCACGTCGTCGTCACCGCGTGCAAGTCAGAGTCGGAGGGCGTCCGCGGGTTCGTGCAGGTCAACGCGGAGGCGCGCGAGATCGTCGGCTACAACCCCGACCGGCAGTCGGCGCACCTCGGCCCGCCGCTCCCGAACTTCAAGGGCTACTTCGTCGTCCGTTTCGACAAGCCCTTCGCCTCCTCGGGAACCTGGGAGCGCGGCGAGATTCACGCCGGCCGGACGCAGCAGTCCGGCAGCCACGTCGGCGCCTACGCGCGGTTCCACACGGCGGAGGGCGAGGTCGTGGGCGTCAAGGTCGGCACCTCCTTCATCAGCCTGGAGCAGGCCAGGGATAATTTAAGCAGGGAGATTCCCGCGTGGGACTTCGAGCGCGTGAAGGCCGACGGGCGGAGAGTCTGGAACGAGGCGCTCGGCAAAATCGTGGTCGAGGGCGGGTCGCGCGACGAGCGCGTCAACTTCTACACGGCGATGTACCACTCGCTGCTCTTCCCGCGCACCTTCGACGAGTACGGCCGCTACTACTCCGCCTTCGACGACCGCGTGCACGGCGGCGTCTCCTACAACGACTACTCGCTCTGGGACACGTTCCGCGCCGAGCACCCTCTGCTGTTGTTAATCGAACCCGAGCGCGTGCCGGGCATGATCACGTCGCTCCTGCAAATGTACGAAGAGGGCGGCTGGATGCCGATGTGGCCCAACCCGACCTACTCGGGCATCATGATCGGCACGCACGCCGACAGCGTCATCGCCGACGCGTACGTCAAAGGCATCCGCGGCTTCGACCTGAAGAAAGCTTACGAGGCGACGCGCAAGAACGCGTTCGTGCCGCCCGACGGGGACACGCAGACGCGCTGGCTCGACCGCGCGCCGTGGACGGCGTTCGAGGCGCGCGGGGGCCTGACGTACTACATGCGACTCGGCTACGTCCCGCAGGACAAGACGGACGAGTCCGTGTCGCGCACGTTGGAGTTCGCCTACGACGACTTCTGCGTCGCGCAGCTCGCGAAGGCCGCCGGGCGGATGGACGACTACGCGGTCTTGATGAAGCGGAGCAAGAACTACAGGAACCTCTACGACCCCGCGAAGGGGTTCATGCGGCCGCGCCTGGCGGACGGCCGCTGGGACGAGGAGAGCTGGAACTCCAAAGAGGAGCGGATGCCCGGGTTCACGGAGGGCGGCCCGTGGACGTACCTCTTCTGCGTGATGCAGGACGTGCCGGGCATGGTCGAGCTGGTGGGCGGGCGCGAGGCGTTCGCGGCCAAGCTCGAAGAGAATTTTACCGGCGGGCACTACCGCCACGACAACGAGCCGGGGCACCACTACACGTACCTCTTCGACTACGTCGGCCGCCCGTGGCGCACGCAGGAGCTCGTCCGCGAGACGATGCGGACGAAGTACCAGAACGCGCCCGACGGCCTGAGCGGCAACGACGACTGCGGCCAGATGTCGGCCTGGTACATCTTCAGCTCGATGGGTTTTTATCCCGTCACGCCGGGCTCGCCCGTCTACGCTTTGGGGAGCCCGCTCTTCGACAAGGCGACCATCAAGCTGCGGGGGCCGTACAGGAAAGGCCCCTTCACGGTCATCGCCAGGAACCAGTCGCCCGAGAACAAGTACGTCCAGTCGGCCACGCTCGACGGGCGCCCGCTCCGCGAGCCCTTCATCCGACACGCAGACATCGCCGACGGCTCCACGCTCGTCTTCGTCATGGGGCCGCGCCCGAACAGATCATGGGGGGCGTTGAAGACCAACCGCCGCACCCAATCGACGCGGGGCGGCGGCTGATGTCAACATCTCGTGAACACGTCTTGACAGTTTCTTGAGCCTTATCCGTCCGAGGCCGTACAGGAAGCGAAGGCGGACGGCGTTAATCTCTTCAAATGATCTCCTACACGGATAACATCGGCGGGCGGCGGGGTGAGGAGGCGCCGCAGGTCGTCTGCGCGTGGTGCGGCGGCGTCATCCGCAGCGCGGCGTCGAAGGCGACGAAGCGCATGTGCCAGTCCTGCTTCGCGCGCATGATGCGCGAGTACAGCCGCGCGCACCAGCCGCCGTCCGCCCTGCCGCACGCGAGCGAACGCTGAGGCGCCCCTCCCGTCCGCGGAAGGCCGGGGCGCGCACGTGTGCGGAGGGCGTACGTACTTTGCACGGATACGCGTGACGAAAAAAAGCTCGGGCGCGAGGCCATGCGGCTCTCGCGCCCGAGCTTTTTATACGCGGCGGTCGAAGGTTTAGTAACCGTTCCAGCCGTCGCGGTAGCCGTTCTCGAACCCCTGGCGGAAGAACCGCTGGTAGAGCGCGCGGTTGCCGAGGCGCGAGCTGTAGTCTTCGGTCGCCTTGCGGTAGTCGCTCTCGTCCGTGAAGTTGAAGCGCTCGCCGCGCTGGCGGTCACGGCGACCCTCTTCGACGCCGTTGTTGTAGCCGGCGTTGAGGGCCGTCTGGCGGAGCTGCTGGTTGCCGCCCCAGTTGCCGTAGTTGCCCCACTCGCGGCCGCGGCGCTCTTCGTGGCGCTCCTCGCGCCTCTCCTGTCTCTCCTCGCGGCGCTCTTCGCGCCTCTCCTGTCGGCGCTCGCGCTCGCGCTGGTTGTCACGCCACGTCTGCGCGTTAACGCCCGACACCGGAACCAACGTCAACACGCCGAGCGCCAGCAGCGACGCACCCCTCAACAAGCCTTTACGATTGCTTCTCATCTCGGATTGAAACCCCCTATGTTTACCCTCGCTTCGCGCGGCACCATGCCGGCGAAGCGTCTCTCGTCGCCGTGAGTGGTAACAACCCCCGTGCCATGTGTCACAAGGCCGGATAGCTCAGCAAAAGCGCGGCCCGTCTGTCGAAAGCCGTCCGCGCTCTGCACGATAAGGTGTCTCGTCTCCCCGCAAGGGTGGACTGCGGGGGTACGTCGGGGTTGACGTTGACAAAACTTTACGCCTGCGTCTCGTCACTCCGCGGGGCTCGGCTCGACGCGCGCGGCGGCGAGTGCGCGGCGCCGCGACAGCCACGCGAACAGTCTGCGCAGGGCCAGCGACAACCCCGTGTAGACGAGCAGCGCGCCGCCGGCCGAGGCGAGCGCCGCGACGGTCTGACCCAACAGTCCGTAGACCTCGCCCGTGTGCGCGAACCGGAGCCACGAACGCACGCGACGCCCGAGCGTGTTGTTCGAGTATTGTTCCCAGCGCACGACCTCGCCCGTCGCGCGTGCGAGCGTGAGCTGCGAACGCAGTTGCGGCTGGCCCCCGTTGCCGCGGTCGATGGCGAACGTGACCGGCGCGTCCGGCTTCGTCGGCAACTGCAAGGTGATGCTGCGCCAGCCCTCGACCTGTCCCTCCGCTCTGGACAGTAAAGCGTCCAGCCCTTCGAGCGGCACGGACGCGGCGGCGCCCTGTTGTTGTCCTCCGCCGGCCGGCGGGCCGGGGCGCTGTTGCTGCGCCGGCGGCTCCTCGCCCGCCAGCCTGTAGACGAGGTTCGACGCCCACGCGTAGGAGATGACCACGGCCGAGAGCACGACGACGAAGAGCGGCAGCGCCGACCAGAGGCCGACGACGTTGTGCCAGTTGAAGTCGCGCGCCCGCCCGCCCTGCGTACGCCTGAACCACGTGACGGCGCGCAGAGAGTTGCGCGTCCAACTGCGCGGCCACCAGAGGTAGAAGCCGCTCGTCACGATGAAGAGGAAGAGGAGGTTCGACGCGCCCGTCACGGCGCGCGCCGCGGCGCGGCTCTCGCCGCTCGCCCCGAGCCAGCGGTGCCAGTCCGTCACCGTCCTGAAGAACGAGCGCACGCGCGGCGAGCCCTAGCCCAGAACCTCGCCGGCGTAAGGGTTGACGAAGAGGCTTCGACCGCCCTGGAACGAAACGGTCGCGGGCTCGGCCCCGTCGCCGTAGAGCGTGACGGCGGTCGGCGGCGCCGTCTGACCCTCGCGAGCTTTCGCGACCAGCGTCTCCAACGGAAGCCGCGCCGCGTCGGGCGAGGGGCGCGCCACCGCGTAACCGCGCGTGTCGGCCCAGCGCTCGATCTGCCGCTGGTAGGCCAGCAGTACGCCCGTCACGGACATGATGAGAATGACGACGCCCGCGCAGGCGCCCGCCAAGAGGTGGCACCAGAAGATGACGTTCCTTAACTGCTTCAACTCAAAACCCCCTCTTATCGTTCCCGCGGCCGGGCCGCAATCCGCATAGCATCGCACGAGCCCGCGGCGCCGGGAAAATGCTCCGGCGCGGGCGCCGCGCGGATTTGAACGCCGCCCCGGGCCGTGAAGGTGTGAACTCCTTTGTTGGTGCCTTGAGTGTGGGCTCGGGTTGCCGGGGGCGGCCGGCGCGTGTCCGCGCGTTACGTGAAAGGTATTCGTCTTGCAGTTGGCAGTTGAGTGAAAGCGGGAACGATTTAACACAGAGACACGGAGACACGGAGACGCAGCTCGTAGAGATATTGGCTCCAAGCTGTGTCTCCGTGTCTCCGTGTTGAAAGCTCACTCCATACCCACCCGAATGAAAACCGCTGGTCGCCCGCGGGGCTCGGCTTTGTGTATCATTAAAAAAAACGCGAAGTCAGGGGAGGTGGCGAAGTGGTCATCGGCGGAGGCTCGACGCAGAACTACACGGCGCTGCTGCTGTTCGTGGCGGGGACGTTGGCGGCGGGCGTGGCCGTCTACTACACGCAGGTCGGCGGGCGCTGGGCGGTGCCGACGGTGCTGTCGCTCGTGCTCATGCTTCTTGCGTGCGGCCTCGTCGCGGCGCGGCGGGATGAATGATCCGCGTCAGTAGCCGACGACGGCGGCGCTGCCGTAGACGTAAGAGTCGATTAAATCGTCGAGCGTCTTGAAGGGGCGCGGCGTCACGTTGCTCACGTCGAAACCCTATGACTTCACCCGCCCTGCCCGTGCGCCTTGCCCGTCAACTGACGGCCCAGGGCGCCCGCGTCGAAGTATGCGCAGAAGCGCGTGATGCGTTCGCCGTCGGTTTCGAGGATGCTGACCCCTTCTTACTTCAAGGGCGTCCCGTCGCCGGCCGTCTGGCTGGATAATTTTCACGGTCTGCTTGACCACGCTGCTCGTCGGCATGTGGTCGGCTTTCACGGTCTTCGAGTTCTACCGCGCGGGCAGGAGGATGCGAGAGGCTGAGCTGCGCGGGCGCGCCCTGACGCGCAGGCGCGGCCGCGGTCTGTGACATGAAAAAGTAAGGACGCATGGATGGCGCTCGGGACTTTAAGGGCCGGCGAACGGGTAGAATGGGGAGTATGGCGGCTGAACAACTGATACTGGTGGACGCGTTCGACCGCGAGCTGGGCGTCGGCGAGAAGATGGAGGTGCACCTCGCGGGCGCGCTGCACCGCGCCTTCTCGGTCTTCGTCTTCGACGGGCGGGGGCGCCTGCTCATGCAGAAGCGCGCGGCCGACAAGTACCACTCGGCGGGGCTCTGGTCGAACACGGCCTGCGGCCACCCGCGGCCGGGCGAGGAGACGCGGGCGGCCGCGCGGCGGCGCCTGCGCGAGGAGATGGGGTTCGATTGTGAGCTGCGCGAGGCGTTCGAGTTCCTCTACCGGGCGGAGCTGGACGGCGCGCTCGTCGAGCACGAGTACGACCACGTCTTCGTCGGCACGCACGAGGGCGACCCGGCGCCCGACCCTTCGGAGGTCGAGGAGTGGCGCTGGGTCTCGATGGGCGAGCTGCTGCGCGGCCTGAGCGAGCGGCCGGAACTCTACAGCCGCTGGCTGAAGCTCGCCGTCGAGGGCGAACACTGGCGCGGGATGGCCGCGCAGGGCGTCGTCGGCGCGCCCTTTTCAAATTCAGGGGGAGGGTTAGACGATGGGCAAGGCGGTGACGCAGGACGACAAGGTGGGTAGGCTGCGCGAGATAGTCAAGGCGGTGGACATCTGCATGCTGACCACGGTGGACGAGCGGGGCGACCTGCACAGCCGGCCGATGTCGAACAACCGCGACATCGAGTTCGACGGCGACCTCTGGTTCTTCACCTACGGCTCTTCGCACAAGGCGGACGAGGTCGGGCGCGTGCCGAAGGTGAACGCGAGCTTCGCCGACGTTGACAGACAGCTCTACGCCTCGCTCACGGGGCGCGCGGAGGTCGTGCGCGACCGCGCGAAGATCGAGGAGCTTTGGAAGCCGGAGCTGCGCGCGTGGTTCCCCGAAGGGGTGGACACGCCGGACATCGCGCTGCTCAAGGTGACGGTCGAGCGCGCCGAGTACTGGGACGGCTCGCAGTCGATTGTCGCGCACGCCGTCAGCCTCGTCTCGTCGCTCGTGGCGGGCGAGCCGGCGCAGGCGGGCGAGAACGAGAAGGTCGAGCTGAAGTGACGGCCGCGCTCTCGAACCGGAGCGCCCGACGAAGTGAAGGTTGAGAGCGCCCGGATTTTTAAGGCGCCGCTCGACGCCGTGCTCGACGACCCCGCCTGCCTCTCCGTGCGCGAAGAGCACCGCCGCCGCTACGAATCGACGCACGAAGCCGCCCGCGAAACTCGCGCCGCCGGACGGAGGCGCGAAGGCCGAGCGCCGTGTGACGCACGTCACACGAACGAATTTAACGAATTTCGGGTTGACAGTCTCGGCGGGTTCGCGTACTCTCCCGCCCGTCTTCCTAGCTCGCCCGGCACGCTCTCCCTCGTTCCAGGTTCACAGTCGCCCAAACCGCACGGCCTTCCCCGAGGCTCGCTTAAACCCCTACCCGAGACCCTTGTGTTAGGAATCATCCCCTATGTGCTCTAACGCCCCCCTCCGTCCGCCCGCCCGATTCAATCCGCAACCACACACGGCCCGCGCCGCGCACGCCTTCCGCTGTCGCGGCAGCTCGGCCCGCACGTAAGCGCCCGAGCCACGGGCGCCCGAACTCCCGACTCAAGGCCGCCCGCACTTCGCCGCCCGCGCAGGAGCGCGCGCAGGTTGGTCTGCGCACGCCCGCACCCCTCCCCGCTTTGGACTGAAGAGACCGCGGTGACGCCGTCCGCCGCCCGCGCGGCCCGGCGCGCCAGCACCCCCACACGACAATGAGCCCCAAATCAAAGACGACCCGCACCCACACCCCGAACGCCGAAACCTTCTTCTCGCGCCGCCTCGTCGCGTGGCTCCTCCTGCTGCTGCTCTACACGCAGTCGATAGCGCCGCCGGCGCTCGCCCACGCGGCGTCAAGGCCGACGCCCGGCGGCGCGGCCGCGGGGCCGGCGCGGGCCGAGGGCGGCGCGGCCGCGGCGACCGCACAGGTCGTGCAGGTGCCCGCGTCGCAGGGCTTCGGCATCGTGCTGTCGCCCGCGGCGACGGCCTTCGACGGCGTCGTCGGACTCGACTACCACCAGCCGACGGCGAAGCTGGTCGCGTCCGTCAACAGCCCGACGGGTCTGCCGAACAACTTCGAGCTGATCGAGGCGGACGGCGCGCACCGCGCCTTCTCGAACCTGACGGGGCTTTCGGGCGAGCTGAAGATCGCCGCGGCGCGCGACGACGACGGGCGGGGCTCAAGCCTCGGCGGCTTCAGGGCGGGCGAGGTCTTCACGGGGACGGGCGCCGCGGGCGTCATCGCGCGCGTCGAGCGCGACGGCTCGCGCGTGCAGCCGCAGTGGGTGACGCTGCCCGACGAGGCGGGTCTGCCGAACGGCCTCCACCTCGACCGCACGGGCGTCTTCGGCGGCGACCTCATCGCGGTGACGACCGCGGGCAACGTCTGGCGCGTCAAGTCTGCGGGGGCGGCGACGAAGGTCGCGGAGCTGGGCACGCCGCTCTCCGGCGTCGTGACGATTCCGGCCGACGCGGACAAGTACGGCCCGTGGGCCGGCAAGATTCTCGCGGGCGCGAAGGCGCAGGGGCTCGTCTACGCCGTGGACGCGCAGGGCGCGGCCGCGCAGTACGACCTCGGCATCCGGCCGGAGGACCTGCGCCTGACGCCCGCGCACGAGAACTTCTACGCGGTCGACCCCGGCGAAGGGAAGTTGTGGGGCGCGCAGGCCGCCGCGTTCGCCGGGATGGTCGGCGACGTGCTCGTCGCGCAGGAGTCGCCGGGGAGGCTCGCGCGCGTCCGCTGGAACGGCGCGGAGTTCGAGGTCGGCCAGCTCGCCTCGGCGGCGCAGCTCAAGCAGATCGCGTTCGCGCCCGCGGGCGTCGCGCCCGTGCCCGGCGTCAGGCAGGTCTACGAGAAGATCGCCGTCGTGCGCCACGCGCCCGCGCTCGACAGCGGGCGGGTGGAAGGCTCTTTGTGGCAACTCCTCGGCGAGCCGGTCACGCTCGACGGCACGGACGCCATCACCTCCGACCTGCTCGTCCCCGGCACGCCGGACGTGACGGTGGGCGGCGGGAGGACGAGCTACGGCGGCACGGTCGCGGGCACAGAGTCCGCGACGCCCGCCGGCTACGCCGTGACCATCACGGGGGGCGCGACGCTGCGCCACCTCGTCACGCGCACGAACCCGACCACGCTCAAGCCGGTCGCGGCGCCGCCCGCGCCCGCGGGCACGCGCGCCGTGTCGCTCACGCAGGCCGGGCAGACGGCCGGCGACTTCGCGACGCTGCGCGACCTCTCGCTGTCGGGCAAGGCCGGCGAGGTCGCGGTGCCGCCCGGCACGTACGGCAGGCTCACGGCCGCGGGGCACACGGCGCTCGTCCTCGGCGCGGCGAACTCGGCCGAGCCTTCGGTCTACAACCTGGAATCGCTCGCGCTCTCCGGCGGGAGCGAGCTGCGCGTCGCCGGCCCCGTCGTGCTCACGGTCAAAGGCGCCGTGACGTTGACGGGCTCGACCGCGGGCAACGCGAACGACCCGCGCCAGCTGGTTCTGCGCGCGGCGCTCGGCCCGGTCACGGTGGGCGGCGGCGCGGTGCTCTACGCGCTTGTGCGCGCGCCGCAGGCGCCGGTCGTCGTGGAAGGGAAGGGGCGTTTGCGCGGCACGGTCGCGTGCGACCGCCTGAGCGTGGCCGGCAACGGCGTGCTCCAGGTGACGGAGGGCGACCTGCCCCCGCCGCCGGTCAACCGCTACCCGACCGTGGACGCGGGGCCTGACCAGACCATCACGCTCCCGACCGACACCGTCAGCCTGAGCGGGTCGGCCAGCGACGACGGCATCCCCGAAGGCTCCGCGCTCGCGTCACAGTGGACGAAGGTGAGCGGCCCCGGCGCGGTCGCCTTCGCGGACGCCGCCTCGCCCTCGACGACCGCGACGTTCAACGAGCCCGGCACGTACGTCCTGCGCCTGAGTGCGAACGACACGCTCCTCGTCAGCAGCGACGAGGTGACCGTCACGGTCGTGCCGCGCAACCAGCCGCCCGCGGTCAGCGCCGGCGCGGAGCAGACTATCGAACTGCCCGACACGGCGACCCTCGTCGGCACCGTGAGCGACGACGCGCTGCCGCGCGGCTCGACGTTGACCGTCGCGTGGAGCAAGGTCGGCGGCCCCGGCGACGTGACCTTCTCCGACCCGGACTCGGCGACGACCACGGCCTCCTTCAGCGTCCACGGCTCTTACACGCTCGCGCTCACCGCGACGGACACGGAGCTGACGACCACCTCGACGGTCGTCGTCAACGTCCTGCCCGAGAACCACGCGCCGGTCGTCAGCGCGGGCGCGCGGCAGCTCGTCGCGCTGCCCGCGGGCGCCGCGCTCGTCGGCACGGTCACGGACGACGGCCTGCCCGCGGGCGGCGCGCTCACGTCCGCGTGGACTAAGGCCGAAGGCCCCGGCGCGGTCACGTTCGCGGACGCCGCCTCGCCCGCGACGACCGCCACGTTCGGCGCGCCGGGCGTCTACACGCTGCGCCTGACGGCCAGCGACTCGCGCCTGAGCGTGAGCGCCGATACGGTCGTCGAGGTCGATCCCGAGAACAAGGCCCCCGTCGTCGGCGCCGGCCCCGACCAGACCGTCGAGCTTCCCGCCGCCGCCGCGCTCGCGGGGAGCGTGATGGACGATTCGTACCCGCGCGGCTCCAACGTCACGAAGCTCTGGACGAAGGTGAGCGGGCCGGGCGAGGTCACCTTCGCCGACGCGACGAGCCCCGTCACCGGCGCGACCTTCGGCGCGCCCGGCGAGTACAGGCTGCGCCTGACCGCGGACGACTCGGCCCTGAGCGCGAGCGCCGAGGTCGTCATTACAGTCCACCCGGAGAACCAGGCGCCCACGGTCAACGCGGGCGCGGATCAGACCATCGCGCTGCCGAACGCGGCGGGCCTGACGGGCTCGGTGCAGGACGACGGCTACCCGCTCGGCGGCACGCTCACGTCTACGTGGGGCAAGGTGAGCGGCCCCGGCGCGGCCGTCTTCGGCGACCCGCACGCGCCCGCCACGAGCGTCACCTTCGCGGAGCCGGGCACCTACGTCCTACGCCTCTCCGCCGACGACACGCGCGCGACTACCAGCGACGAGCTGACCGTCGTCGTCGACCCGCGCAACCTCAAGCCCGAGGTGAGCGCGGGCGCCGACCAGGCCGTCGAGCTTCCCAACTCGGCCGCCTTAAGCGGGAGTGTGTCCGACGACGGCTACCCGCGCGGCGCGTCCGTCACGCGCTCGTGGACGGTCGTGAGCGGGCCGGGCTCGGTCGTCTTCGACGACCCGACTTCGCCGACGGCGAACGCCACCTTCGGCGCGCCCGGCGAGTACACGCTGCGCCTCTCGGCGCGCGACACCGAGTTCGACGTCGGCGACGAGGTCGTCATCAACGTCCGCCCCGAGAACCGGCCGCCGACGGCTAACGCGGGCGACGACATCACCGTCAGGCTCCCCGCCGCGGCGAGCCTCGCGGGCGCGGTCGCGGACGACGGCTGGCCCTACGGCAGCACCCTCAACGCGAGCTGGACGAAGGTGAGCGGCCCCGGCGATGTGACGTTCGCCGACCCCGCCTCGGCGCAGACGGCCGCGACGTTCACCGCGCCGGGCGAGTACGTCCTGCGCCTGACGGCGAGCGACACGCGCGCGAGCGCGTCGGACGAGGTCAAGGTCACTGTGCTCCCCGCCAACGTCGGGCCGACCGCTTCGGCCGGGCCGGACAAGTCGGCGCCGCTCGACCTTAACCTCCTGCACAACGCGGGCAACGAGAGCCCTCTGGTCGAGAACAGGATTCCGTTCTGGGGCTCGCCCGACGGCGGCCTCTGGGCGCAGGCGCCCGCGGGCGTCGGCGCGCTGCCGTTCAGCCTCGAAGGCGACACATACTTCCACACGACTTCGGCGGCGGCGACCGAGCTGCGGCAGGACGTTGACGTGTCCGCCTTCGCCGCAAGCATCGACGCGGGCGCGCAGCAGTTCGCCTTCGAGGGCTACGTGCGCGCGGGCGCGGGCTCGCCGCCCGAGGGCTCGCGCGTCGTCGTCGAGTACAGGGACGCGGCCGGCGCCGCGGTGCTGGCGAGCTTCGACACGGGCGAGGTGACTTCGCCCGAGTGGCTGCGCGTCGCGGACAGGCGCGCGGCGCCGGCCGGCACGCGCCGCGTGCGCGTGCGCCTCGTCGGCACGGACAACAACCCGGCCGCGGCGGGCGGCCTCTTCGACGGCCTCTCGCTGCGCGCCGTCGGGACGGCGGCCGTCGCGCTCGAAGGCGCGGCGTCGGACGACGGCCTGCCCGCGGGCTCCTCCTTAAACGTCGCGTGGAGCAGGTCGAGCGGCCCCGGCGAGGTCAGTTTCGCTAACCCGTCGGCGGCCGGCACGTCGGCCGTCTTCAAGGAGCCCGGCACGTACGTCCTCAAGCTGACGGCGAACGACTCTGAGTTCGACGCCGTCGATGAAGTGACCGTCACGGTCGGGCGCGCCAACCTGCCGCCGACCGTCAACGCGGGCGCCGACGGCGTCGGCTCGGTCAGCTTCGCCTACAACCTCGGCGGCTCGGCCGCGGACGACGGGCTGCCCGAAGGCTCCGCGCTCACGTACGCGTGGGGCAAGGTCTCCGGCCCCGGCGCGGTCGCCTTCGGCAACGCCGCCTCGCCCGCGACGACCGTCACGTTCGAACAGCCGGGCAACTACGTGCTGCGCCTGACGGCGGGCGATTCGGAATACGCGGTCGGCGACGAGGTGCGCGTCGCGGTCGACGCGGCGAACGCGCCGCCCGCGGTCAACGCCGGGCCTGACAAGACCGTGCAGTTGCCCGACAACGCCACGCTCTCGGGAACCGCGTCCGACGACGGCTTCCCGCGCGGCTCGGCGCTCACGACGCAGTGGACGAAGGTGAGCGGCCCCGGCACGGTCACCTTCGCCGACGCTTCGCAGCCGGGCACGACGGCGAGCTTCGGCGCCGACGGCACCTACGTGCTGCGCCTGACGGCGACCGACACCGTGCTCTCCTCTGCGGACGACCTGACGGTGACGGTGCTGCCCGTGGCGAAGACGCTCTGCATGGAGGGCGACGACTTCGACGACGGCATCATGGACCCGTCGAAGTGGTTCCTGTCGGATAACAACGCCGCCACCGTGTCCGAGCAGGGCGGCCGGCTCACCATCACCCCGCCCGCCAACGCCGTCGCCTACAACGGCTACATCGCCGCGAACGCCTGCGACATGACGAACAGGCGCGTCTCGGTCGAAATGCTGGAGGTGACGGCCAACCCCTGCGGCGTCGAGACCTACTTCTGGCTCCAGCCGTTGCAGGAGCCCAACAGCTTCATCCTCATCTCGAAGGGCTGCAACGCGACCGTCTTCTGGTACACGCCGAAGGGCAGCCGCACGCCCTTGCAGATCGTCTACAACTCCGTCCAGCACCGCTTCTGGCGCGTCGGCCACGACGCGGCCACCAACCGCGTGAACTTCGAGACCAGCCCCGACCGCGTCCACTGGACGGTGCAGCGGAGCGAACTGAGCACCATCCCGCTGACGCAGATTCGCGTCCAGTTGGTGACCGGCACCTACCTGGAGATGGGCGCGCCGGGCCGCGCCGTCTACGACAACCTGATGTTCGAGGCTTCGTCCGGCAACCTCGCGCCCGCGGTCGAGGCCGGCCCCGACCTCGTCACGACGATGCCGCACGCGGCCGTGCTGCGCGGCGCCGTCTCGGACGACGGCAAGCCGACGGCGGCGGCGCCCGCCGTGGCGTGGACGAAGGTGAGCGGCCCCGGCGCGGTCACCTTCGCCGACCCGCAGTCGCCGCAGACGACGGCCACCTTCAGCGCCCCGGGCAGCTACCTGCTCCGGCTCGCCGCCAGCGACGGGCAGTTGACCGGCCTTGACCGCACGACCGTCGTCGTCAACCCGACGGGGCAGTACGTCGTCGTAGACGCCGGCCCCGACCGGACGATCCGCCTGCCCGAGACGGCCGCGCTCCAGGCCGCGGTCACCGACGGACGCCTCGCGCGCGCGGCCCCGCCCGCCTACCTCTGGAGCAAGGTGAGCGGCCCCGGCGCCGTCAACTTCACCAGCCCGGACGCGCCGGCCACGACCGCCAGCTTCGGCGCGCCCGGCGTCTACGTGCTCCGCTTCTCGGCGGGCGACGCGGGCTACACGGGCGCCGACGACCTGACCGTCTACGTCCGCCCGCCCTACACCATGCTGGCCGACGACTTCAACGACAACACGCCCGACCCGTCGAAGTGGTTCTACGGCGGCGCGAACATCGCCGAGCGCAGCGGGCAGCTCCAGTTCGACCTGCCCGGCAACACGTCGAGCGCCACCGGCTTCCTCAGCCAGCGGACGGTGGACATGACGCCCGACGGCGCCTTCGTCCGCTTCGAGGTCGCCGACTACGCCGACCCCGGCTTCAACAGCAGCCGCTTCATCTACTGGCGCATGCAGGGGTCGGAGGGCAACTGGATACAGGTGCTCTACCAGAGCGGCGGGCTCGAACTCTACAAGAACGGCACGCGCGTCGTCCGCGTGTCGAACCTGCACCCGCGCTACTGGCGGCTGATGCACAAGACGGCCGACAACGCCTTCGACTTCGACACGAGCGACGACGCCGTCACCTGGGTCACGCGCGGGACGACCACCGGGACTTACAGCTTCGGGCTCGACAAGCTGACCTTCCGGCTCATCCCCGGCTCGTTCGGCGCGAACGCGGGCGGCACCGTCAAGTTCGACAACGTCAACTCGAACCTCCCGCAGGACCCGACGAACCACCACCCGACGCCCGTCACCGGCGGGCCGTACACCGCGACGGCCGGCGTGCCGCTCCAGCTCGACGGCAGCCGCTCGTCCGACTGGGACGACATCATCGTCGAATACAGTTGGGACTTCGGCGACGGCACGCAGGGCACGGGCGCGACCCCGACGCACACCTACGCCGCCCCCGGCACCTACACCGTCAAGCTCAGGGTGAAAGACCCCGAGGGCTTCACGGGCCAGACGCAGACGACCGCGCGCGTGCTCCCGCCGAACCAGGCGCCGGCCGTCAACGCGGGCGCCGACCGGGCGATCCGCCTGCCTTCGACGGCGACCCTCTCGGGCGCCGTCTCGGACGACGGTCTGCCCGAGGGCGCCTCCGTCACGACGCAGTGGGCGAAGGTGAGCGGCCCCGGCGCCGTCACGTTCACAAGCCCCGACTCGCCCGACACCGGGGCGAGCTTCGGCGCCGACGGCACCTACGTGCTGCGCCTGACGGCGAACGACACCGAGCTGTCGGCCTTCGACGAGGTGACCGTCACGGTCGAGCCCGCGCCGCCGAACCAGCCGCCCGCCGTGAGCGCGGGCGAGGACCGGACGGCGACGCCCGGCCTCAACCTCGTGCGCAACCCCGGCGGCGAAGAGCCACCGGTCGCGGGCGAGATTCCCGGCTGGACGAAGGCCGCGGGCACCACCTGGGCGCAGGCGCCCGCGGGCACCGGCTCGTTCTACGAGAGCTTCGAGGGCTCGACCTACCTCCACGCCCCGGGCGACGCGCAGGCCGAGCTGCGCCAGGACATCGACCTGACGCCTTACGCCGGCTCCATCAAGACCGGCGCGCAGCAGTTCCGATTCCTCGCGTGGGTGCGCGCCGGGGCCGAGGCCGTGCCCGACGGCGGGCGCATCCGCTTCGAGTTCTACGACGCGACGGGCTCGACGATGGTCGGCGTCCTTGAGTCGCAGGAGGAGGTCACCACCTCCGACTCATGGCACGGCGTCGAGGGCACGTTCGCCGCGCCCGCCGCGGCGCGCATGCTGCGCGTGCGCCTCCTCGCCGCGCGCCACGGCGGCGAGACGACCGACGTCTACTTCGACGCCGTCTCGGTGCGCGCCCTGACGAACGCGGGCGTGAGGCTGGAAGGGACGGTGACGGACGACGGCCTGCCTTCGGGCGGCGCGACGCCGACGGCCGCCTGGAGCGTGGTGAGCGGCCCCGGCGCGGTCACCTTCGCGGACGCCTCCGCGGCCTCGACCTCCGCCTCGTTCGCCGCGCCGGGCGCGTACGTGCTCCGGCTCTCCGGCTCGGACGGCGCTGAGACGCGTGCGGACGAGGTGTCGGTCAACGTCACGGCGGCGAACGCGGCGCCCGCGGCCGTCGCCGGCGCCGACCAGACCATCACGCTCCCTTCGACGACGGCCGTCGCGGGCTCCGTGAGCGACGACGGGCTCCCGCAGGGGAGGAGTGTGTCCGCGCGCTGGCGCAAGGTGGCGGGGCCGGGCGCGGTCACGTTCGCCGACGCCGGCGCCGCGTCGACGAACGTCTCCTTCTCGGAGGCGGGCAACTACGTCCTGCGCCTGACGGCCGACGACTCCGACCTGAACGCGCATGACGACCTGGTCGTGACGGTCAAGCCGGCGCCCGTCAACCACGCGCCGACGGCGGAGGCCGGGCCGAACCAGACCGTCTCGCTCCCCGGCACGGCGAGCCTCTCGGGCCAGGCGACGGACGACGGCCTGCCTTCGGGCTCGACGCTCTCGTACGCTTGGAGCGTCGTGAGCGGCCCCGGCCCGGTCAACTTCTCGAACCCGCACGCGAACGCGACCACGGCCGCCTTCTCGGCCGAGGGCGTCTACACGCTGCGCCTGACGGTGAGCGACTCGCAGCTCACGGCCGCCGACGAGCTGTCGGTGACGGTCAGGCCGCAGGGGACGAACAGCGCGCCGGCGGTCGCCGCCGGCCCCGACCAGGAGATACGCAGGCCCGCCGACACGGCGACGCTCTACGGCTCTGCGTCGGACGACGGCCTGCCTTCGTCGGGCTCGCTGAACGTCTCGTGGGGCGTGTTGAGCGGCCCCGGCGCCGTGACGTTCGCGGCGCCGAACGCGGCGCGCACCAGCGCGACCTTCGCCGCCGCGGGCACCTACGTCCTGCGCCTGACGGCGACCGACTCGCAACTGACGGCGGCCGACGACGTGACCGTCTCGGTCTACGAGACGGTGACCGGCCCCGCGCCCCACGTCGAGTTCAACGCGTTCGCGGACGGCGCCGAGATCACGGCGCCGAAGGACATCTACGGCACGGTGAGCGGCGGCGCGTGGCGCCTTGAGTACGCGTACGTCGAGGACGAGCTGGCGCCCGCGCAGGGCTGGCACACGTTCGCCTCCGGCACGGGCGCGGTGACGAACGGCGTGCTCGGGCGCTTCGACCCGACGGTGCTCATGAACGGCGCCTACGCCATCCGCCTCGTCTCGACCGACGCGGCGGGGCAGACCTCCGTCATGGATTCGAGCGCGGTCGTCGCCCGCCAGATGAAGGTCGGCCACTTCACCGTCTCGTTCACCGACCTTTCCTTGCCGGTCGCGGGCGTCCCCGTCGAGGTGACGCGCTCCTACGACAGCCGCGACAAGCGGCGCGGCGACTTCGGCGCGGGCTGGACGCTCGGGGTGACGAGCGCGCGCGTGCAGAAGACCGTCCCCGTCGGCTCGAACTGGTACGAGACCGAGTCGTTCGCCAGCATCCGCACCTACTGCCTCGAATCGACCCGGCCGCAGATCATCACCATCACCTTCGGCGGGGGCAGGGTCTACAAGTTCCAGGCCGTGCCGGCGAAGAAGTGCCAGAGGTTCCAGCCCTTCTCGACCGTGCAGTTCACGTTCGTGCCGGTGGGCGGCACGCGCGGCACGCTGACGCCGCTCAACGGCGGCTCCGTCCTCGTCGCGGGCTCGGTGCCCGGCCCGGTCGACCTGGTGGACATCAACGACCCGTCCGGCTACTACTTCAACCCGACGCGCTTCCGCCTGACGACCGAGGACGGGACGAGCTTCGTGCTCGGCCAGAAGACGGGCGTCGAGTCGGTGGCGACGCCCGCGGGCGAGACGCTGACGATCACGGGCGCGGGCATCACGCACTCGTCGGGCGCCTCGGTCGTCTTCGTGCGCGACGAGCTGGGGCGCGTCAAGGAGATACGCGACCCCGAGGGGCGCTCGCGCTTCTACACCTACGACGGCAACGGCGACCTCGAAACCTTCAAAGACGCCGAGGGGAACACGACGCGCTTCGCCTACGAGCCCGACCACTACCTCAAGTCGATGGAGGTGACGGGCGCCGACGGCACTTCGACCTTCAAGCCCATCAACAACGTCTGGGACGGCGGGCGCCTCGTCCGCCAGCTCGACGCCGACGGCAAGGAGATCGCGTTCGAGCACGACCTCGCCGCGCGCCGCGAGGTCATCCGCGACCGGCTCGGCAACCCGACCGTCTACCAGTACGACGAGCGCGGCAACGTCGTCTACACGAAGGACGCCGAGGGCGGCGAGACGTGGCGCACCTACGACGCCGACGACAACGTGCTGACGGAGAAGACCGCGGCCGGGACGACCGCGAACGTCTACGACGCGGCCGGCAACCTCCAGCAGACGACCGACCCGTACGGCAACGTCACCAAGTACACCTACGACGCGATGAGGCACGTCACGTCGGTCACCGACCCGCTCCTGCGCGTGACGACGAGCGTCTACGACGAACGCACCGGCAACCTGCTCAAGACCGCGGACGCCGAGGGCAACGAGACGCAGTACACCTACGAGCCGATGGGCTCGAACGTGACGCTGGTGACGTTCGTCCCGAAGGAAGACCCCGCGCACCCGCGCTACCACGGCTACGTCTACAACCGCGTCGGCCAGCTCGTCCGCGAGTCCGACGGGCTCGGGAACGAGACCGGCTACACCTACGACGCCAACAACAACCGCAAGACGCAGACCGTCAAGCGGAAGAAGGCGGACGGCACGGTCGAGGAGCTGGTCACGGGGTACGACTACGACCGCGAGAACCGCCTGACGAAGACGACCTACCCGGACGAGACGTTCACCGAGGTCAGGTACAACGAACTGGGCCGGCAGTCCTCGACGAGGGATCACCTCGGCCGCGTGACCCGCCACGAGTACGACGCGCAGGGGCGGCCCGCGCGCACCGTCTACCCCGACGAAGAGGACGAGGAGGTCGTCTACGACGAGGAGGGGCGGCGCACCTCGGTCACCGACCGCGCGGGGCGCGTCACCGCCTACAAGTACGACAAGCTCGGGCGGGTGACCGAGACGCTCCTCCCCGACGGCGGCCGGACGACCGCGACCTACGACGCGCTCGGGCGCGTGCTGACCGAGTCGCGCTGGCTCGACGCGACGACGAAGCACACGACCACCTACCGCTACGAGGCGGAGGGGAAGAGGCGCGTCGTCTACGTCACCGACCCGCTCTCGCGCACGACCAGGCAGGTCTTCGACGAGGCCGGGAACCTCTGGAAGGTGACGGACGCGAAGAACCACACGACGACCTTCGAGTACGACAAGAACGACCGCCGGACGAAGACCGTCTACCACGACGACACGTCCGAGACGACCGCCTACGACGGCTTCGGGCAGGTGGTGGCGAAGACCGACCCGGCGGCGAAGACGACCCGGTTCACATACGACGCCGCGGGCCGGCTGGTGAAGGTGCAGGACGCGGCCGGGAAGGAGACCGCCTACGGCTACGACGAGCTGGGCAACCAGACCTGGCAGCGCGACGCCAACCTGCGCACGACCCTCTACGAGTACGACGGGCTCGGGCGGCGGACGAAGCGGACGCTGCCCGAGGGGATGTCGGAGCGCTACACGTACGACGAGGCGGGGCGGCTCAGGACGCGGACGGACTTCGACGGCAAGACGACCACGTACGAGTACGACGGGCTGAACCGGCTGAAGAAGAAGACGCCGGACGCCTCTTTCGGCGCGGAGCCGGTCAGCTTCACCTACACGGTGACGGGGCGGCGCCACACGATGACGGACGCCACGGGCACGACCACCTACGCCTACGACGCGCGCGACCGGCTGCTCTCGAAGCAGTCGCCGCAGGGCACGCTCACCTACACCTACGACAAGCTCGGCGGCCTGAAGACCGTCAGGTCTTCGCACGACGAGGGCGTGAGCGTGGACTACGGCTACGACGCGCTGGGCCGCCTCGCGTCGGCGACCGACAACCGCGCGGCCGGGGCCAACACGACGACCTACGCCTACGACGAGGTCGGGAACCTGGAGAGCTACACCTACGGCAACGGCGTCAAGAGCCTCTACGGGTACGACGCGCGCAACCGCCTGACGAGCCTCTCGATCAGCAAGGCGACTTCGGCGGTCAGCAGCTACGCCTACACGCTCGGCGCGGCGGGCAACCGCGAGTCGGTGACGGAGGCCGGCGGGCGCAAGGTCGTCTACACCTACGACGACCTCTACCGGCTGAAGGGCGAGGCCGTCACGGGCGACGCGCACGGCGTCAACGGCTCGGTCGGCTACACCTACGACGACGTGGGCAACCGCCTGACGCGCGCCTCCACGCTGCCCGGCGTCGGGGCGCAGTCGTTCGCCTACGACAAGAACGACCGCCCGACCTCCGACACGTACGACGCTAACGGCAGCACGAGGGCGTCGGGCGGGGTCGCCTACACCTACGACTGGGAGAACCGGCTCGCGACCGCGGCCGACGGCGCGGTCGCTTACGCCTACGACGGCGACGGCAACCGCGTCTCGAAGACGGCGGGCGGCGTGACGACCACCTACCTCGTGGACGCCAACAACCCGACCGGCCACGCGCAGGTCGTCGAGGAGTTGCAGGGCGGCGCCGTGGTCAGGCAGTACACCTACGGCTCCGACCTCATCTCGCAGCGCCGGCTCGCGGCCGGGCAGTGGGCGGTGAGCTACTACGGCTACGACGGCCACGGCTCGGTGCGCCTGCTCACCGACGCGGCGGGCGCCGTCACCGACACCTACACCTACGACGCCTTCGGCACCCTCGTCTCCCGCACGGGCGCGACGCCGAACGAGTACCTCTACGCGGGCGAGCGCTTCGACCCCGAGACCGGATTCTACTACCTCCGCGCGCGGTACGTGCGCCCCGACACCGGCCGGTTCTGGACGATGGACTCGTTCGAGGGCAACACGTCCGACCCGCTCTCCCTACACAAGTACCTGTACGCGGGGGCCGACGCCGTCAACAAGGTTGACCCGGGCGGTCACTTCTTCGGCGGCATCGGCGAGGCGATGGCGGCCAACGCCATCCGGACGACGCTGGCGAACGTGCAGGGCATCGTCGGGCAGGCGATAATGGAGCAGGTCAGGTACGGCGGGAACGCGGGCCTGGCCGACATCGCCCTCGGGGCGGTACTGGCGCTCGGCGTCGCGGTCGCCGCCAAGTACGTGCTGCCGAAGGTGACCGCAAAGGTCGCGCAACTCATCAGGGGCCTGCGGAAGGAGAGGTTCTTCTTCCGCGGGACGACGGTCGGCTGGGCCGGGAGCGCGGGGATGCAGGCGCTCGGGAACACTTCGACCTCCACCAACCCGGCCATCAGTCACATCTTCGCCGCCGAGAGCGCCACCCTGGGCGGGGAGGGGGTGATACACGTCGCCTCACAACTCGACCTCCAGGGCGTGAGGATAGGGGCGGGCAACGTCCGCGCGGGGCTGGAGAAGGAGATCGTCCTAGAGATGCTGCCGACCGAATTCGCGACCCGCGCCAGCACGTCCATCACCCTGGAACAGTCGAGGGACATCCTGAAAGGGATGGGCATTGACGTGCCGGCCCGCGTGTTCGGCAAAGCCGACGCCGACGCGTTGATCGCGAGCATGCCCCACATGACGCAGGAGCAGGTCGCCGAGTACGTCCGTCAGGCGAGGGCGCTGACGGGGAAGTGAGCATTATGTCCGGGTCAGGCCACATGCGGGAGTCGGAAGTCCCCGTCGAGCAGCGTTACCTCATCGTTCACGGGATCGTGCACGGCGCGGTCTACAAGAAGGTGAGGGGCGGCCTGTCGGGGGAGGAGGCGGACGGCCACACGCTGTGCCTCTTCCTGAGCTACGCGTACGCGGACATACCCGTCGGCAGGGAGTTCGGGCGGGTGTTTGCGAGGGCGAACATACTCGAAGCCGCCCGCGCCCGGTGCGTCGTCAAGTCGGCGACCCAGCAGTTCGCCGCCCCGCTCGAATATCTCCCGCACGGGTGGAAGACAATCTGCCTCGTCGGATTTCCCGCGGGCGTGCCCGAGTTGTTCGGGAGGCTCCCCGTCGTCAGGGGGTGGTTCGAGTCGGAGCCGGACACCCACCTCTGCATGAGCGACGAGGAGACGTGGGACGAGTTAAAAGCGGCGGGGCGCGTCTCGCTGCTGACGCCCGGCGGTAAGTAAAAAAACACTTCGGGACGGCCCGCCCGACGCGGCGAGCCAACCGTCGGGCGGCGTCTCTTTACAAAAGCCGCGCGTTGAAAGTATCTTTCAGCGGCCGCCCCCGCGCCGCCGACGGGTCGAGGGGGCGGACGCCGGCCTTAAGATTCCCGACAGGACAGGAAGGGGTTGAAGAGTGGGCAGAGTGCGGGTACTCGTGGGCACGCGCAAGGGCGCGTTCGTCCTGACCTCGGACGAGGGGCGCGGGCGCTGGGACGTCAGCGGCCCGCACTTCGCGGGCTGGGAGGTCTACCACCTGAAGGGCTCGCCGGCCGACCCCGAGCGCGTCTACGCCTCGCAGACGAGCGCCTGGTTCGGCCAGATCATCCAGCGCTCGGACGACGGCGGCCGGACCTGGTTCCAGCCCGGCACGCCCGCGGGCGAGCCGACCACGACGCCCGACGGGATGCCGAAGGGCGAGAGCAACAGGTTCGTCTACGACACCACGCCCGAGACCGGCGCGCCGCTCACGACGCACCAGTGGTACGACGGCACGCCGAAGCCCTGGGAGTTCAAGCGCGTCTGGCACCTTGAGCCGGCGCCCGACGACCCCGACACGGTCTACGCCGGGGTCGAGGACGCGGCGCTCTTCCGCACGACGGACGGCGGGCGCTCGTGGCACGAGCTTTCCGGCCTGAGGGGGCACGGCACGGGCGCGCAGTGGCAGCCCGGCGCGGGCGGCCTGTGCCTGCACACGATCATCCTCGACCCCGTCAACCGCGGGCGCATCTACGTCGCCATCTCGGCGGCGGGCGCGTTCCGCACCGACGACGGCGGCAAGACGTGGCGCCCTATTAACAGGGGCCTGCACTCGCTCTACATCCCCGACCCGACGGCCGAGGTCGGCCACTGCGTCCACCACGTCGCCATGCACCCTTCGCGCCCCGAGGTGCTCTTCATGCAGAAGCACTGGGACGTGATGCGCAGCGACGACGGCGGCGAATCTTGGCGCGAGGTGAGCGGCGGCCTCCCCTCCGACTTCGGCTTCGTCATCGACGTGCACGCGCACGAGCCCGAGACCGTCTACGTCGTCCCCATCAAGAGCGACGCCGAGCACTACCCGCCCGACGGAAAGTTAAGGGTCTATCGGAGCCGCACCGGCGGCGGCGAGTGGGAGGCCCTGACTTCGGGGCTCCCGCAGGAGAACTGCTACGTGAACGTCCTGCGCGACGCGATGTCGGTGGACACGCTCGACCCGTGCGGCGTCTACTTCGGCACGACGGGCGGGCAGGTCTACGCGTCGCGCGACGGCGGCGACCACTGGGAGGCCGTCGTGCGCGACCTGCCCGCGGTGCTCTCCGTGGAGGCGCAGGCGCTGCCGTGATCCGCGTCCTGCTCCCGCAGCCGCTCCGGACGCTGGCGCGCGTCGAGGGCGAGGTCGTTTTACTCGTCGAGGGCGCGGTCACGCAGCGCTCGGTGCTCGACGCGCTCGAAGCGCGCCACCCGGCGCTGCGCGGCACCGTCCGCGACCACACGACCGGCGCGCGCAGGCCCTACGTCAGGTTCTTCGCGTGCGGGCAGGATTTGTCTCACGAGCCGGCGGACGCCCCGCTGCCGGAAGCCGTAGTCACAGGACGAGAGCCGTTCCTCGTCGTCGGCGCCATCGCCGGCGGCTAGGGGCGCACATCCACACAAGGGGAAGCCGGCCGCCTCACAGCCCACCAGAACAGATGCCATCAGACTCTCCCGGCCACACGCCCGAGGCCGCGCCTCCCGAGAGGCAGCAGGGCTTCGTCGACGCGCTCCTCGAAAACGTCGAGGACGCCATCGTCGCCTGCGACGCCGCGGGCGTCCTCACCGTCTTCAACCACGCCGCGCGCAAGCTCCACGGGCTCTCCGAGCGCCCCATCACGGCCGACAACTGGGCCGACTACTACGACCTCTACCTGCCCGACGGCCGGACGCTCATGCGCAAGGAGGAGATACCGCTCTACCGCGCCTTGCAGGGCGAGCGCGTGCGCGACGCGGAGATGGTCGTCGCGCCGAAGGGCGGCGCCCCGCGCACGCTGCTGGCGAGCGGCGGCGCCATCTACGGCCCCGGCGGCGAGAAGCTGGGCGCGGTCGTCGTCATGCGCGACTTCACCGAGCGCAAGAAGGCGCAGGAGGCGCTCAAGCGCGAGAGCGCGCTCCTGCACGCCCTGATGGACAACATCCCCGACGCCATCTACTTCAAGGACACGGAGAGCCGCTTCACGCGCGTCAACCGCCACGCGCCCTACCGCGGCGGCAACGCGCCCGAGGAGGTGGTCGGCAAGACCGACTTCGACTTCTTCGTCGAGAGCCACGCCCGCGCCGCCTACGAGGACGAGCAGCGCGTGATGCGCACCGGCGTGCCCCTCGTCGATAAGGAGGAGTGCGAGACCTACACGGACGGCTCGCAGACGTGGCTCTCGACGACGAAGGTGCTGCTCTTCGACGAGGAGGGGCGCGTCACGGGCCTCGTCGGCATCTCGCGCGACATCACCGAGCGCAAGCGCGCGGAGGAGGCGCGCCTCGAACTCGCCCGCGAGCAGGCCGCGCGCGCCGAGGCCGAGGCCGCCAACCGCCTGAAGGACGAGTTCCTCGCCACGATCTCGCACGAGCTGCGGACGCCCCTGACGGCCATCCTCGGCTGGGCCAAGCTGCTCGCCGACGGGCAGGTCTCGGAGGGCAAGGCGGCCGGCGCCTTCGCCGCCATCTACCGCAACGCGCGCGCGCAGGCGCAGCTCATCGACGACCTCCTCGACGTGTCGCGCGTCATCACGGGGAAGCTCCGCATCGAGGTCGTCCCCCTCGACCTCGCCGCGGTCGTCGAGGCGGCGGCCGCGGTCGTCCGCCCCGCCGCCGCGGCGAAGGGAGTCGCGCTCGACGTCCGGCTCGAAGCCGAAGCCTTAAACATCGACGGCGACCCGGCGCGGCTCCAGCAGGTCGTCTGGAACCTCCTCTCGAACGCGGTCAAGTTCACGCCCGCGGGCGGCTCGGTCGAGGCGCGCGTCCGCCGCGCGGGCTCGCAGGTGGAGGTCGCCGTCGGCGACACGGGGCAGGGCATCGAGCCGGAGTTCCTGCCGCACGTCTTCGAGCGCTTCCGGCAGGCCGACGTGGGCACGACGCGCAGGCACGGCGGCCTCGGCCTCGGCCTCGCCATCGTGCGCCACCTCGTCGAGCTGCACGGCGGCACCGTCACGGCCGAGAGCGGGGGGGAGGGGAAGGGCTCGACCTTCACCGTGAGGCTCCCCGTGCGGGCCGCCCGCGACGCGGGACGGACCGCGGCCTGCGCGGGGCCGCCCGCGCGCCCCGAAGCTTTCGACGCGCAGGCCGCGCCGCCGACGCTCGAAGGCATGAAGGTGTTGATAGTGGACGACGACCACGACGCGCGCCGCCTTTTAACGGAGGTGCTCTCGCGCCGCGGGGCGGAGGTGTCGACGGCCGCGTCGGCGGCGGAGGCTTTGGAGACACTCCAGGCTTGGCGGCCGGACGTGCTGCTCTCCGACATAGGGATGCCGGACGGCGACGGCTACGAGTTGATTCAGAGGGTGCGCGAGCTACCCCTCGAGCGCGGCGGCGGCACGCCCGCGGCGGCGCTGACGGCCTACGCCGGCCCCGGCGACCGCGCGCGCGCGCTCGCGTCGGGCTTCCAGTGCCACGTCGCCAAGCCGGTCGAGCCCGCCGAGCTGGCGGCCGTCGTCGCCGGCCTCGCGGGGGAGGGAGTTTAAGGCGGGGCCATGTTTGACGAACTGTCTTTCATCTTCTCAGACCTCAACCTGTCGCGGCGTCTGGAGCGGGCCGAGGGGCGGGGCAACGTGGGGTTCGTCGAGGCGCGCGCCGCCGTGGAGCCCGGGAGCGGCGCGTGCTGGACGGAGGTCGCGGGCTGCTACGCGATGTTCGACGGCGTCGAGTCGCCGGTCACGCAGACGTTCGGCCTCGGCCTCTTCGAGACCGCTTCGGGCACAGACCTCGAACGCCTCGAAGAGTTCTTCCGCGGGCGCGGCGCGCCGGTCTACCACGAGGTCAGCCCGCTCGCAGACCCCTCGACCTTCCCCCTGCTAAACGGGCGCGGGTACGAGCCGTTCGAGTTCACGAGCGTGATGTTCCGGCCCCTGCGCGCGGGCGCTTTTGGGCGGCGCGACCCGGGCGTGAGCGTGCGCCTCGTCGGCCCCGACGAGCACGAGCTTTGGGCACAGACGGCGGCGCGCGGCTGGAGCGAGTTCGAGGGCGTGGGCGACTTCATGCTCGGGCTCTCGCGCGTGAGCGCGGCGAGGAGGGACGCGCTCTCGTTCCTGGCGGAGCTGGACGGGCGCGCGGTCGCCACGGGCGCCCTGAGCATCCACGAGGGCGTCGCGCTGCTGGCCGGCGCGAGCACCGTCCCCGAGGAGCGCAGGCGCGGCGCGCAACTGGCGCTGCTCGACGCGCGACTCGCCCACGCCGCGGAACGCGGCTGCGACCTCGCCATGATGTGCGCGCAGCCCGGCTCCGCCTCGCAGCGCAACGCCGAGCGGCAGGGCTTCCGCATCGCCTACACGCGCATCAAGTGGCGCCTGAGACAAGTAGACAGTAGTCAGTAGAAAAACCTCCTTCGCTCGAACCCTGCGATTGTCGTCGGCAACGTCCGAACAGCGGAGCCTACTGACTACTGTCTACTGTCTACTGCTCTTATACACGTAGTAGACGACGCCCGCGTGGTCGTCCGTTAAGAGGAGGGCGCCCGCGCCGAGGCGGAAGATGTCCGCGGGGCGGCCGTAGACCCTGCCCGCCTGTCGGAAGCCCGTGATGAAATCGACGGGGGCGCCGCCCCGCTCGGGCACGCGCACGACGCGGTAGCCGCGGCCGAGGCTCCTGTTCGTCGAGCCGTGCAGCGCGACGAGGAACGAGCCGCCCAACTCCTCCGGCTCGCCCGCGCCGAAGTGTTCGAGCCCGAGCGGCGCGCTGTGCGCGTCGAAGGCGGCGAGCGCGCGCGGGACCGCGCCGCAGCGCAGGCGACGGCCGCGCGGGTTGAACTCGGCGTCGGCGAAGAGGCGCGCGCCGGACTGGTAGCAGTAGGGCCAGCCGTAGTTCGCGCCTTCGCGCAGGGCGTACATCGTGTCGGCGGGCTTGTCACGGCCTAAGTGGTCGGCCGCCATGTTGGTCGCGTAGAGGCTGTCGCCCACCCAGCGCAGGCCGACGGCGTTGCGCAGGCCGCGCGCGTAGAAGCGCCGGCCGCTCCCGTCCGGGTTCATCTCGATGACGGTCGCGCGCACGTCCTCCCCCTCCACGCAGGCGTTGCAACTGCTCCCGACCGAGACGTAGAGCTTGCCGTTCGCGCCGAAGGCGAGGGTGCGCGTCAGGTGCCAGCCGCCGTACTTGTAATCGAGCCCGTAGTCGGGGAAGGTCGCCAGCACCTCCGGCCCGCCGAGCGGGGCGTCGGCGCCGGCCACGTAGCGGTAGCGCACGAGCCTGTCGGTCAGCGCGAGGTAGAACCATTCGCGCCCCGCCTCGTCCGTGCTGAAGGCGACGCTGTTCGGGTTGCGCAGTTTCGTCAGATAGGGCGTGACCTTCAGGAATCTCTTGTGCGCGTGGTCGAACTGGTCGAGGACGTAGACGGCGCCCTTCCGGTTGTCGGTCAGGTCGTGCATGTCCGTGACGAAGACGCGCCCGTCCGGGCTCAGGGACATGAAGCGCGCGCGCTTCAAGCCCTCGGCGGCGACCGACAGGCGGAACCCCTCCGGAAGATTCAGGTTGAAAGTCCTGCCGTCGGCGAGCGAGACGCGCTGCGGCTTGAGGGTTAAGACCTGTCCGGCGCGCGGCGCGACTCTCTCGCGGCGGCGCTGCGCCTGCGTGTGAACCGCGTTGACGAGCAGGAGCGCGACACAGACGAGCGACGCGCTTCCAAAGCGTGGCATGATGTGAGCCTCTCGCAGAGGGAATCTGACAGCCGTGGGATGATACTACGGCGGGCGCCGGGAGGGTGATGAAGGGCTTTCGACTGTTAACGTCGTCTCTCGCCTTCTTCGTCGTGGCAAGCCAGGCCGCGGCGGCGCGGCCTCCGACGCGTCTGGCGCGCGTGGGCGAGGGGTGGGCGAGGAACCAGGCCAACGCCGTCATCTTCCGCCGCAACTCGGTCGTCGGCCGCGGCCGTTGGCAGTACGTCGCCTTCTACGACGCGGAGGGCCGGGTCGTGCCGGCGAAGCGCAGGCTGGGCACGACCCGCTGGGAGTTGCGCCGGACGTAGTACACGGGCGACGCGGCGGACGCGCACAAGTCGATCAGCATCGCCGTGGACGGCGCTGGGTTCCTGCACGCCGTCTGGAACCAGCACGACTCGCGGCGACGGAGGACATCCCGGCGCAGCCCGTCTCGATTCTCGAATGGCGGCCGGGGCGTTAGTCGCGGCGAGTCAGAGCCGCCTGCGGTAGCGGGCGGGCCATGGCGACGATACCCGCCCGCTACCGCAGGCGGTTCCGACTGACCCCATCGCATCCGCCCTCAATTGCAAGGTGCTATAAGTCACGCGGAGGTCTTAACCTTGAAGATAAAACTCGGGGCGCTCGGTCTCGTGCTGCTGGTCTGTGCGGCTGCGCGGGCGCAGTCGCCGTTGGTGACGAACGTCGGCGGGCGGCACGCGCTCGGCCTCGACGGCCGCTGGCAGACGATCATCGACCCTTACGAGAACGGCTTCTACGACTACCGCTACAAGGAGAGCCCCAACGGCTACTTCAAGAACGCGAAGCCGAAGAACCCGGGCGACCTCGTCGAGTACGACTTCGACGACTCGCCGCAGATGTACGTCCCCGGCGACTGGAACTCGCAGGACGAGCGCCTGCTCTTCTACGAGGGCACGGTCTGGTACAAGAAGTCTTTCGACTACCGGAGGCGGCCGGGCACGCGCCTCTTCGTGCACTTCGGCGGCGCCAACTACGAGGCGGTCGTCTACCTCAACGGCGAGAAGCTCGGCCGCCACGAGGGCGGATTCACGCCCTTCAATTTTGAGGTCACGAACCTCGTCCGCGGGCGCGACAACTTCCTCGTCGTCAAGGTGGACAACAAGCGGCGGCGCGACGCCGTGCCGACGCTCAACACAGACTGGTGGAACTACGGCGGCCTCACGCGCCCGGTCGCGCTCGTCGAGGTGCCCGACACATACGTCCGCGACTACTTCGTCCAACTCAAAAAAGGCTCGCGCGAAGAGGTCGCCGGCTGGGTCAAACTCGACGGCGCCGCGGCGCCCGGGCGGGCCGTCACCGTCGAGATACCGGAGGCGAAAGTTAAGCAGACCTTCAAGGCCGACGCCGAAGGGCTCGCGCCCTTTAGCTTCAGAGCGAAACTCGACCTCTGGTCGCCGGAGCATCCGAAGCTCTACCGCGTCGTCGTCACGGCGGGCGCGGACACCATTGAAGAGCGCGTCGGCTTCCGCAGCGTCGAGACGCGCGGGGCCGACATCCTCTTGAACGGCAGGCCCGTCTTCCTGCGCGGCATCTCCGTCCACGAAGAGTCGCCCCTGCGCGGCGGGCGGGCGGTCAACGACGCCGACGCGCGGATGCTCCTGACGTGGGCGAAGGAGCTGGGCTGCAACTTCGTGCGCCTGGCGCACTACCCGCACAACGAGCAGATGACGCGGGTCGCGGACGAGATGGGCCTGATGGTCTGGTCGGAGGTGCCCGTCTACTGGACGATCCTCTGGGACGACCCCGGCACGTACGCGAACGCCAAGGCGCAGCTCGGCGAGATGATCGCGCGCGACCGCAACCGCGCGTCGGTCGTCCTCTGGTCGGTGGCGAACGAGACGCCCGTGAGCGAGCCGCGCAACAGGTTCCTCCGCGGCCTCGTCGAACACGCGCGCGCGCTCGACCCGACGCGCCTGCTGACGGCCGCCAACGAGCGGCGCTACACCGACCCGAACACGCAGTTGGTTGACGACCCGCTCGGCGAGTATCTGGACGTGCTCGGCTGCAACGAGTACGTCGGCTGGTACGACGGCCCGCCGGAGAAGGCCGACCGCCTGGCGTGGAAGGTGACGCTGGACAAGCCGCTCGTCATCAGCGAGTTCGGCGGCGACGCGCTGGCGGGCCACCACGGCGACAAGGGGCAGCGCTGGACGGAGGAGTACCAGCGCGACATCTACGAGCACCAGATCGCGATGCTGCGGCGGATGCCCTCCCTGCGCGGGATGTCGCCGTGGATTCTGACCGACTTCCGCTCGCCGCGCAGGCCGCTGCCGCGCATACAGGACTTCTACAACCGCAAGGGGCTCATCTCGAACCGCGGCGAGCGGAAGCAGGCTTTCTACACCCTGCAAAGCTTCTACCGCGAGCTTATGAAGGAGGGGAAGTGAGCGGTTATGATGAGGCCCTGACTTCTGTCAGAAAGAGCGTCCGGCAAACGGGTCAGTACCACCCGCGGTAGCGGGTGGGTTTTGGCTGACCGGGCGGGCCGTATCGCACCGGCCCACCCGCTACCGCGGGTGGTACTGCCTGATCTACCGCGAGGATGAATGATGACGAGCAGCGTGACTGAGGATAGAAGCGGGCCGCGCCTGACGGGACGGGAAGAGCTGCGGCGGCAGGTGTCGGAGGTCGTCGGGGCCGTGCCGGTCATCGACATGCACACGCACCTCTACGCGCCGGAGTTCGGCGGGCTGGGCCTTTCGGGCATCGACGAGCTGTTGACTTACCACTACCTCGTCGCCGAGACCTTCCGCTCCGCGGATGTCAGTTACGACGACTTCTGGCGGATGGGCAAGTCCGAGCAGGCCGACCTCGTCTGGCGGACGCTCTTCGTGGAGAACACGCCCGTCTCGGAGGCGGCGCGCGGCGTCGTCACCGTCCTCGACTCGTTCGGCCTCGACGCGGCGGCCACCGACCTGCGTCAAGCGCGCGAGTTCTTCCGCGAGCAGGAGCCGGCCGCACACCTGGAACGGGTCTTAGAGTTGGCGGGCGTGAGCGACGTGGTGATGACCAACGACCCGCTCGACGAACGGGAGGCGCGCGTCTGGGAGGGCGGTTCGGGAATAGACGGGCGCTTCCACGCGGCGCTGCGGATGGACGGGTTGCTCAACGACTGGGCGGACTCGGCGGAGGCGCTCTCGGCGCGCGGGTACGAGGTTGACCGCGGGATGTTCGGCGCGACCGTGAGAGAGGTGCGGCGCTTCCTCGACCGTTGGATCGAGCGCATGCGTCCGCTCTACATGGCCGTGTCGCTGCCGGACGACTTCGGGTACCCGGCCGCCGACGCGCGCGACCGCGTCTTACGCGAGGTCGTGCTGCCGACCGCGCGTGCTCACGGCCTCTCGTTCGCGCTGATGATCGGCGTGCGGCGCGGCGTGAACCCCGCGCTGCGCGCGGCGGGCGACGGCGTGGGGCGCGCGGACGTGTCGGCCGTCGAGCGTTTGTGCGCCGGGAACCCGGACGTCCGTTTCCTGACGACCTTCCTCTCGCGCGAGAACCAGCACGAGCTGTGCGTCTCGGCGCGCAAGTTCTCGAACCTTTTGCCGTTCGGCTGCTGGTGGTTCCTCAACAACCCTTCGATCATCAAAGAGATTACGCGCGAGCGGCTGGAGCTGCTCGGCACGAGCTTCGTCGCGCAGCACTCGGACGCGCGCGTGCTCGAACAGTTGGTCTACAAGTGGCGCCACTCGCGCCGCGTCGTCGCGGACGCGCTCGCGGAATCCTACGAGCGCCTGCTTGAGAGCGGGCGCTCGGTCACGCGCGCCGAGGTCGAGCGCGACGCCGCGCGCCTCTTCGAACGCAACTTCCGCGAGTGGGTCGGGCAGGTCCCGCAGGCAGACCCGGGGAGCAACCGATGAGAAGGTTCGTCGCCGCCGCCATTCTTCTACTCGCCTGTCCGCCCGCCCCGCCGCAGGCGCGACAGGCGGAACCGCCCGACTGGGAGAACCCGCGCGTCTTCAGCGTCAACAAGGAGCCCGCGCACGCGACCTTCGTCCCTTACGCGGACGAGGCCGCGGCGCGGCGCGGGGCGCTCGCGTTCGCGCCGGGCGCGGCGCACGCCCCCGGCTCGCCGTTCGTCCGCTCGCTCGACGGCATGTGGAAGTTTCATTGGGTGAAGGAGCCGTCGCTCCGGCCCGCCGACTTCTACAGGCCGGAGTTCGACGTGTCCGGGTGGAAGGAGATCAAGGTTCCGGCGAACTGGGAGTTCGAGGGCTACGGCACGCCCATCTTCCTCAACATCATCTACCCGTTCAAGCGCGACGCGCCGAAGGTCATGGGCGAGCCGCCGAAGGACTGGACGACGTACGAGGAGCGCAACCCGGTCGGCTCCTACCGGCGCACCTTCAACGTCCCCGAAAGCTGGCGCGGGCGCGAGACCTTCCTCGTGCTGCGCGGCGTCAACTCGGCCTGCTACGTGTGGGTCAACGGGCAGAAGGTCGGCTACAGCGAGGACAGCCGCCTGCCCGCGGAATTTAACGTGACGAAGTACGTCCGGCCCGGCGAGAACACGGTGGCCGTCGAGGTCTACCGCTTCTCGGACGGGAGCTATCTGGAAGACCAGGACTTCTGGCGGCTCTCGGGCATCTTCCGCGACGTGGAGCTTGTGTCGCGCGCGCCGCTGCACGTCCGAGACTTCTACGCGCGCACGACTTTCGACGAGCAGTACCGCGACGCCCGTCTCGCCCTGAACGTGAAGGTGCGTAACGCGGGAGCTTCGCGGGAGAAGTTCACGCTACAGGCGAAGCTGTTCGACTCGAAGGGGGCCGCGGTCGGCGTGCCTCCGTCGGCCGCGCCGACGGCGGACGCGGGAGGCGAAGTCTCGCTCGACCTTTCGCAGAACGTGGCGAACCCTTCGAAGTGGTCGGCCGAGGAGCCGAACCTCTACACGCTCCTCCTCACCCTTAAGGATTCAAAAGGCCGCGTGCTCGAAGCCATCCCGTGGCGGCTCGGCTTCCGCACGAGCGAGATAAAGGACGGGCGGCTTCTCGTCAACGGGCGCCCGGTCGTCATCAAGGGCGTCAACCGGCACGAGCACGACCCGGACCTCGGGCAGGTGACGACGCGCGAGATGATGGTCGAAGACATCCTGCTGATGAAGCGTCACAACATCAACGCCGTGCGGACGAGCCACTACCCGAACGACGAGCGCTGGTACGCGCTCTGCGACGAGTACGGCCTCTACGTGCAGGACGAGGCCAACATCGAGTCGCACGGCTACGGCTCGAACGACAGGCAGCGCGTCTCCGACTCCGAAGACTTCACCGACGCGCACGTCGAGCGCGTCCGCCGCACGGTCGAGCGCGACAAGAACCACGCCGGCATCTTCCTCTTCTCGCTCGGCAACGAGGCCGGCTGGGGGCGCAACCTCGCGGCGGCGCGCGCGTGGGTCAAGGCGAATCACCCGGAACTCGTCCTCGTCTACGAGGGCGGCGCGAGCGTCCACAGCGACGCCTTCAACCCGATGTACACGAAGCCGCAGAACCTCGTGAAGTACTGGGAGCAGAAGGGCGAGGGCAAGCCCTTCTACCTCGTCGAGTACGCGCACGCGCTCGGCAACAGCGTCGGGAACCTTCAGGAATACTGGGACGTGCTGGAGTCGCGCGGGAACTTCCACGGCGGCTTCATCTGGGACTGGGTTGACCAGACGTTCCGGAGGAAGACCGCAGACGGCCGCGACCTCTGGGCCTACGGCGGCGACTACGGCGACCGGCCGAACGACGGCAACGGCGGCGACGGCCTCGTCTTCGCCGACCGGCGCACGCAGCCGGAGCTTGAGGAGGTGAAGAAGGTCTACCAGTTCGTCAAGGTCGAGCCGGTCGACCTGGGCGCGGGACGCGTGCGCGTGCGCAACAAGCACCTCTTCGCAGACCTCTCCTACGCCGAGGGCTCCTGGGAGTTGGCCGAGGACGGCGCGGTCATCGAACGCGGTAAACTGCCGCGCCTGCGCACCGCCGCCGGGCAGTCGGAAGAAGTAACTCTGCCCTTGCGCCGCCCGGCGTCGAAGCCCGGCGCCGAATATTTTCTGAAGGTGAGCTTCGCGCTCGCGGCCGACACGCCCTGGGCGAAGCGCGGGCACGTCGTCGCGTGGGATCAGTTCGCGATGCCTTACGGCGGCCGGGCGGTGCCCGCGGGCGACGCGGCGTCGGCGCCGGCGCTCCTGGTCGAGGAGACGGCCGACTCGGTGACTCTGCGCGGCCCGCGCTTCCTCGTTCGCGTCGGGAGGGAGAGCGGGGCGCTCGAAGCATACGAGGTGGACGGCCGCCCGCTCGTCGCCGGGCCGCTCGCGCCGAACTACTGGCGCGCGCCCATCGACAACGACCGCGGCAACCAGATGGCGAAGCGGCTCGGCGTCTGGCGCACGGCCGCCGCCGAACGGAAGGTCACGCGAGTCTCGGTCGAGCGTCGCGGCGCGGGCGCCACACGCGTGACGGCCGAGGCGACGCTCCCGCCCTCGGGCTCGAAGACGCGCACCTCCTACACCGTCTACGGCAGCGGCGTGATCGAGGTCGAGAGCGCGCTCACGCCCGCCGCTGGGGCGCCGGAGTTGCCGCGCGTCGGGATGCAGATGCTCATCCCCGCAGAGTTCCGCAACGTCGAGTGGTACGGGCGCGGGCCGCACGAGACCTACTGGGACAGAAGGACGGGCGCGGCCGTGGGCGTCTACCGCTCGTCGGTCGAAGAGCTTTGGACACCCTACGTCGAGCCGCAGGAGAACGGCAACCGCACGGACGTGCGCTGGGTCTCGTTCACGAACGCGTCGGGCGTCGGCTTCCGCGCGGTCGGCCTGCCGGAAATCTACTTCAGCGCGTGGCCGTTCCACATGTCTGAGCTTGAGCGGGCGAAGCACTCGGCGGAGATTCAGATGTCGAAGGAGATCACGGTCAACCTCGACCACCGGCAGATGGGCGTCGGCGGCGACGACAGTTGGGGCGCGCAGCCGCACGCCGAATATCGCCTGCCGGCCAAACCTTACGAGTACAGGTTCCGGCTTGAGCCCGTCGGCAAGCCTTAAAGTCGTTGTCAGAGCTTATGTGTAAAGCCCCGGAGGGGCGGGATGTTTATAGCCCCGCGCTCTTATTAATCTCCGAGCCCCGTCAGGGGCGACATGTTTACATGCCGCTCCTCCGGAGCTTGAGCAGTTAATCTCAGCTTCGGGCCATAAACATCCCGCCCCTCCGGGGCGAAGACGTTTCAAGCAGGCTCTCAGTAGTAATGCCTTCAAATCGACAGGAGTTGCTGCGGACGTTCGCCCTCGCCAACGAGTTCAAGGAGGGCGACCTCGCCGTGGGCGGGACGCGCGACGACGCCGCGCGCGCTTCGGCACGGGCGGCGCTCGGCGCGGTCACGCTCGGGGAGCTTTCGGCGACCGCGTTGGTCGAAGACGGCGTGAGCGACGCGCTCGACGCGTCACTCGACCGGAGGCTGGCGGCGGAAATCTCAAGCCTGACGGTCGGGGGGTTGAAGAACCTCCTGCTCGGCCGCGGCGGGGCGGAGTGGGTTCGACGTTACAGGGACGGGTTGAGCAGCGAGGCGGTCGCCGCGGTCGTCAAGCTGATGTCGAACGACGAGCTGTCGGCGGTGGCGCGCGGCATCTTCAACCCGCTGCCGGGCGAGGGCGTCGCGGTCGGCTCGCCCGGTCACTTCGGCTCGCGCTTGCAGCCGAACAGCCCCGGCGACGAGGAGGAGGAGATACTTCTCTCCGTCCTCGAAGGTCTGACGTACGGCTGCGGCGACGTCATCCTCGGCCTCAACCCCGCGGGCGACGACGTGGAGACCATCGTCCGGCTCGAAGAGCTGCTGCGCTCAATCGTCGAACGCCTCAAGCTCCCCACGCGCTACTGCGTCCTTTCCGACATCGTGAAGCAGTCGAGCGCGCGCTCGCGCGTGAAGGTTGACGTGGGCTTCCAGAGCCTCGCCGGCACGTCGAAGGCGCTCGCCGGCATGGTGGGCCTGGACGTGGAGGGCCTGCTCGAACTGGCGCGCGGCTTCCCCGGCCTCTACTTCGAGACGGGGCAGGGGTCGGAGGTGACGAACGGCGCGGCCGAGGGCTCGGACATGGTCACGCTCGAAGCGCGCAGCTACGGCGTGGCGCGCCACATAGGGAAGAGAACCGGCGCGTGGATGATCGTCAACGACGTGGCCGGCTTCATCGGGCCGGAGGTCTTCCGGACGGGCGAACAACTCCTGCGCGCGTGCCTCGAAGACACCCTGATGGCGAAGCTGCACGGGCTGACGATGGGGCTCGACGTGTGCTCGACCTTCCACATGGGCATCGAGCCGGCGGAGCTGAAGAGGCTGACGGCCGAGATCGTCGAGCGCGCCGCGCCCGCGTACCTGATGGCCGTCGCGGGCAACGCCGACCCGATGCTCGGCTACCTGACGACCTCCTTCCGCGAGCACCCGCAGTTAAGAGGGCGGACGGGGAGGGGAATCTCCACGCCCATGCGGAGACGTTTGAAGGAGCTTGGCGTCATGGACGACGGCGGGCTCCCGCGCGCGGACGCCGCGGGCGCGGCCTCGCTCTACGCCGCGTACGCGAAGGCCGGAGGTGATGCGCGCACGGACGAGACCTTACGCGCCGAAGGCTCGAAGAAGGTTGGACTGTTGGCGGGGCGCGGCTACGACCTCGGCTTCGGCCACGCCGCGGACTACGCGCCGCCGCCCGCGGTCGAGGCGCGGCTGGAGAAGATTTACGGCCACGCGAGGCGCGCGCTCTACTCGACGCTCGACGAGGGCGTCCTGCGTGAAGTCAGCCCGCGGCACCTGCGCGTGCGGACGCTGGCGCGCGACAGGGAGCAGTACCTTTCGGAGCCTTCGGCGGGCGAGCTCCTGCGGCCGGAGGACGCGTCGCGCGTCGCGGGCCTCTACGGCGCGCGCAGGCCGCGCGTGCAGTTCGTGCTGTCGGACGGACTGAACGCGGACGCGCTCAACGAGAACCTGCGCGCCGTGCTGCCGCGGCTGCGTCGCGCGTTGACGGAGGCGGCACTGCACGTCGGGGAGGCCGACGTGGTCGTCGAGCACGGGCGCGTGCGCGCGGGCTATCACGCGGGCGAACTGCTCGGCGTTGACCTGGTCGTGCACCTCATCGGCGAGCGGCCGGGCACGGGGCTCAACACGCTCTCGGCCTACGTCACCTACGGGCGCGACGCGGCGGGGCGGTCGCGTTGGAGCCCCGCGCTCGACCACGCCTGCACGACCGCCGTCTGCGGCATCAACGAGCGCGGCAAGCCGGCGGACGCGGCCGTCGAAGAGATCACGGGTTGCGTCGTGCGCGCGTTCGAGGAGCGGCGGTCGGGCGTCGCGCTCGGTTCGGGGTTCAGGAAACGGTAGGAAGTTGACTCCGTTTGGACGGCGCGCGGCCGGAATCGAAGGAGGTTTTGAGAAGCGGCCGGGAGGGTGTTGACTTTCGGTTTCGCAGATTGGATATTGTCGCCATACGCCAACGCTTCGGAGGGTCGCCGGTCGGTTTAAGAGTTGTCCGGGGCCGCCGGGGCGTTTGAATTTTCAAACGGTTCAGCCGGCGGCGTCGGGAGTAAGCGGCCATTAAACACGGAGACACGGAGACACGGAGACACGGCTCGAAGACAGTAGGCGTCGAGCCGTGTCCCCGTGCCCCCGTGCCTCCGTGTTAAGCCGTCCGACTCTACTCACAAGTGGGAGTTCATGGAACGACTCGTGCAGTTTTTGTCGGGTCACGAGCGTGCCGTTTTCACGAACGGGCGTTTCGGGTTCGGCGTGCGCCCGCACGCGCTCGTGCTCGTCGCCTGCGCGCTCGCGCTGCTCGCCTTCGTCTACTTCGCGTACGTGCGCCCGTGCAAGGGGCCGGGCGGCGGGGCGCGCGTCGGGCTGATGGCGCTGCGCTCCGCGCTCTTCCTGCTCATACTCTTCCTGCTCCTGAAGCCGGTGGTGGTCGTGCCCTCGGTCATCCCGCGCAGCAGCACCGTGGCGCTCCTCGCCGACGACTCGCGCAGCATGCAGATGGCCGACGCGGGCGGCGGGCTGACGCGGCTGGACGCGATGCGCGGCGCGCTCTTCGACCCGGGCGGCCCCTTCCAGACGCGCCTGCGCGAGAAGTTCAGGACGCAGGCGTACGGCTTCTCGAACCAACTCAAAAGCATCGGCGGCGGCGAGGAGTTGACCGGCGAGGGGCTTGCGAGCGACCCGGGCGGCGCGCTCGCGGAGGCCGCGCGGCGTTCGACGGGCGCGCCGCTCTCCGCGCTCGTGCTCGCCTCGGACGGCGCGGCGAACGCGGGCGCCGACCTGGCCGCGGAACTCAGGAACCTGCGCGCGCGCGGCCTGCCCGTCTACACCGTGGGCGTGGGGAGCGCGCGGCGGCCGGCGGACGCGGAGCTGGTGCGCGTCAACCTGCCGCGCCGCGTGCTCGTCGGGTCGAGCGTCGAGGTCGAGGCGTTCGTGCGCGCGAGCGGCTACGGCGCGACTAAAGTCAGGATAGCCGCGAGCGAGGACGGCCGCGCCGTCAAGACCGAGGAGTTCCCCCTGCGCGGCGGCGAGACGGAGGTCGTGCGGATGGAGCTGACCCCCGCGACGCCGGGCACGCACCGCTACACGTTCGACGTGCAGCCGCTCGCGGACGAGCTGACGTTGGAGAACAACCGGCGCGAGGCGCTGGTCGAAGTCGTCGAAGGCCCGATGCGCGTGCTCTACGTCGAGGGCGAGCCGCGCTGGGAGCTGGGCAAGCTGCGCGACGCGCTGGGCCGCGGCGAGAAGAACGTCGAGCTGGTCTCCCTGCTGCGCACGGGCGAGAACAAGCTCTACCGGCAGGGCGTCTCGGGCGAGGCCGAGCTGGCCGAGGGTTTCCCGAAGACGGAGGAGGAGCTGTTCGCCTACGACGGCCTGATGCTCGGGAGCGTCGAGGCGAGCTTCTTCTCAATCGAACAGTTGCGCGCGATTGAAGCCTTCGTCGCGCGGCGCGGCGGCGGGCTGTTGGCCGTCGGCGGGAGCTACGCGTTCGGCGGCGGCGGCTACGCGGGCACGCCCGTGGCCGACGCGCTCCCGGTCACGATGGCGCAGCGCGCCGCGGGCGCCTCCGCCGGGCCGAACCCCGAGGCGAACGCGCCCGCCTTCAAAGTCCAACTCACCCCGCGCGGAGCCTCGCACCCGGTCACGCGTTTGAGCGACGACCGGCAGCAGAGTCAGAAGACCTGGAACGAGCTTCCCGCCGTCTCCGTGCCGGAGGCGCCCGCGGGCGTGAAGCCGGGCGCGACCGTCCTGCTCGAAGCGCGGCGGCCCGCGGCCGAAGGGCGCGGGGCCTCGGGGCCGGTCACGCTGCTCGCGCAGCAGCGCTACGGGCGCGGGCAGGCTTTGGCCTTCACCGCGTCCGACACCTGGCGCTGGCGGATGCGTTCGGACTCGAAGAGCAACGCTCACGAGAACTTCTGGCGTCAGATGTTACGTTACCTCGTGCAGGGGACGCCGCGGCAGTTCGAGGTCGCGGCCGGGCAGGACGCGTACGCCCCCGGCGACACGGTCCGCATCGTCGCCGACTTGAGGGACAAGAAGTTCAACCCCGCGGCGGACGCGCGCGCCGTCGCGCGCGTCGTCAAGCCCTCGGGCGCGGCCGTCGAAGTGCCGCTCCGGTTCACCGCGCGCGACGAGGCGAACGTCTACGTCGGCGAGTTCAGGTCGGACGAACTCGGGCGCCACCGGATCGAGCTGAGCGCGGGCGGGCCTTCCGTCGGCGAGGCCGCGGCGCAGTCCGAGTTTTTGGTCGCGGAGCTGAACCGGGAGTTCTACGACGCCTCGCTCGACGAGGAGCTGCTCAAGCGCATCGCCGCCGAGACGGGCGGCAAGTACTACACGCTCGAAGAGGCCGGCGCCCTCGTGGACGACCTGACCTACAGGCAGACCGACAACTCGCGCCCGGTGACGAAAGACCTCTGGGACATGCCCGTCAACTTCCTCCTGCTCGTCGGCCTGCTCGGCGGCGAGTGGTTCCTGCGCAAGCGGCACGGGCTCGCCTGAAGTTTTCATGAAGGGGATTTTGATTCGACTCATCATCGCGCTCGTGTGCGGCTGCGCGGCGGCCGTGACGACTCGCGCGCAAGGCGCGGCGGCGCGGGCGGCGGCCGACCCGAACAAGTTCGCCGTCATCCTGAGCGGCGCCAGCGGCGACGAGGAGTTCGCGAAGCGCTTCGCGGGGTGGACGAAGGAGCTGCGGCGCGCGCTCGTCGAGCGCTTCGGGTTCGACGAGGCGCGGGTCACGGTCTTGACGGAGTCGCCCGAGGGCGGGCCGGGCCTGCGCGCCACGGCCGAGGAGGTGCGCCGCGCGTTCCAGACGTTGCGCGCGTCGGCCGGGCCGGAGAGCACGGTCTTCGTCTTCCTCATCGGCCACGGCACGTTCGACGGGAGGCAGGCCAAGTTCGGCCTCGTCGGCCCGGACCTCACCGCGGCCGAGTACGCGGAGCTGTTGGGCGGGCTGCCGTCGAGGCGCGTCGTCGTCTTCAACATGGCGAGCGCGAGCGGCGAGTTCATCAAGCCGCTCTCGGGGCGCGGGCGCGTCGTCGTCACCGCGACGCGCAGCGGGCAGGAGCAGAACGCGACGCGCTTCCCCGAGCACCTCATCGCCGCGCTCGCGGCCCGCGAGTCGGACGCCGACCAGAACGGCCGCGTCTCCGTGCTCGAAGCCTTCGACTACGCTGCGCGCCTGACGGCCGAGCAGTACAAGCGCGCCGGGAGGTTGGCGACCGAGCACGCGCTCTTCGACGACAGCGGCGACGGCGTCGGCCACCCGGCCGCCGAGGGCGGCGACGGCGCGCTCGCGCGCAACGTCTACCTCGACTCGCTCTCGACCGAGCAGGCGGCGGCCAACGCGGAGACCGGCCGCCTTCTGCGCGAGCGCGAGCGGCTCGAAGTCGAGGTCGAGCAGCTCAAGGCGCGCAAAGGTCTTCTGGCCGAGGCGGAGTACGAGGCCGAGCTGGAGCGAATCTTCGTGAGCCTGGCGAAGGTGAACCGCAGCATCAAGAGGGGCGTGCCGTGAGGGCGAAGCTTAAGACGAGAGTGGCGCCGTCGGCCGTCCCGTCCCTTCCCGGGGCGGGGCGCGGATTCGCGCACGCGTTCGCGCGCGTGGCGCTGCTCGCCTGCGCGCTCGCCGCCGCACACGCGCCCGCCGGTTCCGCCCAAGTCACGATAGACAACCTGCCCCAGACCGCTTCGCCCCCGGGCGAGGCCGCGCTCAAGCGCGGCGAGTACGCGCGCGCGATGGAGTTGCTGAGTGCGCGCCTGAAGTCGAGCCCGTCGGACGCGGCGGCGCAGAGGCTCCTGCTGCGCGCGCAGTTGGAGACCGGCCGTTACGCGGAGGCCGAGGCGGCGGCGCGCGCGTTCCTCAACACGCACCCGGAGGCGGGCGGCGTGCGCCACGAGCTGGGCGAGGCGCTCGCGGCGACCGGACGTTACGCGGAGGCGATCAGGGAGTTCGAGCGCGCGGCCGACGGGCTCGCGGGCGACCTGCGCCGCGCCGAGCTGCTCGAAGCGACGGGGCAGGAGTCGCGCGCGCGCGAACTCTTCTCCTCCATAGTCAGGTTCTACCAGGAGAGCGAGCCGGCGGACGCCCCCACGCTCACGACGGTCGCGCGCGCTCTCGTCCACCTCGAAAGATTTCAGGACGCGCGCAGCCTCTACGCCGAGGCGGTCGAGGCCGACCCTTCGTACGTCGAAGCGCAGCTCGGCGGCGGCGAGCTGTTCACCGAAAAGTACAACTACGCGGAGGCGGCCGACTTCTTCGAGGACGCGCTGAAGGTCAACCCGAACAGCGCGCGCGCGCACCTCGGCGTCGCCGTGAACAAGAAGATCGGGCGCGACGAAGAGGTCCTGGCCTCGCTCGCTCGCGCGCTCGACATCAACCCCAACATGGTCGAGGCGCGCGCGCTCGCGGCCGCGCTCGAACTCGAAGCCGGCGAGTACGAAGAAGCCTCCGCCGAGATCGACAAGGGGCTGGGCGTCAACCCGCGTTCGGCCGAGCTGCACGCGCTGCGCGCCGCGCTCCTCTACTTACAGGACAAGGACTTCGCGCCCGCGGCCGCGCAGGCGCTCGCGGTCAACCCGCGCTACGGCCGGCTCTACGAGACCCTGGCGCACTACGCGACCATCACGCGCCGGGTCGAGCAGGCGGCCGACTTCTCGCGCCGCGCCGTGGAGCTTTCGCCGCGCCTGTGGAGCGCGCACCTGAGTCTCGGGATGGCGCTCCTGCGCCTGGGCCGGATGGAGGAGGGGCGCGCCGCGGTCGAGAAGTCTTTCCGGGGCGACCCGTTCAACGCGTGGGCCAAGAACACGCTCGACCTGCTCGACGTGATGCGCGACTTCCGCGAGACGCGCCGCGGCGCGTTCGTCATCAAAGCGGGCGCGAACGAAGCGGAAGTGCTCGCGCCGCTCGCCGCCGGCCTGCTCGAAGAGGCGGCCGCGAAGCTCACCGCGAAGTACCGCTTCACGCCGAAGGGGCCGGTCGTCGTCGAGCTCTTCACCAACCACGAGGACTTCGCCGTGCGCGCCCTGGGGCTGCCCGGTCTGGGCGCGCTCGGCGTCTGCTTCGGGCAGGTCATCGCGCAGGACTCGCCCTCGGCGCGGCCGGCGGGCGAGTTCAACTGGGGCGGCACGCTCTGGCACGAGTACACGCACGTCATCACGCTCCAGATGACCGACTACCGCATCCCGCGCTGGTTCTCCGAGGGGCTTTCCGTCTACGAGGAGCGGCGCGCGCGGCCCGGCTGGGGCGGCGGGTGGAACCCTTCGGTGCTGCGCGCGTACGCGGACGGGCGCTGGTTCAAGATGGCCGAACTCGACGCGGGCTTCGTGCGCCCCCGCCGCCCCGACGACGTGCAGCTCGCCTACTTCCAGGCGTCGCAGGTCGTCGAGTTCGTCGTCGAGCGTTACGGCTTCGACGCCGTCCTCAAGATGCTCGCGCTCTACCGCGACAGGGCGCGCACGCCCGAGGTCTTGCGGCAGGCTTTGAAGCTGAGCGAGGAGGAGTTCGACCGCGCCTTCATGGAGTACGTCGGGGCGAAGGCGCGGCCGTTGCAGGAAGGGCTCGGCGCGGCGTCGGCGGACGCGTCGCGGCTGCCGAAGGACGTCGTGCTCGGCATGCTCTCGGCGCGCGAGACTTTCCCGCTGCGCCTGCGCGCGGGCCAACTCCTGCGCGACGAGGGGGACCTGGAGGGCGCGCTCCGGCACTTCCGGCGCGCGGCCGAACTCTACCCGCACTACGCGGGCGAGGGGAACCCGTACGAGGCGCTGGCCGACATCTACGAGAGGCGTGGGGACGCGGCCGGGGCCGCCGAGGCTTTGGAGTCCCTGCTGAAGTACGACGAGACGAACCTGAAGGCGCTCGGCCGGCTCGCGGAGCTGCGGCTCAGGCAGGGCGACCGCGCGCGGGCGCTCGAAGCGCTGCGGCTCGGCTTCTACGTCGCGCCCTTCGAGCCGGCGGCGCACGCGCGCGCGGGCGAGCTGTACCTCGAAACGAAGGACGCGGCGGGCGCGCTCGCCGAGTTCCAGTCGGCGCTCGCCCTCCGGCCGCCCAACCAGGCCGAGGCCCACTACAACGTCGCACGCGCCTTCCACGCCCTGGGCAAGACGGCCGAGGCCAAGCGCTCCGTCCTGCGCGCGCTCGAAGCCGCGCCGAGTTACGAGAAGGCGCAGGAGTTACTCCTGACGATCACGGGGCAGTGACGGGACGCCGCGGAGCGGCGCTTGAGTTTAGCCGGGCGTTTCAACGCCCGGTCGCCGGTGGTGAACATCCCGCGTCGCGGAATATTCCCGGCCTTAAAAGGCCGGGCTAAATTCAGACGCCGCCCCGCGGCGGATTTATGTCGGGCACTCATCCCTAAGGAGCAAGAATGGCGGTCGAGACGAAAGTGCTGCGCGACGAGGAGCTGTTGGACCGGCTCTCGACGGCGCGCGAGGGTCTGGTCAGGGAGATACGCAAGGCCATCAGGGGGCAGGACGAGGTGGTCGAGCTGGTCTTGCTCTCGCTCTTCGTGGGCGGGCACTCGATCATCACGGGCGTGCCGGGCCTGGCGAAGACCCTGCTCGTGCGCACCATCGCCTCCGTGCTCGACCTGTCGTTCAAGCGCATCCAGTTCACGCCCGACCTGATGCCCGCCGACATCACCGGCACCGAGATCATCGAGGAAGACCGCGCCACGGGCCGCCGCGCGATGGAGTTCATCCGCGGCCCCGTCTTCGCCAACATCGTGCTCGCCGACGAGATCAACCGCACGCCGCCGAAGACGCAGGCCGCGCTCCTCGAAGCGATGCAGGAGGGGCGCGTCACCGTGCAGGGCGTGAGCTACGACCTGCCGCGCCCCTTCCACGTCCTCGCCACGCAGAACCCCATCGAGATGGAGGGCACGTACCCGCTGCCCGAGGCGCAGCTCGACCGCTTCATGTTCCAGATCAAGATCGGCTACCTGCCGGAGGAGGACGAGGTGGCCGTCGTCAAGCAGACGACCGCGCCGCAGGACTTCGAGTTCGAGCGGCAGATGACGGCCGAAGAGATCATCGCCTTCCAGCGACTCGTCCGGCAGGTGCCCGTCTCCGACACGGTCGCGCGCTACGCCGTGCGGCTCGTCGGCGCGAGCCGCCCCGGGTCGGACGCCGCGCCCGACTTCGTCAACCGCTGGGTGACCTGGGGCGCGAGCTTGAGGGCGTCGCAGTTCCTCGTCCTCGGCGGCAAGGCGCGCGCGGTGCTGCGCGGCCGTTACAACGTCTCGTGCGAGGACGTGCGCGCCGTCGCGCCCGCCGTCCTGCGCCACCGCGTCCTGCTGAACTTCCAGGCCGAGGCCGAGCGCGTCGACTCCGACCAGGTCATCAGGAAGCTGATCGAGGCCGTGCCGGAGCCGAAGTCGGGGCTGTAGATGGAGTACCGCATCAGGCGCGCGACCCTCGGAGACCGCGCGGCGCTCGAACGGCTCATCGCCGAATCCGCGCGCGGCCTGAGCCGGGGCGACTACTCCGGCGAGCAGGTCGAGGCGGCGCTGGCTTCGGTCTTCGGCGTGGACACGGATTTGATTCACGACGGGACGTACTACGTCGCCGAGGCCGGCGGCGAGTTCGTCGGGTGCGGCGGTTGGAGTAAGAGGAGGACGCTCTTCGGCGGCGACCGCTTCGCCGCGCGCGACCCGGGCGCACTCGACCCGCGGACGGAGCCCGCGAAGATACGCGCCTTCTTCGTCCACCCCGGCTGGGCGCGGCGCGGGGTGGCCGGCGCGATCCTTGAGACTTGCGAGCGCGAGGCGAAGGCCGAAGGGTTCCGCGCGCTCGAACTGATGGCGACGCTCCCCGGCGTCAGGCTCTACGCCGCGCGCGGCTACGCGGCGGGCGAACAGGTCGAGTACGAAATCGCCGACGGCGTCACGATAGAGTTCGTGCCGATGAGAAAAGAGTTGACATGAATCCGCCGCTGACGCGGCGTTCGGCGCACACGCTTCAGATTATGTGGTGGAGGCGAGACAAGAAGGCCAGGGCTGCCGCCGTCGAGTCGGGCGGCGCGGAGTCGGGCGCGCGCGGGGCGCCGCGGTTCTTAGACCCGGAGGTGCTGGCGCGCATCGGGTCTTTGGAACTTCTGGCGCGCGCGGTGGTCGAGGGCTTCATCGCGGGGCTGCACCGCTCGCCGTTCACGGGCTTCTCGACGGAGTTCACGGAGTACAGGCAGTACAACCCGGGCGACGACTTGCGGTATCTCGACTGGCGCCTGCTCGGGCGCACCGACCGCTTCTTCATCAAGAAGTACCGGGCCGACACGAACGCGCAGGTGACGCTGCTGGTGGACACGAGCGGGTCGATGCGCTACGCGGGGCGGGAGGGCGGCGTCACGAAACTCCAGTACGCGCAGTTCCTCGCCGCCTCGCTCGCGCACCTCGCCGCGCGGCAGCAGGACGCGGTGGGCCTGACGGCCTTCGGCTCGGACGTGCACACGCACGTCCCGGCGCTCAACCGCACGGGGCACATGCGGACGGTCTACGGCCGCCTCTCGACGCTCGAAGCCGGCGGCGAGACGCGTCTGGCCGAGGCGCTCCACCTGACGGCCGACCGGCTGACGCGGCGCGGGGTCGTCGTCCTCGTCTCGGACTTCTACGAGAGCCCCGAGCGGCTGGCCGGGGCCTTCCAGCACCTCCGCTTCCGCGGCCACGACGTGATCGCGTTCCACGTGCTCGACCGCAAGGAGGTCGAGTTCGAGTTCGAGGACAGCCTGCTCCTGCTCGAAGACTCGGAGACGGCCGAGCAGTTGCCCGTGCTGCCGGACGTGGTCGCGGGCGGCTACCGCGAGCGCGTCAGGGCGCACACGGACGCGCTCCGGCAGACCTGCGCCGCCAACCGCGTCGATTACGAACTGGTCACGACCGACCGGCCGCTCGACTTCGCGCTCTTCTCCTTCCTCTCGCGCCGCGCGGGGAAAGGGTAAGAGGGTGTTGGGTGCTGGGTGTTGGGTGTTGGTTAAAACCAAAACCCAGGACCTGACACCCAACACCCAGCACCCAACAGATGTCTTTCCTGAACCCATTCTTCCTGCTCGGGCTGGCGGCGCTGGCGGCGCCGGTGCTGGTGCATCTGGTGCGGCGCACGCGGGCGCGGCGCGTGGAGTTCCCCGCGCTCTACTTCGTGCGGCAGGTGCCGCAGCGCACCATCCGGCGGAGGACTCTGCGCGACCTGCTGCTGCTCGCGCTGCGGTGCCTGGCGCTGCTGCTCGTCGTCTTCGCCTTCGCGCGGCCGTACTTCACCAACGCGGGCGCGGCCAAAGAGTCGGAGGGAACGCGCTCGACCGTCATCCTGATAGACGCTTCGCTGAGCATGAGGCGCGCGGGGCTGTTCGAGGAGGCGAAGCGGCGCGCGGAGGCGCTCGTCGGCGAGGCGCCTCCGGACGAGCGCGTGGCGCTGTTGAGCTTCGGCGAAGGCTACGAGGTCGTCAGCCCTTTCACCCCCGACAGGAACGCCTTGCGCGCGGCGCTCGCGGGGCTGAACGTGGGCTACGAGGCGACCGACTACGAGCAGGCGCTGCGCGGCGCCGAGGCGCTCTTCGGTGAGTCGAAGGCGGGCGGCGCGCGGCGCGTCGTCGTGCTGTCGGACTTTCAGGCGTCGGGCTGGGACGCGGGGCGCGCGGCCTTCAGACTCGCCCCCGACGTGCGCCTCGCGCTCAACGACGTGTCGGGCGCGCCCGAGGCGAACGCGGCCGTCACGAACGTCGAGGCGCGCGGCGCCGTCTACGGGCAGAAGTACACGGACAAGCTCGCCGCCCACGTCGCCAACTTCGGCGACGAAGAGCGCGGCCCGGTCACGCTCGACTTCCAGATCAACGAGCAGACGGTCGAGAAGCGCGAGCTGAGGCTCGCGCCGCGCGAGGAGAAGGTCGTCGAGTTCACCGACTTCAACTTATCCGAGGGGACGAACCGCTGCGCCGTGCGTCTGCGCTCCGAAGACTTCGCGCCCGACAACGACTTCTACTTCACGCTCAGGCGCGAGGCGCAGTCGAAGGCGCTCATCATCGACGGCTCGGCGCGCGGCGGCGACAGCTTCTACTTGCAGAGCGCGCTCGCGGCGGGCGGCGACCTGCCCTTCACCTTCGACGTGCGCGGCCCCTCCTCGGTAGACCCCGGCGCGATTGCCGCGCACACGCTCGTCATCCTCAACGACGCCGGCCTCGCGCCCGGCGCGCTCTCCGAGAGCGTCGAGCGCTTCGTCGAGTCGGGCGGCCGCCTCGTCATCGCCGCCGGGCCGAACACGAAGGCCGAAAGCTTCAACCGCGCCTTCGGGCGCGTCGCGCCTTTGACTTTAACCGAGGCAGTCCAACTCCAACGCGGCGAGAGCGTCCGGATGACGGCGGTGAAGAGCTCGCACCCGGTCTTCGAGGTCTTCAACGAGGGCGGGCGGCTGCCCGCGGCGCGCGTCTACGGCTACCAGCGCGCGGAGCCGCGCGCGGGCGCGTCGGTGCTCGCGAGCTTCGAGGACGGGAGCCCCGCCCTCGTCGAGTCCGGCGCGGGCGCGGGGCGCGTGCTGGTCTACACCTCGACGCTCGGGATGGCCTGGAGCGACCTGCCGCTCTCGCCCGTCTACCTGCCGCTCGTGCAGCAGATGGTGCGCTACCTCGGCGAGCGCGAGGCGAGCGCGTGGCACCGACTCGGTCAGGCGTTCGTCCTGGCGAAGGGGGCGGAAGGCTCGCCGCCCGCGGTGGACTCCCCGTCGGGCGCGCGGCTGAAGAGTCCCGCGGTGTCGAAGGACGGCGAGGCGCTTCTGACGGGGCGCGAGCCGGGCTTCTACCGCCTGCGCTACGGCGCGGGGCACGACTTCGCGGCGGTCAACGTGGACGGGCGCGAGGGGGATTTCTCGAAGCTGAACCAGGACGAGTTCCTCGCCGCCTTCACCGGCGGCGACCCGGCCGCGCCGCCCGCGCCGGACGCCACCGGGCGCGAGAGCGGCGAAGAGATCGAGGCGCGGCAGCGCGCGTGGTGGCCGCTCCTCCTCGCCGCCCTCCTCCTCCTCGCCGCCGAGTCCGTCCTCGCGCGCCGGACTAAAGTCGTGAAGATGATCGGGTGAGGAAGAAGAGTTCACACGGACGGACAGGATTGACGGGATGAAGCAAATACAGATTTCAAATTTCAAATCTCAAATCTCTCATCCTGTTCATCCTGTCCATCCGTGTGAATTCGTTCCGTTGTACTCTTTGCGGGTCGCTATATGAATTACGAAGTCGGACAACTGCAAAAGCTTCTTCGGAGCGCGCGGCGTCGGCGGCGGGCGCTGTTGGTGCTGCGCGGGGCGGCGGTGTGTCTGGGTGTGGGCGCGTGCGTGCTGCTCGTGACGGGGTGGGGCGCGTACCGTTACAGGGGGAGCGAGGGGGCGCTGCTGGCGCTGCGCGTGGGGGCGCTCGTCGCGTTCGTGGCGGCGGCGTACGCGTCTCTGGTGCGGCCGCTCGCGCGGCGCATCGGGGACGCGCGGCTGGCGCGTTTCATCGAGGAGCGCGCGCGCGGGACGGAGGACAGGCTCGTCACGGCCGTCGAGTTCGAGGAGGGCGAGGAGTCGCGGCGCGTGTCGCGCGCTCTGCTTGAGCGTCTGAGGTCGGACGCGGACGGGGCGGCGGCGGGCGTCGACCTCGACCGCGTCTTCAGCCGCCGGGCGCTGGCGGCCTACGGCGCGGCGGCCCTGGCGAGTCTGCTGCTCTTCGCGGGCGTGCTGAAGTGGGGGCCGCGCGGCGTGTCGGAGGGCGTGGCGCAGTTGGTCGCGCCTTCGGGGCTGGCGGCCGAGGCCGACGCGAGGGCGGTCAAAGTTAAGCCGGGCACGGCGCGCGTGCCGAAGGGTTCGGATCAGGAGATCAAGGCGGCGCTCGCGGGCTTCGAGTCGGAGGCGGCCTCGCTCTTCACGCGCGCGGCCGGCGCGGGCGACGACGCGTGGCAGGGGCGGGCGATGGAGCAGGCGAAGGCGCGCGGCGAGTTCGAGCTCTCGCTGACGAACGTGCAGGAGTCGGCCGAGTACTTCGTCGAATCCGAAGGCGTCCGCTCCGAGGTCTTCAAGCTCACGGTCGTAGACCTGCCCTTCGTCAAACAGCTCGACCTCGTGCTCAACTTCCCCGCCTTCTCGCGCCTGCCCGCGAAGACGGTCGAGGACGGCGGCGACGTGGCGGCGCTCAAAGGTACTGTCGTGACCGTGACGGCGCGGCTTTCAGGTAAAGCCCGTGCGGCGCGCATCGTCTTCGCGGACGGGCGGAAGGCTGAGATGAAGGCCGACGGGCCGGACTTCGTCGGCGCGCTGACGGTCGCGGGCGACACGAGTTACTTCGTCGAGCTGACGAGCGTGGACGGCGAGGTCTACCGCGGCTCGAACGAGTACGACGTGACGGCGCTCGAAGACGCGCCGCCGACCGTCTCGTTCGAGCGGCCGGGGCGCGACACGAAGGCGACGAACCTCGAAGAGGTCTTCACGCAGGCGCGGGCCGAGGACGACTTCGGCGTCGCGTCAATCGAGCTCTACTTCTCGGTCAACGGCGGCCAGGAACAGAGGGTCAACCTTCAGGAGTTGAGCCGCGACGCGGCGCGGAGCCTGACGGGCACGCACACCTTCTTCATGGAGGAGTACAGGCTCAAGCCCGGCGACTTCATCTCCTACTACGCGAAGGCGCGCGACGCTTCGAGCGAGACGACGAGCGACATCTACTTCATCGAAGTGAAGCCCTTCGAGATGCAGTACAAGCAGTCGCAGCAGCAGGGCGGCGGCGGCCAGCAGGGCGAGGGCGGCGACCAGGACCAGAACGCCCTGACGCGGCGGCAGAAGGAGCTGATCGCCGCGACGCACAGGCTCGTGCGCGAGGGGCAGCGCTACACGCCGCAGGAGCGCGGCGACGGGTACGAGGCGGTCGCCGCGGGGCAGGAGAAGCTGAAGGCCGACACGCTGGAGTTCGTCGAGCGCCTGAAGCGGCGCATGGGCGAACAGCTCGAAGGGCGCGAGGAGTTGTCGCGCATGGCCGAAGACCTGCGCGCCGCCGCGCGCGAGATGGACGGCGCGCCGCCCCCCCTGCGCAAGCAGGCCGGGCGCGACGCACTGCCGCCCGAGCAGCGCGCCCTCCAACGCCTGCTCGCGGCCGACGCGGTCTTCCGCGAGATGCAGGTCGCCTTCGGCCAGCAGCAGGGCGGCGGCGGCGGGGGCGAGCGCGAGTCGAGAGAGTTGACCGACCTGATGGAACTCGAACTCGACAAGATGAAGAACCAGTACGAGACGCTCAACCGCGAGCAGCGGCAGCGCGCGGAGCAGGCCAAGTCCGAGGCGGGGCGGCGTCTGGAAGAGCTGGCGCGCAGGCAGGAGCGCGCGCTCGAAGAGCAGCGGCGGCGGCAGGGCCAACAGGGTCAGGCGCGCGGCGGCGGCGGGGGCAGTGAGAGACAGCAGCAGGAGATGGTCGAGGAGGCGCGCAAGGCCGCGCGCGAGCTTGAGCGCCTGTCGCGCGAGCGGCGCGACGCGCGGATGCAGGAGCTAAGCCGGCAGCTCGACCAGGCCGCCGACGACTTGCAGCGCGCGCAGTCTTCTTCGAAGAGCAACCCGGACGACGCCATCGCGCAGGGCGAGCGCGCGCTCGAACGCACGCGGCAGGCGCAGCGCCGTCTGCAACAGATGCGCGGCGGCGGGGCTTCGGGTCAGCAGGGCCGGGAACAGGAGATCGGGGAGCTAAGACGGCGGGCGGCGGAAGCGGCCGCGCGCCAGCGCGAACTCACCCGCGAGGCGGAACAGCTTGCGCGGCGCGGCTCACAACGGGGGCAACAGCAAGGGGAGCAGCAGGGACAGCAAGAGGGCGGGTCTACGCGTGCGGCGCGCGAGCGGCTGGCCGAGCGCGAGGAGGCTCTGGCCGACTCGGTCAACAACCTCGAAGAGGACGTGCGCCGGACGGCGCGCTCTTTAGGAGAAGGCAAGCAGCAGGCGGCGGCCCGCAGGTTGAACGAGGCGGCCGAAGCGCTGCGGCGCAACCGCGTGGCCGAGCGCATGCGCGAGGGCGCGCGCGGCGCCGAGCAGGGCCGGCCCGAGTCCGCGCGCGAGGCCGGACGCGCGGCCGAGCGCGCATTGGGCGAGACGTCCGAGCGCTTGCAGGAGGCGGAGTCCGCGGCCGGGCGGCCCTCGTCCGGCGGCGCGGAGGAGGCGCTCGACCGCACGCGCCAACTCGCCGACGACCTGGACTCCCTGCGCCGGAGGCTCGAAGAGCGCGCCGCGCGCCGCGAAGGCCGCGGCCAACAGTCGCAGCAGGGGCGACAGTCGCAGTCGGGCCAACAACAGGGCGGACAACAGCAGGCGCAGCAGGGGCAGCAGTCGCAGGGCGGGCAGAGGGGAGAACAACAGGGCGGCGGGCGGCAGGGCTCCCGTTCACAACAACAGGGTCAGCAGTCCGCGCAACAGTCCGGGGGCGGTGGCGGCGGCCGCGGCGGCGGCGACATGATTTCGGGCGACGGGGCCGACGACGCGCGGCAGCTCGGGTCGGAACTGCGCGAGCGCCTGCGCGACGCGGAGAGCTTGCGCCGCGAGCTGGGCGGCACTTCGGCGGGGAGGGAACTCGGCGGGGCCATCGAGCAGTTGCGCGGCATGGCCGACGGGCGCATGGAGGGCGAGGCGCAGACGGCCGCGTCGCTCAAGGCGCAGGTCATCGACCCGCTGCGACAGCTTGAGCTTGAGCTGAGCAAGCGCCTGCGCGAACAGCTCGGCCGCACCAACCTGCGCTCAGGCGACGAGGGCGCGGCGCCGGGCCGTTACCGCAAGTCGGTCGAAGAGTACTACCGCCGCCTCTCGCAGGGCGGCCGCCGTTGAGGAGGGGGAGAATTTGAAATTTCAACTTTCGAATTTCAAATCGGGAACGCTGCGCGCGGGGCTGCCGCTGCTGCTCCTTGCGCTCGCGCTCCTGCCGGTCAGGGGGCAGAGGCCCGAGCCCTTCGGGCCGCAGACGCCCCCCGGCTCGCCCTTCGGCGGGCTCCCCCCCTTCGGCGGCGGGGGGCCGCGGCGGCGCACGCCGGAACCTTCCGAGCCGCGGGCGTTGGGCCGCGCGGGCGCGTCTGAGTCCGGGGGCGAGTTCACCTTCACGCGCATGATCTACCGCTCGCCCTACTCCTACGGCCGGCGCTGGGGCGGCGCGTGGGCGACGGACTTCCCCGAGGCCGACGACCACTTCAGCGTCGGCATACGCGAGTGGGCGGGGACGAACCTCAACGTCTCGGGGCAGCCCCGCCAGTTCGAGGTCATGGACGAGGGGCTCTTCGACTTCCCGCTCGTCTACGTCGTCGAGCCGGGCTACATGGAGCTGTCCGACGAGGAGGCGGCGCGCCTGCGGGAGTACGTCGCGCGCGGCGGCTTCATGTTCTTCGACGACTTCTGGGGCGAGGCCGAGTGGCAGAACGTCCGCGAGCAGATGAAGAAGGTCTTCCCCGATTACGAGATTAAAGAGCTGCCGCTCACGCACCCGGTCTTCCACTCCTACCTCGACATCGAGGAGGTCGTGCAGGTGCCGAACATCTACAACGCGCAGCGCGGCGTCACCTCCGAGAAGGGCGGCGTCACGCCCTACTACATGGGCATCGAGGACAAGCAGGGGCGCCTCGTCGCCTTCTTCGCGCGCAACTCCGACCTCGGCGACGCGTGGGAGTGGATTAACGACTCGCGCTACCCCGTCAAGTACGGGCTGGCGGCCTACAAGGTCGGCATCAACGTCGTCATCTACGCCATGAGTCACTAGGAGGGGTGTCGGGTGCCGGGTGTTGGGTTATGGTTTTAAGGCGCGCGGGCGTTCAAACCCCAGCACCCAGCACCCAACACCCAACACCCAACGCCCATGAACCTGATACAGATACTCGGCCTGGCCGTCGGCTCGGCGTGGACTTCGGGGATCAACCTGTACGCGACGGTGGCGGTGCTGGGGCTGCTCCAGCATTACGGGCTCGTCCGGCTGCCCGGCGCGTTGGGGCACCTCGACAACTGGCTCGTCATCGGCGTGGCGCTCGGGCTCTACTGCGTCGAGTTCTTCGCCGACAAGGTGCCGTACGTGGACACGGTGTGGGACGCGGTGCACACGTTCATCCGCGTGCCGGCGGGCGCGGTGCTGGCCTACGCCGCGACGGCCGACCTCGACCCGACCGTCTACGTGCTGGCGCTGCTGCTCGGCGGCGGCATCGCGCTCTCTTCGCACGGGACGAAGGCGACGGTGCGCGCCGCGGCCAACGTGAGCCCGGAGCCGGTGTCGAACTGGATTCTCTCAATCGTCGAAGACGTGCTGGCGATAGGCGGCGTGGTGCTGTCGGTCGTCGCGCCGTTGGTCGCACTCTTCGTGGTGGCCGCCTTCCTCGTCCTCTTCTTCTGGCTGATGCCGAAGGTGCTGCGGCGCGTCCGGCGGATGCTCGCGGCGGCGCTCGACTTCTTCAACGGCCGCGCGGGCGTCAAGGCGGCGCTCCTGCTCGCGCTCCTGCCCGCTTCCGTTTTGACGTCCGCCGCCGAGGCGTCGGCCCGGCCTTCGTTCGTGACGGTCAAGGGTCATCAGCTCTACCTCGACGATAGGCCCTACTACTTCGTCGGCACGAACTACTGGTACGGGAGCCTGCTCGGGCTGTCGAAGGACGACAGGCGCGGCGTCAAGCGCCTGCGCAAAGAACTGGACTTCCTGAAGGCGCACGGCGTCACCAACCTGCGCCTGCTGGCCGGCGCGGAAGGCTCAGGCGTGATTAACGGCGTCCGGCGGGTCGGGCCGCCGCTCCAACCAAGACAGGGCGAGTTCAGCGAGGAGGTTCTGGCGGGGCTCGACCTCGTCCTCTACGAGATGGGCAAGCGCGACCTCAAGGCCGTCGTCTTCCTCAGCAACAACTGGGAGTGGAGCGGCGGCTTCCAGCAGTACCTCATCTGGAACGGCAGGGTGCCCGAGGAGTTGAAGACGAGGAAGCTGAACTGGGACGAGCAGCGCGACGTGGTCTCGCAGTTCTACGGCTGCGCGCCCTGCACCGAAGGCTACGCGCGGCAGGCCGACCTCCTGCTCGAACGGGTCAACCGGTACAGCCGGAAGAGGTACACGGAAGACCCCGCCATCATGGCGTGGGAGCTGGCGAACGAGCCGCGCCCGATGCGGCCCGCGGCGGCCGAAAGCTACAGGCGCTGGGTCGGGGACGCGGCCGCGTTGATTAAGGCGAAGGACAAAAACCACCTCGTCGTCGTCGGCCACGAGGGGCGCATGGGCACCGACGACCTCAAGCTCTTCGAGGAGATACACGCCGACCGCAACATCGACTACCTGACCATACACATCTGGCCGAAGAACTGGGGCTGGTTCGAGGGGCGGGAGGTCGCGGCCGACTTCCCAGCCGTCGTCGAGAAGACGCTCGCCTACGTCGAAGAGCACCTGCGCGTGGCGGAGCGTCTGGACAAGCCGCTCGTCCTCGAAGAGTTCGGCCTCCCCCGCGACGGCCACTCCTTCGACCCCGCGGCCCCGACGACGCTGCGCGATCAACTCTACGCGAAAGTCTTCGGCGTCCTCACGCGCCACGCGGCCGCGGGCGGCCACATCGCCGGCGCCAACTTCTGGGCCTTCGGCGGCGCCGCGCGCCCCGTCGGGGGTCAGACCTTCTGGAAGGACGGCGACGACTACACCGGCGACCCGCCGATGGAGGAGCAGGGGCTCAACAGCGTCTTCGACGGCGACGCCACCACCTGGCGCCTCATCCAATCCACCACCCGGGATTTAGCGAAGAGCCGCAGGGCGACCGAGAAGCGTTAACCACGGAGGCACAGAGGGCTCAGAGGTTGCACAGAGTTCGACTCTCTGTGCCATCTCCGTGCCCTCTGTGCCTCCGTGGTTAACTCCCCTCCGACATACGCTCAGAGCGCGTTCAGGAAGGCGAGGAGGTCGGCGCGCTCCTCTTCCGTGAATCGGAAGCCGAGGAACCTCTCGTAGTGGCCGAGCACGTCGCCCAGCGTCGCCGCGGAGCCGTTGTGGAAGTACGGCGCGCGCGCGGCCAGCGCACGCAGCGTCGGCGTCTTGAAGCGGCCGAGGTCGGCCCAGCGCCCGGTGACGTTGCCCGCGCCCGCGTCGGTCAACTGTCGCGTCTCGCCCGTCGCGCGGTTGCGGAAGGTGTAGAGCGGGAGGTCTGCCGTGCGCACGTCGGGCGCCGCGACGCGCACGTCGAAGAGGGCGTTGTTGACGTTCGTGCCCATGTTCACCGCGTTGTGGCAGGAGTTGCAGGTGCGCCCGGCGGCGTTCAGCTTGTTGTTGAATACCTCCTGGCCGCGCGCGATCTGCGCCCGCCGCGGGTTGTCGTGGCCGGCCCACGCGTCGAAGAGGTCGAAGCGGCCCGCGGCCCTCCGCATGTTCGACAGCGCCTCGGGGCCGCCGCGCGCGCCGTCCGAGTCGAGACGGCCGACGCCGGGCACGAGGAGCTGCGCGGTGTAGAGCGATTCCGTGAAGGCGACTATCTCGTTGACGACCTCGGGCGGGGCGTCCGCGCCTTGCTGCGCGCCCCTGACGTTGCCCCTCACCTGCCTGGCGAGCCCTTCGTGGATGTCCGTGCCGACGGAGTTGCCGCCGTCCCAGTTGATGGTCGCGCTCCCCAGCGGGTGGTTGATGGTCGGCATCACGCGCCGCCAGTGGACGAGCCGGTTGAGGTTCGCGTAGCCGTGCGGGTCTTCGGCCGCGACCAGGTCCCACTCGCGCACGAGCGAGCCGTCCTCCCTCCTGGTCGCCAGCGGGGCGCCGCCGCGGCGGAAGACGCCGCGGCTGAGGAGCATGCTGTACGAGGCGAGGAGCTGCTCCTCCGTGGGCTCGGCGGGGATCGCGTCCGGGTTGTTGGCGTCGAGCTTGTTGAAGACGGGGTGCTTGCCGTCGGTCTCACTGAACAGGCGTTGCAGCGTGCCGGGGTTGATGCCCCAAGCCTCCTCGGGGATGTGGCACGTCGCGCAGCTCCGGCCGTTCGTGCCCTGCTGCTGGAAGTACTCGCCGGTGAGATCGACGGACGAGCCCTGTGTGGTGAAGGTGGCCGCCGCGCCGTTCGGGTTCGGCGCGGGGCGGTTGTTGGGGACGGTGTCGGCCCCCGCGCCCGCCTGCGCGACCGGCGCGTGGCCCAGAACGTACGTGAGCCCCAACGCCAGCGCGGCCAGCGCGACCGCGGCGGCCGTCGCCCGCATCCTACGTGCGACACTCTGCGAGCTGTCTCTCTTCATCGCAATCTCCTCCTATTAAGGTATTCATGCTTACGCCGGGGGCGCGTGCACCCCCGCCCGCCATGAGCGCCGCAGGCGCGAAGGCGGGTGAGGCTTTTTAACTCAACGGTGAGACCTTAAGTCTCCGCGTCTTCGCGCGCTCGCGCTCATGGCGGGCAAGGGGTGCACGCGCCCCCGGGGGAGTCAGTTGGCCGCGCGGTAGAAGAAGTACTCGGCGGTGTAGGGCACACGGGCCTCCTGGCCGACGAACGTGCCGGGCGACGTGGGGGCGACGCCGCCCGTGGTGTTGACGCGCTGGATGAAGGTCGGGTTGTTGAAGCCCTCGCTCGACGTCACTTTGAGCAGCAGCCACGGGATGGCCGTCGCGTCCGGCGTGCAGCCGGTGCCGTCCACACGCTTGCCGACCACCTTGGCCCCGCCGTTGCTCTCCCAGGTGGGGCCGGCGTAGTGCGTGCCGACCTGCCCGTGGAAGCCGCGGTCGGCGTAGAGGTTCGCCACCGGCTCCACGAACGCCCACGCGGTGCCGTTCCACCTGTAGACCTGCACGCCGACCGCGAAGGCGTGGAAGGCCGGCTCGTTGCCCGCCTCGACCTGGATGCTCTGGCAGAGCGGGAGCGGCAGCTCCGGCCCGCGGTCGGACTCGTTGGCGCGCGCGGACTGCGCCGCGAAGGCCGCGACGGCGAGCAGGACGAAAAGTCTGGTGATGAGTTTTGATTTCAGGTAGCGCATGATCTCTCTCCTCCGTATCGGAATCGGTTGGTTTACGTTTCGGTAAGGGCGAGGCGGCGGCGTGATGAAAGAATGAAAGTGCCGCCCGCCTGAACTTACCCGCCTCGGCAAAACCGGCAGTCAGCTTCGAGTGCCGGAAAGAGAAGTTGTCGAACCCCTCGTCAAATTACCGGCCGCGGAAATTTTTTGCGGCCGAAGAACCTCGACGCTCAGCCGCGCTTCGCGGCGACGACCTCCAGGTACTCCGACTCGACGTGCGTCGTGCCGTCCGTCGCGAGGTTGTGTTCCGACCACAGCCGCGTCAGGTCGCCGCGCAGCGCGGCCCGGCCGCCTTCGTCGAGCGAGGCGAAGGCGCGCAGCGTCGGCCCGTACCATTCGCGGAAGAAGTCCACCGTCTGCCCCGGCGTCAAAGGCAGGCGGAAGGCGACCGTGCGCAGGTTGAAGTGCAACTCGGCGACGCCGTCTCGCAGACGTTCGCGGACGGTCGCCTCGTCGCCCCAGAGGAGCGGCGAAGGGACGTTCGGCGGCGGGACGTGCGCGGCGGTGGCCTTGAACATGCGGCCGATGAAGCCCGTGGGCGTCCAGTTGGCCATCGCGACGCGGCCGCCCGGGCGGCAGACGCGCAGCAGCTCGGCCGCCGCCGCCTCGGGCCGCGGCGCGAACATCGCGCCGAACATCGTCACGACCACGTCGAACGAAGCGTCGCCGTAAGGCATCCGTTCGGCGTCCCCCTCGTCGAAGTAGACGTGCGGCCCCTCGGCGCGCGCCCTCTGACGCGCGGTCTCGATCAGGTTCGTGGCGATGTCTATCCCCGTCACGTCGGCCCCGGCGCGCGCGGCCGGGAACGCAAGGTTGCCCGAGCCGCAGGCCACGTCGAGCACGCGCTGGCCCGGCCGCAGCGCCAGCCGCCCGACGAACGCCGACGCGTCCGACGCGTAGACCTGCGCGACGCGGTCGAAGTCGCCCGACATCCACGTCGCCTTCATCCGCGATTTCAAATCCTCAAGCTCGGTGACGGCCTGACTCATAACTCTCTCGCTCCTCTCTTCTCCCCGATGGATGGCCCGATGCTGTCGTTCATGAAAATCTCCTTTCCAAACACGAAGGGGGAAGTTGCCGAACGAACGGCCGTATTACTGCCGGCATTGATTTTTTTTTGGCGGGAATTTTTTTTACTTCTAGTGATCCGCTTCGCCCACGGCTTACGCGTTAGCGTGCGGGGGGCTTCGGCCGCCGCGACCCTCCGCACGCCCCTCGACCTCGCCGAACCGACTTGTCAAAAGAGGGTTCGTCTTATGACGTACACGTTCCGCGTCATCCTGTGTCTGCTGTCCCTGAGCCTCTTCGCCCCCGCCCTCGCGCGGTCGCAGGCGGTTTCCAATGCGCCCTCTTCTTCGGAAACGGGCGAGCTGGCCGCGGCGCTGGCCCGCGCCCCGTCGGAGGAGGAGCAGGAGCGTCTGCTGTGGGGGAAGAAGGGCCTGTCGGACGGCGGGGTGCTGGCCGCGTTGAACGTGCGGGCCGCCCCCCTCATGCAGAAGGGCGACTACGCCGCGGCGCTGCGAATCTCTCAACTCGCGGCGCGGCTCGCGGAGAGGAACGGAGACCGGGCGGCGTTAGGGGAAGCGCTCCATAACATGGGGCTGGCCTACAACCGTCAGAACCGCGCGGCCGAGGCCGTGGACTCCTTGCAGAAGAGCCTCGCGGTATTCGAAGAGGCCGGCGACAGGAGGGCGGTTGCACGCGAGCTGCACCACATCGCCCTCGTCCACAGGCAACAGGGCCGTCTCGACCAGGCGCTGGATTACTTCAGACGCGGCCTGGCGGTCGGCGAGGCGCTCGGGGACAAATACCTGACCGCCAGGGCTCTCAACAACATCGGCGTCGTCCACAGGAGCCAGGGGCGCCACGAACTCGCCCTCGATTTCTACCGGAGGAGCCGTGCGCTCGCGGAAGAGATCGGCGACAAGACGTTGATGAGGGACGTCTCCTCCAGCGTCGGCAACGTCTACCAGGCGCAGGGGCTTTACGAGCAGGCGCTGGACTGCTACCGGAGGAGCCGTGCGCTCAGCGAAGAGATCGGCGATAAGGCGGGGGTGGCGAGGGCCGTCTACAACGTCGGGGCCGTCTATAACTTCCAGGGCCGCTACGCGGAGGCGCTGGCCTGCTTTCAGGAGAGCATCAAGATCGGCGAAGAGCTGGGCGCCGCCGCCGACAAAAGGGACCTGGCCTACAACTTCCACAGCCTCGGCAGGCTCTACAACAGCCAGGGGCGTTACGAGCAGGCGCTGGAGTACTACCACCGAGCCCTGAAGATCAGGGAGGAGGTCAACGACCGGCTGGGGGTCGGCCAGACGCTGAACAACATCGGGATCGTCTACAAATCACAGGGGCGTTATGAGGAGGCGCTGGAGTGGATTCAGAAGAGGCTGAAGCTGGCCGAGGAGATGGGCGTCAGGGAGGGCGTCGCCACCAGCTTAAGTAGCCTCGGCGACGTTTACCGCCAGCAGGGGCGCCACGACCTCGCGCTTGAGTATCAACGGAAGAGCCTGCGGCTGCGCGAGGAGCTGGGCGACCGGCGGGGGCTCTGCGTGGTGCTGGAAAAGATGGCTCAGTTGTACCAGGACAAGGGCGACTACCCCGAGATGCTCAAGGCCGGCCGGCGCGCCGTGGCCCAGGCGGAGGAGATCAACGCCCCCGAAGAGCTTTGGAAGGGGCAGGAGCAGGTCGGCCGCGCCCTGCGCGCGCTCGGCCAGACGGCCGAAGCCCGCCGGAGCCTCCTCTCCGCCATCGCCACGGTCGAGCGCGTGCGCCGAGAGGTCGCGGGCGGCGAGCAGCAGCAGCAGAGCTTTCTTGAGAACAGACTCTCGCCGTGGCTGGGCATGATCGAGCTGCTCGTCTCGCAGAAGGAGTACGCCGAGGCGCTGACCTTCGCCGAGGCGTCGAAGGCGCGCGTGCTGCTCGACGCGCTGCAAGCGGGGCGCGCCGGCCTCCGGCAGTCCCTCTCGCAAGCGGAGCGTCAGGCCGAGGAGGGGCGGCGGCTCAAACTCGTCTCGCTCAACTCGCGGCTCGCCGGCGAGGCGCGGAGTGATAAGCCCGACCCCGCGCGCCTGGCCGCGCTGAGGGCCGAGGTCGAGAAGGCGCGGCTGGAGTACGAGGACTTCGAGACGGGGCTGCACCTCGCCCACCCCGGGCTGAAACTCCAGCGCGGCGAGGCGCCCGTCATCAGGGCGGGAGAGTTGACGGCGCTGCTGCCGGACTCCGCGGGCGCGCTGCTCGAATACGTCGTGGCCGACGAAGCGACCTACCTGTTCGCCGTCACGCGGCCGGCGGGTAAGTCGGAAGCCGACGTGCGGGTCTACACGCTCCCCGTCGGGCGTGAAGAACTCGCGAAGCAGACCGAAGCCTTTCGCCAACAACTCGCCGGGCGCGACCTCGGCTTCAGGGCCTCCGCGGCCGCGCTCTACGAACTGCTGCTCAAGCCGGCCGAGGCGCAACTGCGGGGCAAGACCAACCTCGTCATCGCCCCGGACGGCACCTTGTGGGACTTGCCGTTTCAGGCTCTACTCAACGGCTCGAACCGCTTCCTGCTCGAAGAGGGCGCGGTCGCTTACGCGCCGTCGCTGACGGTGCTGCGCGAGATGTCGAGGCGGCGGAAGGAGCGGGGCTCGGGGGACGCGCCGGCCACCCTGCTGGCGCTCGGCAACCCTTCGCACGGGGACGGGGCGGCGCCGGCGCAGCGCGGCGGGAGGCCCGACGCGCTGCCGGAGGCGGAGCAGGAGGTCAAGGCGCTGGGCCGCCTGTACGGCGCTGCGCGGAGCAGGGTCTACACGGGCGCGGAGGCGCGCGAAGACCGCGTCAAGGGTGAGGCCGCCCGCGCGAGCATCCTCCACTTCGCCGCGCACGGGCTGGTCGATAACGCCTCTCCGATGTACTCACACCTCGCGCTGGCCGGGGGCGGGGCGGGCGAAGACGGGCTGCTCGAAGCCTGGGAGTTGACGCGGCTCGACCTGAAGGCAGACCTCGCCGTGCTCTCCGCCTGCGAGACGGCCCGCGGGCGCGCGGCGGCGGGCGAAGGCATGATCGGCCTCTCCTGGGCGATGTTCATCGCCGGCGTGCCTTCGCTCGTCGTCAGCCAGTGGAAGGTCGAGTCGGCCGGCACGCGCGAGCTGATGGTGAGCTTCCACCGCGGCCTCATCTCACCGACGCCGAAGCTGACGAAGAGCGAAGCCCTGCGCCAGGCGGCCCTCAAGCTGTTGAAGAACCCCGAGACCAACCACCCCTTCTACTGGGCCGGCTTCGTGCTGGTGGGCGAAGGGAACTAAAGCGGTTTTCATCCGGATGGGTATGAAGTGAGCTTTCGACACAGAGACACAGAGGCACAGAGACACAGCTTCTTGAGTTATATCGCATCAAGCTGTGTCTCTGTGCCTCTGTGTCTCTGTGTTAACTCGCTCCCGCTTTCACTCAACTGCCAACTGCAATAATGATTTGAAATTTGAAATTTGAAATTTGAAATTAAAGCTCATTCATTCCGGCGGCGGAGGGCCTGAAGCTGGCGGAGGAGGCTGCGGGCGAGTTCGGAGCCGGGGTTGGCTTTGTGCAGCAGACGCAGCTCGCGTTCGGACTCATTCAAAAGCCCCGCCTCCGCGTAGAGGAGTGCGAGCGTGAGGTGGGATGAGGGGTAAGCTCTCCTGGCTCTCGACAGCTCGTCGGCCTTCGCGCGGTCGAGGACGCGGAATTTGGCCTGCGGCGCGGGCGGGCGCGGCGATTTGATCTCCCGGCCGTCTTTGACGGCCTTCACCTGCCACGAATAGACCTTGCCGCGCGGGAGCGTCTGCGGCGCGGCCCACGAGCGCGCGTCGAGTTGCGGGCTGGAGGCCACGAGGTTGAAGCCTTCGTCGTAGACCTCGACGACGTACGCGCTCGCCCCTTCCAGCGCCGACCAGCGGAAGGTCGGCCGGTCAGTCATCAATACGCTCCCGACTGGGTCGAGCACGGAGAACTCGCCGCCCTGCGTCTCAGAACTCATCAACGAACTCCCGGGCCGGGAGAGCCCCTTGAGCTGCGTTGACCTTTCAAGCCGCCGGCCGGCGAGCGCCCCCTTTAATAACTCCCTGTAAGCGGGCGGCAGGGCGTCGGCGCCCGACAGGCGGCCTTCGCGGTCGAGGGTCAAACGGCCCCCGCCGTCGTTGAGCTGTGCGAGCGCGGGCGCCGGTTCGGGCTCCGGCGTCGGCGCGGGCGTGGGCTCGGAGGGCGCGGGGGCGACGACCGCGGGAGTCGTTTGTGCGGAGGGGGTGACGACGACCTCCTGCCTCGGCTCACTTCGCTGTGTCGTCCGCCAGAGCAGCCAGCCGAACACCGCCAGCAGGACGACCGCCAACGCCGCGCCGAAGGCGGGCACCGGAGACAGACGGAAGAGGGCGGGAAGAGACGCAAGCGCCCGGCGCCAACGGCCCTCTGTTAAAGGAGGGACGGCCGCCGGTCGATACTCGCGTCCGAGTGTGGGCGCGACCTCGTCCCTGAACGCGCGCAGGTCTTCGACCGAGAGGGCACAGTGCTCGCAACTGCTCAGGTGGTCGGAGGCGGTTTGCAGCCCTTCGCCGGAGAGCGTCCCTTCGACGTACGCGGCCGTCTCTTCCGCCGTCAGGTGCGCGAGCGACCCGCGCTCCGAAGAACCTTCGGCCGCCTCCCCGAAGAGTTCGGAGCGCAGGGCGAAGAAGGACGCGTCGCCGCCCGCCGCGCCTTCGACGCGACGGCGGCAAGCCTCACACCCTTCGAGGTGGTCACAGACCGACAGCAGCTCCGCGGCCTCCAGCCGCCGCAGCCTGTAACCCTCGAACTGTCTCCGGGTCAGATGTTCGACCAAGTCTCTTCCGCCCTCAAGGCCGGCGCCCCGGCCGCCCTTCCACACGGATAAGTTGACGAGGGTCGGCGTTTATTACCGGCGGCCTTTCAGACGAACCCTTTCAGCCGTCGCGCCAGCCGCTCGCGCCCGGACTTGCGCGCGTTGATGACCTGCTGCCGCGTCAGCCCCAACATCTCGGCTATCCGCGCGTCCTCCAGCGGCAGCTCGTTCCAGAGGCGCGCGAGGCCGTCCGCACTCATCCCGAGCGCCGCCGCCAGTTGGCGCAACGTCGCCACGCCCGTCGCGGGGAAGAGTGTAATACAGCCGGAGCCGCCCGCGTCTTTCAGGTTCAGCAGCAGCGCCGCGCGCTGGTTCGGCGGGAGCAGTTGCAGCTCTTCCCAGAGCCTTTGCAGGAAAATCCTCTTCTCGATGTGCCACGCCGGGTCCGACTCACCGCCCGCCGTGGACGCGGCGGCGTCCTCGTTCTCGGGGAGCGACCCGAACGGCTGATCCCTGACCCCGAGCAGCGCGGCCAGCGCGCCCAACAGCTCGTCGAATTCGACGGGGCCGCCGAGGTGTCTGAAGACCGCTGCCAAAGCGTCGGCCAACTGCTGCTGCCTGCCGCCCTTGAGCGCGCGTGCGTGTGCCGCCAGCCCTTCGACGTGCGACAGCTCGCCGAGCCGCGCCGCGGGCACGGCCGCCTCCCGCCCCTGCCACGCGGCAAAGCCGGCCAACGTCTTTCCGTCCGCGTCCTGCCAGAGCGCGAGCCCCTTCTGTCGCGTCAGGAGGTAGTGGAGACGATTCTTGAGCGCATGCCGTTCCGGGAACTGGCGCCGCATCCAGCCCGAGCACGTCCTGTGCGCGATGACGGCGGCCATGCCGCGCAAGTCGGCGATGGGGTGCGCGCCGGGCTGCCCGAGAAACTGCCGCAGGCGGGCCAGCAGTTGCAGCAGGGCCTCCTGGTAAAGGTCGTCGGCCTCGGCCAGCCGGGTCGCGAGGTGCGCGTTGAGTCGGAGCTTGTAGCGGATGACGCCTTTGACGACCGGCCCGGCGTGTTCGTCGATGAGTCGTGAGAGGAGTTCGTCGGCGCGCCCGTCGCCGGGCTCCGTCAGGAGTGGTTCGAGCAGCGGGTCGAGCTGGGCCGGCGACTTTTCCATCGTTCATCCGTTGCCGCCTGAGACGGTGATGACGCCCGAATCTAAACCGGCGGCCGGAGCTTCGGCAATCCCCATCTCAATCGTGCCCGTCGATGTAGAGTGTGAGCATCCGCCGTCGGCAGTCCCGGTCGTGCGCCCAGCCGTCCCACTCGCGCAGCGCGTTGCCTACCCCGCGGCCCCACGGGAGGCGGTTCAGGCCGGGGCTGTGCCGGCGTTGGTATTCACGATTCATCCGCGTAAGGGGTTGTTAAGGGCGTCAGCGGCGCGCGGCGGCGTGGGCGTGGATGAAGCCGGCGAGTCTCCGGAAGACGCCGCCGAGCACGGCCTCGTCGGGGAGGTAGACCAGGCGGAAGTGGCACGACGCGGGGTCGGCGCCGAAGCCGGAGCCGTGGACGACGAGCACGCCCGTCTCCCTCAGCAGGTCGAGCACGAAGCGCTCGTCCGTGCGGCGCTCGGGGTCGTCCACACGGATCATCACGTAGAAGGCCGCGGCCGGCTCGACGCACGAAAGACCTTCGACCCCCGCGACGGAACTCGACACGAAGTCGCGCCGCCTCCTTATCTCGCGCATGAACTCTGCGAGGAACGCGCGGTCGCCTTCGAGCGCCGGCCGCACGGCGTACTGCGCGGGCGTCGGCGAGCACAGGCGCCCGCTCGCCAGGCGGTTGACGGCGCGCACCAGCTCCGGCATCAGGCGCGCGTTCGTGAACCGCATCCAGCCGACGCGCCAGCCCGGCACCATGTGCGTCTTCGACAGACTCTCAAGCGTGACGACGGGCACCTCCGACCCCGCCGCGAGCAGCGAGGCCGGCGCGGGCGGGTCGGCGAAGCAAAGCTCGCGGTAGACCTCGTCCGAGATGACGAGCAGGCCGCGGCGCCCGGCGATCTCTAATAACAGCCTGGTCGTCTCGTCGTTCGTGATTGAGCCGGTCGGGTTGTTCGGGTTGATGAGGACGAGGGCGCGCGTGCGGTCGCCTATCAGCGACTCGACCTCCTCGGGCGAGGGCAGCCAGCCCGCGCGCGGGTCGAGCGCGTAGTAACGTGCGCGCGCGCCGAGCCGGTTGAGGATGGCCGGGTAGAGCGGGTAGCCGGGCGCGGGGACGAGCACCTCGTCGCCCTCCTCGACTAAGGCCGTCAGCAGAAGGTCTGCCGCCTCGGACGCGCCCGCCGTCATCAGAACGTCGCCGGGCGCGGTCTGCGCGCCGAGCGCCGTGGCGTAACAGGCGACCGCCTCGCGCGCCTCGCCGAGACCCGCGGAGTGCTCGTAGCCTGTGAAGCACTCGCGCACGGCGCGCGCCGCCGCCTCGACGACGTGCGCGGGCGGGCGGAAGCCGTAAGCCTGCGGGTCGCCGATGTTGAGGTAGGTGACGGCTAGCCCTCGGCGCTCGCGCTCCTCGGCGGCGCCGACGATGTTGCGGATGGCGTAATGGAACCGCGCGGTTCTACTCGACGGCCGAATCATCCCAAACCTCTTGCACGTTCTGTCCCCGACAACCGCATCCTTCATTGATAACACAAGACGAGCCGGGCGCGCGACCATTAGCAAAGCGGGCAGTACCGCCCGCGGTGGCGGGCGGGTCTCGGTGAACCGGGCGCGCCATGTGGCAAAGGCCCACCCGCTACGGCGGGCGGTACTGCCCGCGCTCTCAATGATTTTTATGACCCTAGAAAAAATTTAAATTATGCGGGGCGCGGCGTTGGTTGTAGAGTGGGGGCTCCGCGCGACGGCCGCGGCCGTCTCCCCGAGGGCTTCCCGTTAACCGCAATGACATTCGCTCCCAACACGTCCGAGCCCGCGCTCGCCGCCGGCGTACTCGTGCCGTCGAACATTATTACGGTTAAGCGTCAGACTTGACGGCTTGTCAAAGCAACCCGAACCCGCCCGACAGGCCATCAACACGAGACAGGTTGATGGCCTTTTGCGTTAGCCCGGCGGCGGCGGCGAAAGGCTTTTCAAGAACTTTTCATGGAGGCCGAAGACTTACAGACCGAGAGGCGCCGGCGATTCCGCGGCGCGCGGCGCGCGGTCGTCAAGCTGGGGACGAGCGTGGTGTCGGGCGCGGGCGGCGAGGTCTCGGCCGAGCGCGTCGCGCCCGTCGTGCGCGCGCTGGCCGGGCTCCACGCGCAGGGGCGCGGGCTCGTGCTGGTCTCCTCGGGCGCGGTCGGCCTGGGCGCGGGGCGTCTGGGGCTGGCGCGCGCGCGGCTCGGCGACGTGGTCGTGCGCCAGGCGTGCGCGGCCGTCGGGCAGAGCCTGCTGATGCACGCCTACGAGGTGATGTTCGGCGCGCACGCCGTGAAGATCGCGCAGGTGCTTCTGACCGAAGACGACTTCACGGACCGCCGCCGCTACTCGAACCTGCAAAGGACGATGGAGAGGCTTCTGAAGCTCGGCGTCGTGCCCGTCGTCAACGAGAACGACACGGTCTCGACGGCCGAACTCGAATGCGTGCGGGGCGGCGCGCGCGTCTTCGGCGACAACGACCGCCTGGCCGCGCTCGTCGCCAGCAAGCTCGCGGCCGACGCGCTCGTCCTCCTGTCGGACGTGGACGGGCTGCTCGTGCCGCGGCCTGCCGGGCAGCCCTGCGCGTTCGAGCGCGACGAGGAGTCGATGGTGCTGCCTTACGTCGCGGAGGTGACGCCGGAGCTGAAGTCCCTGGCGTCGGGGCCTTCGGCGACGGGGCGCGGCGGGATGGTGACGAAGCTCGAAGCGGCCGAGATCGCGATGCGCGCGGGCTGCGTCGCCGTCATCGCCAACGGCCGGCGGCCCGACACGCTCGCGCGCGTCTTCGCGGGCGAGGAGGTGGGCACGGCCTTCGTCCACACCTCACGCATGGCCGGCAAGCGCCGGTGGATCGCCTACGCGGCGGGCGTGCGCGGGCGCGTCGTCGTCAACGACGGCGCGCGCGAGGCCATCCTGCGCGGCAAGGCTTCGCTGCTCGCCTCGGGCGTCGTGCGGGTCGAGCGCGAGTTCGAGCCGCACGACGTTCTGAGCATCGCGGACTCTTCGGGGCGCGAGTTCGCGCGCGGCATCGCCAACTGCGCGAGCAGCGCGGCGTCCGTGTGCGCCGGCGAAGTTAACGACGAGAGTGTTGTCGAAGGGGACTCGCGCGGCCGGAAGGCGAAGGTGCTGGTCACGCGCGACAACATCGTCATCACGGAGCGCGCCGCGGAGGCGGGCGCCGGGTCGGGCAGTCGTTTATGAGCGGCGACGCTTCGGAGACGGGGCTACGGACGGGCGTCGCAGAACTCGCGCGGCGCGCGAAGGCCGCGTCGCGTCGCCTGGCGACGCTCCCGCGTGAACGTCGCGACGCCGCGCTCCGCGCCGCGGCCGCGGCCGTCGAAGCGCGCGCGGCGGAGATCGTCGCCGCCAACGAACGCGACTGCCTGGAGGCCGCGCGCGCCGTCGCCGAAGGGCGCATGACGGCCGCGACCTTCAAGCGGCTTCAGACGAGTGAGAAGGGGGTGGCGGAGATGGCCGCGCGCGTGCGCGACGTGGCGGCGCTCGAAGACCCTCTGGGCCGCACGCTCGCCCTGACGGAGCTGGACGACCGTCTGACGCTCACCAAAGTCTCGTGCCCGCTCGGCGTCGTCGGCGTCGTCTTCGAGGCGCGGCCGGAAGTCGTGCCGCAGGTCGCCTCGCTCGCGCTCAAGTCGGGCAACGCCTGCCTGCTCAAGGGCGGCGCGGAGGCGGCGAACACCAACGAAACGCTCTACGCCGTCTGGCGCGACGCGCTCGCGCAGTTCGAAGACGTGCCCGCGGACGCGGCGCTCCTGCTGCGCACGCGCGAGGAGGTCTCGGCGATGCTCGCGCTCGACGGGGAGATAGACCTCATCATCCCGCGCGGGTCGAAGGAGTTCGTCAGACACGTCGCCGCACACAGCCGCATCCCCGTCCTCGGGCACGGCGAGGGCGTCTGCCACGTCTACGTGGACGCGGCGGCGGATTTGCGGAAGGCGCTCGCCGTCGTCATCGACTCGAAGACGCAGTACCCGGCCGCGTGCAACGCCGCCGAGACGGTGCTCGTGCACGAGGGGGTCGCGCCCAGGTTTCTCCCGAGCCTCGTCGCCGCGCTCGGCAGCGCCGGGGTCGAGGTGCGGGCCTGCGCGCGCACGGCCGGGCTTCTGCCCTCTGCGCACGGCCTCGTCCCCGCCACCGAAGAGGACTGGGCGACGGAGTATTCCGACATGGTCGTCTCGGTCAAGACCGTCGGCGGCTTCGAGGAGGCGCTCGGGCACATCGCGCGCTACGGCTCGCGCCACACGGAGGCGATTGTGACCGAGGACGGCGGGGCGGCGGCGCGCTTCCTCGCGGAGGTGGACGCGGCGGGCGTCTACCACAACGCCTCGACGCGCTTCGCCGACGGCTTCCGCTACGGCCTCGGCGCGGAGCTGGGCATCAGCACGGGCAAGCTCCACGCCCGCGGCCCCGTCGGCCTCGAAGGTCTCACCACTTATAAATATCTCCTCACCGGCGACGGCCACACCGTCGCCCCCTACGGCAGCGGCGGGCGTTCGTTCAAGCACAGGAGGTTGAAATAAAAGGGAAGGCCGCCGCTCCGTAATTTGAATTTGCAAAGCTCCGTAGGAGCGACATGTGACATGCCGCCCCTGACGGGGCTCGGGCTCACTTAAATCCACCGGGGCTATAAACATGAAGCCCCTCCGGGGCTTCCCGAAAGCCTCTTTTAGTCTGTCTTCTCTTATATGAGTAATCTCGTCGAAATCTACGACACGACTTTGCGCGACGGGGCGCAGGGCGAGGGGGTGAACTTCTCGGTCGGGGACAAGTGCCGGATCGCGGAGCACCTGGACGCGCTCGGCGTGGACTTCGTCGAGGGCGGCTGGCCGGGGTCGAACCCGCGGGACGTGGAGTTCTTCGGGCGCGCACGCTCCCTCCGCCTGGGCTACGCGCGGCTCGCGGCCTTCGGCGCGACGCGGCGGCGCGGGACTTCGTGCGAGACAGACCCGAGCATACAGGCGCTGCTGCGCGCGGGGACGCCGGTCGTCACCGTCTTCGGCAAGTCGTGGGGCCTGCACGTCGCGGAGGCCCTGCGCCTGAGCCGCGAGGAGAACCTGGAGATCATCGCGGACACGGTTCGCTATCTCGCGGCGCGCGTCCCCTCCGTCGTCTACGACGCCGAGCACTTCTTCGACGGGTACGCCGACGACCCGGAGTACGCTCTGGCGACTTTGCGCGCGGCGGCCGCGGGCGGGCCGGCGCGCGTCGTGCTCTGCGACACGAACGGCGGGAGTCTGCCCGGCGCGGTCGCGCGCGCGACGCGTGAGGCGGCGGAAGGTTTAGAAGTTCCGCTCGGCGTCCATTGCCACAACGACGGCGAGCTGGCGGTGGCGAACACCCTGGCGGCGGTCGCGGCCGGCGCGTCGCACGTGCAGGGGACGGTCAACGGCTACGGCGAGCGCTGCGGCAACGCGAACCTCTGCTCGGTGATACCCAATCTCGAACTGAAGCTCGGGCGCGCGACGAACGTGGGGCGCGCACGCCTGCCGCGCCTGCGCGAGGCGGCGCGCTTCGTGTCGGAGATCGCCAACCTCGCGCTCGCGCCCTCCGCGCCGTTCGTCGGCGACTCGGCCTTCGCGCACAAGGGCGGCGTGCACGTCTCGGCCGTCGAGCGCGAGCCGCGCACGTACGAGCACGTCCCGCCCGAGTCGGTCGGGAACCGCCGCCGCGTCCTCGTCTCGGACCTCGCGGGGCGCTCGAACCTGCACGCCAAGGCGCGCGAGCTGGGGCTCGAACTGCCCGAGGGTTCGCGGGTGCTCGAAGAGCTGAAGCGGCTCGAACACGGCGGCTACGAGTTCGAGGCGGCCGAGGCGAGCTTCGAGCTGCTGGTGAAGAGGTTGGGCGGCACGCACAAACCTTTCTTCGAGCTGCTCGGCTTCCGCGTCATCGACGAGCACCGCGGCTCCGAGATGCCTTTGAGCGAGGCGACCGTGCGGCTGAGGGTCGGGGGCCGCGTCGAGCACACGGCGGCGAGCGGGACTGGCCCCGTCCACGCGCTCGACCAGGCGCTCAGGCGCGCGCTCGAAAAGTCCTACCCGGCGCTCGCGGAGGTGCGGCTGGTCGATTACAAGGTGCGCGTGCGGCCGGGGAGCCTGTCGGGCACGGCGAGCCTCGTGCGCGTGCTCATCACCTCGGGCGACCGCTCCGCGCAGTGGGGCACCGTGGGCGTCTCCTCGAACATCGTCGAGGCGAGCTGGCGCGCGCTCGTGGACGCGGTCGAGTACAAGCTTCTGAGGGACGGCGCCGAAGCGTTGCCGGCCGACACTGCCGTGCCCGAAGTCGAAGGGCGCGTGGCGGAAGGGGAGTTCGACACGGAGACACGGAGAGTTTGAGATTTCAAATTTCGAATTTGAAATTATTGGGTGGTGTGGAGATGAGTAGAAAGGAGCACGG
>DASVQJ010000340.1:0-3537 GCA_036389235.1 Pyrinomonadaceae bacterium | reverse complement strand
TGGGTTCTCCTGCTGCGAACAGTAAACCGGACAGCAACACTAGAACCCTTTTGAGGAGGATTTGAGGTAATCATGGCAGCTACACGTGAAGATGTGATCGAGTTTTTGAAGGGCATGACCCTTCTCGAAGCCTCGCAGCTCGTCAAGGAGCTGGAGGAGACCTTCGGCGTCTCGGCGGCGGCGGCGGCGGTCGCGGCCCCCGCGGGCGGCGGCGGCGCGGCGGCGGAAGCGGCCCCCGCGGCCGAGGAGAAGACCGAGTTCGACGTGATCCTCCAGGCCGCCGGCGGCAACAAGATCAACGTCATCAAGGTCGTCCGCGAGATCACCGCGCTCGGCCTGAAGGAGGCCAAGGACCTCGTCGAGGCCGCGCCCAAGGCCGTCAAGGAGGGCGTCTCGAAGGAAGAGGCCGAGGCCATCCGCGCCAAGCTCGCCGACGCCGGCGCGACCGTCGAAGTGAAGTAGTGCTCCGGGTGTTAGGTGTTGGGTTCCGGGTTTTGGTTTTAACCGGCACCCGGAACCCGGCACCCGGAACCCTTCCTTGACATTGGCCGCCCCGGCGGCTAAGGTGTGGGAGTAGTGAGGGGCTGTCGATACTCCCTGAAATATTGACGAAGCGAAACCGCTTTTGAGAAAGAAGCGGCCGGAGACTCGTGCGCTCCGGCCGCGCTTTGGCGTCTCTAAAAGAAGCTTTGAGCGCCCGGCTTTTCGGCTATCAGCAGGCCGACGCCGGGTGGCATCGAATAAGTCCTCTTTAATACTCATTAGCTGAAGGCTGGGTGCTGAAAGCCGACGGCTGCGAAGGAACTCCTGATGTCTGCAAATCCGGTTCAGAACCCGCTCCAGAAGAGCGCCGTCGGCTCGGGCCGCCGCGTGAGCCAGCCGCCCCAGCGCCACGACTTCTCCAAGATCAAGACGGCGGTGCGCATCCCGAACCTGATCGAGATTCAGCGCGACTCCTACAACCGCTTCCTACAGATGGACCTCCTGCCGGAGGAGCGCGAGCCCGCGGGGTTGCAGGCCGTCTTCCGCTCGGTCTTCCCCATCTCCGACTTCCGCCAGACGGCCGAACTGGACTTCGTCGAGTACCACATCGGCAACTGGCAGTGTAAGTGCGGGAGGCTCGAAGGTCTGCGCTACCTGCGCGCGAACTGCAAGTCGTGCGGCTCGCTCGTCAAGGTCGACCCGCTCACGCCCGGCGAGACGCTCTGCCACAACTGCGGCACGTTCAACGCCGTGCGGCCGACGCTCTGCGACAACTGCGGCGAGCCCGTGGGCCTCAAGCACAAGCACGACCAGCAGGAGTGCCAGGAGCGCGGGATGACCTACAGCGTGCCGCTCAAGGTCAAGATTCGCCTGACGGTCTTCGACAAGGACCCGGAGACCGAGACGAAGTCCATCCGCGACATCAAGGAGGAGGAGGTCTTCTTCGGCGAGATACCGCTGATGACCGACAACGGCACCTTCATCATCAACGGCACCGAGCGCGTCATCGTCTCGCAGCTCCACCGCTCGCCCGGCGTCTTCTTCGAGAAGTCGCCGGTGTATTTGGCGAAGGTCATCCCGTACCGCGGCTCCTGGGTCGAGTTCGAGTACGACCAGAAGAATCTGCTCTACGTCCGCATCGACCGCAAGCGCAAGTTCCTGGCCTCGATCTTCCTGCGCGCGCTGGGCATCTGGCTCAACCCGCAGTTCAACCCGAAGGGCTTCGGCTCGGACTCGCAGCTCGAAGAGGCGGTCAAGAACGCGGGCTTCGCCGACGAGGACATCCTGCGCGCCTTCTACATCGGCGACGAGGTGCGCGTCTCCGAGGGCCGCGTCTTCGTCCAGGTGCGCCCCGAGGGGCCGACGAACCTCGTCGGCATGAAGGCCGAGCAGGACATCAAGCCGAAGGGCGCCGCCGAGCCCGTCCTCAAGGCCGGCAAGAAGGTGACGGCCTCGTCCCTGCGCGACATCCGCAAGGGGCACGTCACGGAGGTCGAGGTCGACTCGCAGCAGTTCGACGGCGCCTACGCCCTCTCCGACGTGGTCAACACCGAGACCGGCGAGGTCATCGTCGAGGCGAACACCGAGGTCACGCCCGCCAAACTCCAGGAGGTCATCGAGTCCGGCGTCCAGACCTTCACCGTCTTCTTCCCCGAGCGCGACGACCTGGGCGGCGTGCTCTCGCAGACCTTGAAGAAGGACGTCATCACGAAGCCGGTGGACGCGCTGCTTGAGATTTACCGCAAGATGCGCCCCGGCGACCCGCCGACGGTGCAGACGGCGTACCGCCTGTTCGAGGGCATGTTCTTCGCCGAGCGCAAGTTCGACCTCTCAAGGGTCGGCCGCCTGAAGTTCAACATCAAGATGGGGCGCCCCGAGCGCGAGCGCATCGAAGACCCTCTGCTTTCGGCCAACGACTTCGTGCAGGTCATCTCCTACCTGCTCAAGATGCGGCGCAACCCCGTCGAGTACCTCGCCGACGACATCGACCACCTCGGCAACCGCCGCGTGCGCGCCGTGGGCGAACTCCTTGAGAACCAGTTCCGCATCGGGCTCGTCCGCATGGAGCGGGCCATCAAGGAGAAGATGTCGATCCAGCAGGAGATGCAGACGACGATGCCGCGCGACCTCATCAACGCGAAGCCGGTCACGGCCGCGGTGCGCGAGTTCTTCGGGTCGTCGCAGCTCTCGCAGTTCATGGATCAGACCAACCCGCTCTCGGAGATCACGCACAAGCGCCGCCTGTCGGCGCTCGGGCCGGGCGGACTCTCCCGCGAGCGCGCGGGCTTCGAGGTGCGCGACGTGCACCCGACGCACTACGGGCGCATCTGCCCCTTCGAGACGCCGGAAGGGCCGAACATCGGCCTCATCTCGTCGCTGTCGTGCTTCGCGCGCATCAACGAGTTCGGCTTCATCGAGTCGCCGTACCGCAAGGTGCAGGACGGCCGCGTCATCGAGTACGTGCGCGTCATCAACGGCGGCGACACCAAGCTCAAGCCGGGCGAGCACGTCACCGAGGAGGAGTTCGACAAGGCCAACCGCAAGGTCGCGGCGGACGGCCGCCGCGCGGAGGCCGAACCCTACCCGTTCTACCTGACGGCGTGGGAGGAGGACAAGTGGGTCATCGGCCAGGCCAACATCGAGCTGGGCGAGGACGGCACCATCATCAACGAGCGCAACGCCTCGCGTAAGGCGGGCGAGTTCATCAACGCCCACCGCGACGACATCGAGTACGTGGACGTCTCGCCGAAGCAGCTGGTCTCGGTCGCCGCGTCGCTCATCCCGTTCCTCGAGAACGACGACGCGAACCGCGCGCTGATGGGCTCGAACATGCAGCGCCAGTCGGTGCCGCTCTTGCGCGCCGAGTCGCCCTACATCGGGACGGGCATGGAGCAGGTGACGGCGCGGGACTCGGGCGCGGTCGTGGCCGCGCGCCGCGACGGCATCGTGGACTACGTGGACTCGGAGCGCATCATCGTGCGCGCCGACCACAACGTGGACGGCACCATCTCGCGCGAGGTGACGGCCGACATCTACACGCTGACGAAGTTCAAG
>DASVQJ010000339.1:0-12596 GCA_036389235.1 Pyrinomonadaceae bacterium | reverse complement strand
CGCCCGCCTCGTCGACCACCACCTTGCTCGCACGCACGTCGAGCGTCACCCGCCACTCGCCCGTCCCCGTCCGCTCCGCCTCGGCCCGCTCCGCCGCGAGCTCCCAGTAGGTGTTCGCCTCGAACAGGTCGGCGAGCAGATACCGAAGCTCGTCGGGCGTGACCGTTTGAAGCTCCCTGTAGAGGTCGAGCGTGGTCGGCAGCGGGGGCTTCCTCGCGCCGTGCCTCTCGAACAGGCGTCGCAGCGCGGCCTCCACCCGCTCGGCGCCGACGTACTCGCGCACCGCGTACAGCGCGAGCACGCCCTTGCGGTAGTACAGGAATCTGTCGTTTGCCCGCAGCAGCGGGAGGCCGGCGCGCGGGCGCGGGCCGAGGTAAGACGCCCGCATCGCGCCGAGGAGCCGTTCGAGTTGCTCGCGGCCGTGGTGAGCCTCGACGACCTCCAGCGCCGAGTACCAGGCCAGACCCTCGACGAGCAGCGCCCCGCCCTCGACCGGGGCCGGCACGAGCCGGTTGCCCCACCACTGGTGCGCCACCTCGTGCGCGACCACCGCCGACGGCAGGTCGATGCCGCGCGGTTCGGCTTCCGGGTTGATGAAGGAGAACCCCTCCATGTAACGGATGTTGATCGGGTGGGCGTAGAGCGTGCGCCCGCCGCCGGGGTGCTCCACGAACCGAATCTGGCGGTGCGGGTAGGGGCCGAGCCGCTCGGTGAGCAAGTCCAGCGACGCCTGGACGCTGCGGAGCATGCGGTCAACGTTCCGGGCGTGCCCGGGGTGGTGGAAGATTTGAATCTCGACGTCGTTCCAGCGCCCCTCGCGCACGGCGTAGGCGGCGGAGAAGAAGGCGTAGTTGTTCAGGATGGGCGCGTCGGTGGCGTAGTGGAAGTAGCGGCGCCCGTCCTGCGACCACGCCCGGCGCAGCGCGCCCGGCGCCACGGCGGTCTGCCCCTCGTCCGTGCCGACGACGGCCTCGAACATGATCGGCTCCAGCCGTGCGACATCCGTGAGCGCCACGGGGTCGTCTTGAGGGCGAACCTCCGGGCGCGGGGGCAGTCCGAGCGCCCGGCGCTCCCCGGCGCCCCTAACCTCGCGGCCCCTCTCATAGCCGACGCCGGGGAGCCACTCGGCCCCGAAGAACGTGCCGTTCGGGACCACGGACGCGTCTATGTCGCTCGTGGGGAAGCCGCGCGGGTCGTAGCGCACCTCGAACTCGAACCTCAACGAGTCGCCGGGTCGCAGCGGCGTCTCCAGGGCGTAGATGCGGTGGCCGAGCTTGTCGTCCAACAGCTCGGCCCGCGCCGGCCGGTCGAAGCCCACCGCGCGGGTCTCGACCCCCAAAGCGGTCGCCAAGTGAATCGCGTCGATGGTCGCCTCGGTATTGTTCAAGAGGTGATAAGTCCCGCGAATCTCCACCGTTCGTCGCTGAGGATAAATCTCGACGCGAAGGTTCACGGCGGTCGGCCGCGGCTGCGGGACGCCCGCGTACTGCCCGTAGCGCCGCTCGTACTCGGCCCTCCACTCCTCCCCGCTCGGCGGGGCGTGGCTCGCGTACAGCACGCTCGTGTTGTAGTAGATGAAGCCGCCGAAGGTCAGGACGAGTGAGGCGGCCGCGAGCGCGGGCGCGGCCGTCCGGCGCGTGAGGCGGCGGCGCGCCAGGCGGAGCCGCGCCCCGAGGCCCCGCTCCGTGCCGCGCGGCCAGAGGAGCACGCCCGCGACGGCGAGCAGCAGCGCCCACGCCGCCCAATAGAGCTTGAACAGGAGCCACGGCCCGACGAACGGCTGGAGGCCGCGCATGTCCGAGTACGACCACCCCGGGTCCGACCCGTAGACGAGCAGGCCGGGCTCGACCCCGAGCATCGGGCCGAAGGCCACGAGCAGGTAGGCGATGACCGCGATCAGGTGGCCGACGTACTTCTGGTTGACCAAGACCTGCACGACGAGGGCGAGCAGTGCGAACAGGAGATAGTCGGTGAGCCGAATCCCGAAGAGGATGCGCGCGTACAGCCCCAGTTCGAACTCGTAGTAGCCCATGCGCGCCTGCACGAGCATCGCGGCCGCCATCATCAGCGCCTGCGCCGCGGCGAGCGCGAGGGCGAGTCCCGCGAACTTGCCCGCGAAGGAGACCCACACCGGCACGGGCGCCGCGCCCGCGATCTCGTTCAGGCGGGCCTCGCGCTCGCGCCAGACCAGCTCGCCCGCGTAGTAGACGATAAGCAGCGGGATGACCAGCCACACGCCGTTATCGGCGGCGTATTCCAGGACGTTGACGAACTGCCCGGTGGTGGGGAGCTGCGGAAAGCCCTCGTCCTGGAAGTACAGAGGGCCGACCAGGTTCACGAGCACGGCCAAGCCGACGAGCGCGAACCCGCCCCAGCCCCTCACGATTAACAAGAATGACTCACGCGCGACGGCGAGCGTCTGGCGCGCGCGGGTCGTCGCCCCGAACGTCCGTCGGACGCGTGGGACGGCGGCCGTGACGCTCCGCGCGGGCGCGGCCTCGCGTTCGCCGTCTCGACTGCGGCCGAAACGGCGGCCGCCGACCTCGACGTGCGCGAACCTAAAGCGGAGGTAGGTGAGTGCGAGCACGCCCAGCGCGACGCCGAGCCACGCGAGGCGGTTCGAGAGCACAGACATCTGCGGCCCGACGACGAGCGCGTTCTTCTCGCCCGGCGTCCAGACCTTCGACAGCTCGTAGAACGCGGTCAGCCCCAGCGGGTCCGTCAGCTTCGCGAGGCCCCAGTATCCCAACACCCCGGCTACGAGTTGCCAACTGACGACCGCCGCGAAGAAGACGAACGCGCCCCCGAGGTAGCTTACGACGCCCCGCCGGCCGAGCAACGCCGCCGAGAACATGAGCGCCGTGGCGACGAAGGCGTTCGGCAGCGCGAGCAGGAAGTAGGCGCTTGCGTAGGCGGCCGGCCGGAGTGGCCCCATGAGGTCGGCATGCCCGCCCGGCAGGAGCGCGGCGGCCAGGATGCCGATTGGGATGGCGGCTACCATCAGCGCGCCGAGTGCGAAGGCGGCGAGGAACCGCCCGCCGAGGTAGGCGGCCTTGCCGACCGGCGCGGTGTAGACGAGCGGATGCATCCGCGTCTCCACGTCCCGCGCCGCCGCGCCGCCCGCGAGCGCCGACAGCGGCAACAGGGTGAGGATGCACGCGACGAGGGTGACTTGCGCCACGGCGAACGGCGCGTTGAGGAAGTAGCCGCCCTCCCGCGCCTCGTTGAGGAAGACCTCGCGCGCCATGAAGAACGAGACCACCAGGAGGAGTGCGAAGTAGAACCACGTCGAGACGCCGCGCGACTGGTAGGCGACCTCGAAGCGGAAGGTCTCCCGGAGCTTCATCGCGCGACCTCCGAGACCGCCGCCTCCCGGCCCGGCCCCGTCAGCCCCGCCAGCGTACAGAAGTAGACGTCTTCGAGGTCCGGCTCCACCGGCTCGAACCCGTCGCCGGGCCGCCCGCCGGCGTAGGCGCGCACGACCGTCCGCCCCGCGAGCAGCTTCGTCGAGATGACCGCGTGCGCACGCTCCAGCTCGGGCAGCTCGGCCCGCTCGGCCACCCGCCGCCAGATGCGCCCGCCGAGTGCCGCGACCGCCGCGAGCGGCTCGGCCTCAAGCAGTATCTCGCCGCGGTCGATGACCGCCATCCGGCTGCACAGCTCCGAGACGTCCTCGACGATGTGCGTCGAGAGGATGACGACGGCGCTCTGACCGATCTCGCTCAGCAGGTTCAGGAAGCGCACGCGCTCGGCCGGGTCGAGCCCGGCCGTCGGCTCGTCGACGATGATGAGCTTCGGGTCGCCGAGCAGCGCGACGGCGACGCCGAACCGCTGGCGCATCCCGCCCGAGTAGCCGCCGAGCTTCTTCCTGCGCACGTCGTAGAGGTTCACCTGGCGCAGGAGCGCCTCGACGACCTCGCGGCGCTCCCGCCGCACGGTGATCCCCTTGAGCACCGCGAAGTGTTCGAGCAGCTCCTCGGCGCTCACCTTCGGGTAGACGCCGAACTCCTGCGGCAGGTAGCCGAGCGTCTCCCGCACACGCCCCCGCTCCGCCAGCACGTCGATGTCGCCGAGGCGTACCGAGCCCGCGTCGGGCTCCTGTAGCGTGGCGATGGTTCGCATCAGGGTGGACTTGCCGGCGCCGTTCGGGCCGAGCAGGCCGTACATGCCCTGGGGGATGGTGAGGGTGACGTCCCTCAGGGCTTGGACGCCGTTCGGGTAGGTCTTCGAGAGGCTCCGAATCTGTAGCTCCATGTCACCTCGGGGGCAGGGGGGGCGGCCGAGCCGACGAGTCTACCGGCGCTGTCACGCGCGCTTGGAAGGGGCCTATGCTTCGCCCAACCATCCTACTCGCGTCGCTTAAAAGTGATTCCCTTAACCTGTCGCTCCTCGCCCGCCGAGCTGAACACGAACCCTGTGATTTTTCCTCGCGCGTCGCGTGTGAAGGAGAGATTGATCTCGCCGCCCGGGATGGTGAAGAAATCGGCGTATAAAGGGACGAGCCGGGTTTCGAGTGAGTCGCCGACCTGAAGGGCGAGGCTGCTGCCTTGCAGCGAGATGTTGTAATCCGCGTTCAGCTCGTCGCTGTAGTAAGTCCCCGCGTAGTCGGGCAGTTGCTGCGGCGAGTCGAGAGGCGGTTTGACGGGAACGAAAACGTCCGGCTTCCCGCTCTTGGTCAGTATTCTTATTTCAGAGATCGAGCCGGAGTCGCTGAAGACGGGGTTCAGTTCGGTGACCCCCGCGCCGGCGACCAGCAGGAGGCGGGTCTCAGAAACCGGCAGCACGGGCGTTTCACTCTTCAGGAGCCCGCTGTTGATCAGTTTCCCGTCCTTGACGCTCAGCCTGAAGACCCTCCCGCTCTCCGGGTGCGCGTAAATGCCCGCGTAGCGAAGCGCTTCCTTTTCAGACAGGGCGGTCGCGGGCGGCAAATCTTCTACGGCCCTTTTGGGGACTGGTGGGGCAGCCGGGAATTGCCCCTCCAGGTAGATGTCCGCGAGCTTCTGCGTGATGACGTACTGGTTCATCGCCGTGTTGTTGCACAGCACGATGGCCGTGAATTTCTGCACGGGGAAACGGGACATCTGGACCCGGTAGCCAGAGCCGATGTTGCCGTCGTGCTGAATGACGGGCAGCCCCCTGTACTCGCCACGCCCCAGCCCGAAGGCGTAATCTAGTCTCTCCCCGCCGTTCAAAGTCCCCGGCGTAGTCAGCATCGAGATCAACTCTTTGTTTCCGACCTTCGGCTCGTAAAAATTCTGATCCCACAGATACAGGTCTTCGACCGAGGATAAAACCCCGCCGTCGCCGACGAGGCTGTCGAGTGAAGAGCGGGCGCGGATGCTCTTATCCGGGCCGACCCGGTAGCCGCTCGCGCGGTTTTTGATTACCTCGAAGCGGTTATCGTAGAACAGAGTATGTTGCATGCCCAGGGGCTTGAAAATGTTCTCCTCGGCGAAAGCGCGGAGACTCTTCCCGCTCACCCGCTCGACGATGACCCCCAACAGGAAGTAGCCGGAATTGTTGTATTGGAATTTCGAGCCCGGCTTGTAACTGAGGTTCTTCTGCCGCGCCAGCATGTTTAAGATGGCCTTGGGGGAGTAGGCGTTATTGACGCCGAGCCCGCTGAAAAAGAGCAAAGATTGGTAGTCGCGGATGCCGCTGGTGTGATGGATCAGATGCCGGATCGTGATCGCGTCGTCGTATTCGGGCAACTCGGGGACGTACTTGCGGATGTCGTCGTCGAGCGATAACTTCCCCTGCTGCGCCAAAAGAGCGATGCTCATTGCCGTAAATTGTTTCGACATGGACGCGAGATTAAACAGGGTCGAGGGCGTGTTCGGGACGTCGTAATCGAGATTCGCCATTCCGAAGCCGCGTTTGTAAACAAGCCTGCCGTCTTTAACCACGCCGACCGCACATCCCGGCATATCGTTCTTGTCCCACTGAGACAGAAACGCATCCACTTTCTTTGCCGGTTCGTCATCAGCGGGCTGAGTTTTTGCGGTCACATTCTGCTGCCCGAAATGTCGGCGGCGGTGAAACCGACCATAAACATAATCAGGGCTGTGACAACCAGGCATCTTTTGAGCATCTTTCCCTTTTCCCCAGCCAGGATTTTCATTAGCCGAAAGCTGATGACACGTTGATACGTTTCACTCAAAAGGCCGGGAACGGGTTTGCGACGAAGCGGGGGAGAAAAGCGGTGGGTTGACGGCGGGACGAGGCAGACGGGGCGAGCGCGTTCGTGGAGCTATCGGGCTTCGTCCAGTAGTGGGCGGAGCTCGTGGCGGTAACCGCGGCTTGCTTTCAGGCTTACGCCGCTGGTCAAAGTGATGACGTAGTCGCCTTTATAAAGGGGCCGGATGTCTTTGATGCGCTCGATATTGACTATCGTCGAGCGGTGAATCCTGAGAAATTTTTGTGGGTCCAACTTGGCGTGGAAGTTTCCCATCGTTTCTCGAATCAGGTGGGTCCGGCTGCCGCTGTGGAGAGTTAAATAATCGCCCGCGCCTTCCACCCAATCAATCTCTTCGGTCTTCAGAAAATAGATGCGCCCGCCTGATTTAATGCTCACCCGATTGATCGGTCCTTGATGATGCGCCCTCTCCGGTTTTCTGTTATCCGCGTCCGAAGGCGATTCCCCGGTTTTTGATTTCAAGTCCTGCAGCACGGCGAACAGGCTCTCGCTGATCTCGCCGAGCTTCTGCTGCCGGACAAAGGTCTTGGCCCTCTGCAAAGCGGTGTCGAAGCGGTCGTGATCGAAGGGCTTGAGCAGATAGTCGAGCGCGTGCGCCTCGAACGCGCGGAGGGCGTGCTTATCATGCGCGGTGACGAAAATCGTGACGGGCATCCGCCTTGCCCCGACCTCTTCGACCACCTGAAACCCGTCCATTTCCGGCATTTGGATGTCAAGAAAAACAACGTCCGGTGACTGCTCGCGGATTGCCGTCACCGCCTCCCTTCCGTTGCGGCACTCGGCGACCACTTCGATTTCGGGGTCATCGTCGAGCAACACCAGCAGCGCCTCGCGGGCGAGTGATTCGTCGTCGACGACCAACGCGCGGATTTTTCGATTCAATTCCGTCCTCCCCCTGACTGTTCTATGGCGGGAAGAAACGGGATAACAATCTGCGCCACCGTCCATTCGTTCTCCCGCCTGCTCAGGCTGAAACTGTAACCCTCGCCGTAGAGCTCCGAGAGGCGCTCCCGGGTGTTTTTTAATCCCAGCCCGGCGGCGCCGTTCTGCCCGGAAATTTTCTCCCAGTCTTTCCCGTCATCGCGGACTTCCATCACAACTTGATCGTTTCGCAGGTGTGCCGCGATCTGTATCCGGCTGGTTCCGGCGTTAGCGTCCACGGCGTGGCGCATGGCGTTTTCGACGAGCGGCTGCAAGATTAAATTCGGCGCCTGGGCTTTGAGCGCTTGCGGGTCTATGTCCCACTCGACGGCGAGCCGGTCGTGGAAGCGGATGCGCTCGATTTCCAGATAGCGCCGCGTGAATTCGACCTCGTCTTCGAGCGCCACGACTTGCGTCTCTATGTTATCCAGCGTCAACCGCAGAAGTTCGCTGAGGCGGTTAACCATCTTGACCGCGTCCCGGTTTTCATTCTTCAGGATCAGCGCCGTGATCGAGTGCAGCGTGTTGAATAGAAAGTGCGGGTGCAGCTGCATCTTCAGCGCCTGAAGTCGGGCGTTCGATAGCTGGGCGTCGAGCTTCGAGGCTTTTAACATCTCGTTCCGGTACTGATCGTAGTACACGAAAATCAAACTACTCGAAAGAATTACCCAGTAAGCTGTTACGTTGTTAACGAGGATTGATACCCAATCATAGTCCGTCCGGTACAGTTGCCGGAAGTCATAGCTGGTCAAATCTCTCAAAATGAGTAGAAGGATTAGAGGTAATCCCTGCATGAGCATCGCCCAGGCCGTCCCCACCGATAAGTAGACCAGCAGACTCTTAATCAGCCGCGTGCGGTCAAAAGAAAAACGGCGCGACAGTATGAAAACCAGTGGGGCGTGAGTTACCCAGAACGCCCAGAACGGAACAAGTTCGGTGATATTTTCCGACACATATTCCGGCTCATTTATCCCGACGTAGAGAGAAATTGCGTTCGCGAGAAAGACGAACAAAGCGCTCGTCGTCAGGATCAAAAGCCATTGAAAAGTAGAAATTCTTCGCATCTCAATCAAGTATAAGGCACCGACCGGACCTTTTATATTTGAAGTTTAACCCATTCCGAGCGGCGTTCGGGCGCATGCCGCAGGCGGACCTCACAGTATGCAAGGGCCTCTCGCCCCCGACGTAGACCGCGCCCTTGATCGTGTGAGGGCCGATTGACTGAGCCGCGGTCATGTGGTGCGCGATTGACAGGAAGTGAATGGGTAGGAGGAGACTCGTCATTCGCTTCATGTCAGTTGACCCGTGGCGGAGCCGTGGTTAACGGGCCGCGGTCTGAGGAAACAGTCGTGGGCTGGGGCCTTTCAAAGGCCCCAGCCCACCGGGGCGGCGCGGAAGGCCGTCCGCAATCTCTTCGCGGTCGATTAGAAATCGACCCGGATGCCGAACTGGACGGCCCGCGGGATGCCAGGGGCGAACGAGCCCGAACCCAGGCCGTAGCGATTGCTGCGGTTCGCCTTAGTCGTCCCGTTAATCGAACCGGACAGGCCCGAGAGGAGGTTCGACTGGCGGTTGCCCGGCGGGTCGAAGTTGCCGATGTTGAAGAGGTTGAAGATTTCGACCAGCGGCTGAATCTTCACCCTCTCGCGGATGGTGAACACCTTCGCGATGCGCACGTCGGTGTTGAAGAACCAGTCGATGCCGACCGCGTCGGGCGGCGCGAGCGGGACGGCGACGCCGTTGCTGTAGGACGCGCCCAGAGCGCGGAGCTGCTCCGCGGTGAAGAGGCCGGCGGCGACGAGGGCCTGGCCCGCGGGGGTCAGCTCGCCGGCCTCGACGCGGCCGTTGAAGCCGTTGATGAATTCGTTCAGCTCCTGCGGGCCGCTGATCTGCCGCATGTAAGCGCCGCGGGGCGTGATCCCCGGCAGCGGGTCTTCGTTGACGCCGTCGCCGTCGAAGTCGCTCATGAAGATCTCGGCCGCGCCGCAGTCGTGGCAGTCTACGAAGGCCGACTGGGCCAGGGGCGAGGCGAGGCGCGTCACCGGGTTTACCTTGATGCCCCACGGCAGCTCCGTGAAGAGGCCGAAGGAGAGCTGGTGCGTGCGGTCGAGCGCTGCCGGGCCGTAGAACTCCGTCGGCCGGTCGTTGAAGCCGGAGCCCGAGATGAACTCCTGGTCGGCGCCCGTGGACTTGAAGCGCGAGAGCGCGTAGCTGACGGTGCCCGTCAGCTCCTTGATCCCGCGCCAGTCCCTGAGCAGCCGGCCGCGGAGGCTGGTCGTCAGGCCCTGGTAGCGCGAGAGGCCGATCGGCTCGATGACCCCCATCGTGCGGAAGTTGGGATTGTTGCCCCGGAAGGCGAAGCCGTCGAGCGCGCTGCCGGCGCCGAGGCCGAAGCTGGCGTAGTCCGAGATGGTCGCTCCCTCGGCGATGGCGCAGTTGATCGCCGCCGCCGTGAAGGCCGCGGCGCAGCCGAAGTCCTCGTTGGTCGCGGCGATGGCGTCGCGGGCGATGTTCACGTCCAGCGTGTCGGCCGCGCCGATCCGGTTGCGATCAACGACCTGGTTGAAGTGGACGCCGCGGTTGTGCACGTAGTCCAGAGTCAGAACGAGGCCCGACTTCAGCTCCCGCTGGAAGCCGATGTTGAACATGAAGCTGTAGGGCCGCGTGTAGTTGTTGGAGAGGAGGGCGCCGCTCGTGTCCAGATTCTGTTCGAACAGGGGGGACACGCCCGGAGCCGGGAAGTTGGCCGCCAGACCGGCCGAGATGCCCTGGAGCGTCGATTGGATGGTCTGGACGGCCGGGATGGCGGCCCTCAGCGTCTGGCTGAACAGGTTCACGCCGCCCGGCACGTCGCACTGGCCCACGGTAGCCCTGAAGTTGGCCGCGTTGAACAGGCAATCGCCCGTCGAGGGGTGGAACACGCGCGGGGCGCCCGAAGTCAGGAGGGGCGTGTCGTTGCCCAGGCCCGGCGGCAGGTTGAGCGCGCGGTCGAAGAAGAGGTTGTTGAAGATGTTGGACTCGTAGTAGATGCCGGCGCCGGCGCGGATCACGTTCTTGCCGTCACCCCTGACATCCCAGGCGATGCCGGCCTGCGGGCCGAAGTTGTTGACGTCGTTCTTAGGCGTGCCGGCGAGGTCCGGGCTGAACAGGGCGAGCGAGGGCGAGCGCGGCAGGTCGCTGTTCGCGATGCCGCTGTCGTAGTCGTAGCGCAGGCCCAGGCTCACCGTCACGTTCGGCCGCCACCTCCAGGTGTCCTGGAGGTAGGTGCCGAAGCGGTGGTTGATGAAGCCGCCGAAGGGGAAGCCGAGCGCCGGCTTCTCGCTGGCGTAGCCCAGCCCGTTGCCCAGCCTGATCTGGTTGAGCTGGTAGTTGAGCGGGTCGCCCTCACCGCCGTTGGCGTTGGCGAACGCGCGGGTCGCCGCCGTGTAGCTGGCGCGGACGCGCGGGGCGTTGCCGAAGAAGCTGGCGAAGCCCGCCTCCTCGATGTGGTTGTAGGACTGGCCGAAGCGGAACGTGTGCGCGCCGGTGGTGAAGCTGCCGTCGTACTTGATCTGCTTGTTGTCCTGGAAGGTGGTCTGCGGGGCCAGCGCGTCCGGGCCCACGTCCTGGAGCGTGTTGAGGATGCGCAGGAGCACGGGCGGGCCGCTCGGGGCGAGCGTCACGGGCGTGCCGGCGGCCTCGTTGGCGGCCACGATGAAGTTGTTGAAGTTGAGGTAGCTGAAGCGTCCGGAGTGAGTCCAGCGGCCCGTGGTGTAGTCGGCCCCGAGCACGTGCGAGTTGGTGTTGTTGAGGTTGCCGAAGGCGGACAGGTCGCGGGCTCCGAAGCCCGTCACGCCGAAGTTGTAGTTGTGGTTGAAGCGGTAGAAGGAGCTGAGCGCGTCCGTCACCTTGAGGTCGAGGCGCCCGCCCGCGAGCCTCTCGTCGAGCGGCACGCCGAAGGCCCCGGTGAAGCTGGGGAACTCGGGGACGTTGGTGAACTGCTGGCCGTCCTGGTTGTTGTTCTCGAACTCGCCGTGCCAGAAGAGCCTGTCCTTGATGACGAAGCCGCCGACGCGGCCGCCCAGGATCTGCCGGTCGAAGGGCGGCTTCTTCGTCGTCGGGACGGTCTTGTCCAGGCGCAGGTCGGAGGAGAAGCGCTCGTCGCGGAAGAACCCGAAGGCCGCGCCGTGGTACTCGTTGCCGCCGCTGCGCGAGACGATGTTGATCGCGCCGCTGGAGGTGACGTCCGTGCTCGGGTCGAGCGTCGAGCGGCTGATCTGGAACTCCTGGATTGACTCGTTGGAGATGTTCATGGTCGTCGTGCCCACCGTCTCGTCGGTGATGTCCACGCCGTCCACCTGGATGCGCGTCGAGCGCCCGCTACGCCCGCCGACCGAGACGCCGACCATCTGGTTCTTCGTCGGGTCAAAGTCGCCGCCGTCGCGCACCTGCACGCCCGGCTCCTGCTGGGCCAGGTCGAGGAAGTTGCGCCCGTTGAGCGGGAGGTTCTCGACCTGCTGCGGGGTAACCACGCCGTCCACGGTCGCGCGCGTGGTGTCTACGGTGGCGTCCGCTGAATTGGAGACCACCTCGACCACCTCGCGCGCCTCGCCGACCTGGAGTTCGGCGATGACGGGCGTCGCCTGCCCGACGGCGACCCTCACGTTGGTCGTCACGAGCTTGCGGAAGCCCGGCCCTTCGACCGAGACGGTGTAGGTCGCGGGGTCGAGGTTCTGGAAGCTGAAAAGCCCCTGCTCATTCGACTGGGTGTTGATTTCCACGCCGGTGGCCTCGTTCCTGAGAGTCACCGTCGCCCCCTGCACGGCCGCGCCGTTGGGGTCTTTGACAGTTCCCTCAATCGAGCCGCGGATGTGCTGCCCGAAGGCGGCGTGGCTCAAGACCAGGAGAAATGCCAACGCGCTAAGGAATATCGAAAACCCTTTGCGTCGAGCGTTCATAGTTGCTCCTTTCGTGTCCGGTAGGTCTTGTTCCGGCGCGGCCAACGGGAGACGCGTTTTCGGCGATTCGGTCATGAGACCGCTCTGACCCGGGCCGGGCCTTAAAAGTGCCGGGACGCTCGGGGCTGCACGTGCGACCCGGCAGTGTGCGAGAAGGTGTCAAGAGAACTTGTCCGCGGGGCCTGAGACGGTGCCGACCAGTCGGCCGGCGGTCGTCTGGGCGAAAGCCGACGCCGCGCACAGGCAGAGCGCCGCGTAGAAAACTTTTTGCATGGGTGGTGGACTCCTTATCGTTAAACTAAAGCCTGACCCGTGACACATCGCGAGCCGGGAGAGGCGGGGCGGTGGTTGCAATTTTCTGGATGAGACTCGATAACTCGTATCGAGACCTGGTCCGACGTCAGCGGTCGTTCACATGAGGGGGCAAACCCCATACCGAATGGGGCGGCGGGCGGGGCGCGGCGAGAATCCGGTGGATTCCTTAAAGTTTATTTGCCGGCCTGAATCCCGAGGAATATGTTTCCTCCGAAATCCTGAATGGC
>DASVQJ010000338.1:0-12110 GCA_036389235.1 Pyrinomonadaceae bacterium | reverse complement strand
GGCCTTGACCCTGCCCGAGATGATCTTCATCACGTTGATGCGGCCGGCGAAGGGGTCGGCGATGGTGCGGAAGACGTAGGCCGAGAAGGGCTCCTCGGCGTGGTAGCCGCGCGTGACCTCGGCCGCGCCGTCGTCGAGGCTCGCCTTACCCTTCTCGTTCTCGTGCGTGTCGGGCGCGGGCGCGTAGTCGAGGATGCCGTCGAGGAGCGGCTGCAACCCCGCCAGCGTCAGCGACGAGACGGCGAAGACGGGGCAGAGGCGCGAGCCGGCGATGGCGCGGCTGATGTTGGGGATGATGTCCGACTCTTCGAGCGTGCCGCTCTCCATCCACTTCTCCATCAGCGCGTCGTCGGACTCCGCGATGACCTCGATTAAACGTTCGCGCTCGCGCTCGTACACGTCGCGCCCCTGCTCGGGGATGGGAATCTCCCTGGCCTTACCCGCGGCGTCGAACTCGTAAGCCTTCTGGTGGACGACATCGACGACGCCCTTGAAGTTCGCCTCCTGCCCGATGGGGAGCGTGAAGGGGACGATGGCGCGGCTGAAGGTGTGGCGCGCGGAGTCCAAAGCGGCGCCGAAGTCCGCCCGCTCCTTGTCGAGCTTGGTGATGACCATCATGCGCGGCGTGATGAACTCGTTGGCGTAGCCCCAGGTCTTCTCGGTGCCGACCTCGACGCCCGAGACGGCGTCCACCACGACGAGCGCGCAGTCGGCGACGCGGAGCGCGGGCCGCGCGTGCGGGACGAAGGCGGAGAAGCCGGGCGTGTCGATGAGGTTGACCTTGTGCTCGCGCCACTCGCAGTGCGCGAGCTGGCTGTTGAGCGTGATCTTGCGCGCGATGGAGTCCTCGTCGTAGTCGGTCGTGGTCGTGCCCTCGTCCACCTTGCCCCAGCGCGGCGTGGCGCCGGCGAGGTGGAGGAGCGAGCTGACGAGCTGCGTCTTGCCCGCGTGGCCGTGGCCGATACAAGCGAGGTTGCGAATCTGGTTGGTCGGATAGGCTTTCATGGCTTCAGGTCGGACATCCTTTCGACAGGTCGGCGCGCGCGGGGTCGTGGCGGAGTTGGAGCCCCGCGACGCGTCGGATTTGACAATAGCTGTGCGGGATGGAACTGCAAAAGTCGAGAGGTTAATTTAAGCGACCCGGAGGCCGTCTGGCAAGCGTGGCGGCGGGGAGGGAAGGGCGCAAAAAGGTCTGGCGGGCGCGGGCTGAAGCGGTTACGCGGGCGGCGTGTGTTGAGTTAACCACGGAGGCACAGAGGACGCAGAGGGGGCACAGAGAGTTCAAGCCTCTGTGCAGCCTCCGTGCCCTCTGTGCCTCCGTGGTTAACCGCCCTTATCCCGCCCGGCCCTCACGGCTGGCCGAGGAGCCCGGAGGTTGCTATAAGTTTAAGCATGAGAAGCCGGGGCGCGATGAGGGTAAAAGCCGGAGTCCTGCTCCTGTGTGTCTCGGCCGTCATCTACTCGGTCGAGATTTGCCGCAGAACCCACGTGCTGTCGAAGGCCCCGCCGGACAACATAACTCTCCACGAAATGCGGCTCGCGGAACTCAGGAAGCGGTTACCCGCTCGCGGCGTCGTCGGCTACGTGTCGGACGACTTCGACGGCGCGGAGACGCCCCGGTCGTGGCGCAGGTTCGCCACGACGCAGTATTCGCTCGCGCCTTTGATTCTCGAAAGAACGACGGCGCACGAACTCGTGGTGGGGGTCTTCGACGACCCGGGCGTAATCCCCGCGGCCGCGGCCGGCGGCGACCTGCTCGCCGTCGAAGAGTTCGGCGAAGGGGTGGTACTTTTTAAGAAAAAGTAAGATGGTCATCGGCCTCGCGTTATCAATGCTCGTCCTGCTCCTTCCAGCCACCCTGCTCGTTCAAATACTGTGGCCGACGCAGAGCCTCTTGCGCCCGCCGCTGCTGTTAAAAATAGTTCTCGGCATGGGTCTGGGTGTCGGAACGTCGTCCGTCCTTCTCTTCCTGTGGCTGCGGGCGGGCGGCCCGCTCTCGGGCGCCTACGCCGCCGCCGAGGCGTCGCTGGCCTTGTGCTGCGTGGCGGCCCTCGTCTACCTGGGCAGGAAGACCGGCGCCCCGCCGGAGCGCGTCCAGAGGGTTGTGCCGGGCGCAAGCCCACTGCTCACACGTCTGAGCGCGGGGGCCTTGCTCATCTCGTCCGCCTGCATCGTCGCCGCGGCGGTGGCAATCGCCGCGCGCGAGCCGCACGGGGCGGGCGACGCGAGCGGCATCTGGAATCTGATCGCGCGGTTCATCTACAGGGGCGGGGGCGGTTGGGCCGACGCGTTGACTCACAACCTGAACTGGACTCACGCGGACTACCCTCTGCTCCTGCCCCTGAGCGTGGCGCGTCTGTGGGCCTACGGGGGCGAGACCCAACTCGCCCCGGCCCTGCTGGGCCTCCTCTTCATGCTCGCTACTCTCGGGCTCGTCGTCTTCTCGGTCTCGCTCCTGAGCACGCGCACGCAGGGCTGCCTCGCCGGGCTGGTTCTCCTCGAACCTTTCTTCTTCTTCAGGACGGCGACCTTCCAGTACGCCGACACGCCGCTGGGGTTCTTCCTGCTCGCGGCGCTCGTCCTATTCTCCTTACACGACAGGGCGCCCGGCGGCCACGGCCTGCTGGTTCTGGCGGGGTTGATGACGGGCTTCGCCGCGTGGACGAAGAATGAGGGCCTGCTCATCCTTCTGTCGGTAGTGGCCGGACGCCTCGTCGCGCTCGCCGCCTCACGTTGTTTGAAGACTTACCCGAGGCAGTTGGTCTACTTCTCGGCCGGCGCCGTGCCGGTGCTGTTGGTCGTCCTGTATTTCAAAGCGGCCATCGCGCCGGCCAACGACCTGGTGGCGGGGCAGGGGGTGCGCGCGACCGTCGAACGCCTGTCGGACTTCTCCCGTTACGTCCTGATTCTGAAGGCCCTCGTCAACCACTTCACAGGCTTCCGCAGGTGGTACGCGCACCCGACGTACCTGCTGGCCGTCTACGCGTGGCTTCTGGGTGTGAAGACGGAGCGGGCCGGGAGGGTGACCCTTCTAACTCTGGCCGCCGCGTTGGGTTTAACCCTGGCGGGTTACTTCTTCATCTACGTCACGACCCCGCGCGACCTCGAATGGCAACTGACGTTCTCGCTCGACCGGCTGCTGATACAGTTGTGGCCCAGCTTTGTGCTTCTCTTTTTCCTCTCCGTCCGCGCACCCGAAGAGGCGCTGGCGCGACTGCCCGAGCCGGCGAAAGGATGAAAGACTCGACGCCGCCGCGGGTGGCACCACGTTTGCCAAAGGTGCTTGCAAGGCCCGGCGGGCCTCGATTCGGTAAAAGGCAAAGCTCTCCCGTCAGAACAGGTTAAGTTAAGAGGAGATGCAAGGATGAGGGTTGAATTTCGTACACTGACGAGGGCGATAAGTACGCTCGTCGTCCTCTGCGTGCTCTTTGTGGGGATGGCCCTGGACGCTTCGGCCCAGAAGAGGGGGCGCGACTGGGGGCGCGGCCACAACCGCGGCCGTCACCTCGGCTGGACGCGCGGGAGGCGGGTCGGCCACCACCGGCGCGACGACGACTCGACCTGGCGCCGCCTCGTGCGCCGCGACCGCAGGCGCGAGCGCCGCACGCTCCGCCGCCAGCGCCGCTTCGACCGCCGCTCCGACTGGAGCAACGACCGGAACTGGCGGCGGTCGCGCTTCATGCAGTCGGGCGCCTGGCGTAGCCGCTACTAAACTGACCAGACGACAGGAGGAGAGGCGGGGGCGGGCTCTTAAGAGCATGACCGTCCCCGCCTCTTCGTGTGTCCGCCGCGCGTGAGTCTTATTGCAGTTGGCAGTTGAGTGTAAACGGGCACGATTTAACACGGAGACACGGAGACACGGAGACACGGCTTGTTGAGCTATTCTCTTCGAGCCGTGTCTCTGTGTCTCCGTGTTAAAAGCTCACTTCATATCCACTCGGATGAAAACCGCTTTAAGGCACGAAGCCCGGGCACCCCGGGGGGATGGGGCCGCCGGGGCTGATCTGGATGATCGAGCAGGTGATAATCATCTCTTCGTCATCCCGCCCCGCGATGATGAGGGCGATTGCGGCGACCGCCGCCGCGATGCCGACGAAGAGGCCGGCGCGCTTGCGGCCGCTCAGGCTGTTCCCCTGCGGCGGCGCGGGCTGCGAGCCTTGCCCCGCGCGCAGAGTCTCGCCCGCGCCCGCCGAACGCGCCGCGCCGCCCGCGCGCATCTCGACCCGCCCCGCCTGCACGGAGAGCGTCGTCCCCTCCGCCGAGACCTCAAGGGTGAAGATGGCCGGATTGTCGGAGTCGCTCACGACCGACGCGTCTGCGGTCGCCAGAGAGGCCGCGACGCTGCGCGGGACGGAGACGCGCGCGGCGCCCGCCCCGAGCGTGCCGCCGACGCTCTCTTCAGAGAAGTCGAGCCGGAGCGCCGTCCCGCCCGACAGTTCGAGCCGCGCGCGGTTGCCGAGTTCGATTTGCCCGCGCGCCTTCTCGCCCGTGTCGAAACTGCTGCCGGGGAAGACCGTCTGGCCCACGACGGCGGGCATCCCGTCCACGTTGAGCCCGGCCGCCAGCGCGACCTGGCCGGAGGGCGCGGGCCTGCGTGCGGACTCGCCGGCGCGCGCGGGGCCGGCCGCGTTCAGGAGCGCCGCCGCGGCAAGCAGCGCGAAGGCCCGCCGCGCGTGTCCGGCGGTGTTCGAGGGACGGCCGCCGCGTCGCGCGCCCCCCGGCTTGAAGAATCTCGGCATCTGTCGATTCCCCCTCAGTCTTATTTCTACAACTTAAATATCAAGACGCCCGCCGCGGGTTAAACCCACGTCCGGGGCCGAGAATTTCGGTTGTGACAAACTCGCGGGCGGATTTTTCGTATTAACGTGTGAATGAAAAGGCGGAGGAGGAGGATAAAGTCGGACGCGGTGTCAGAAATCTCTAAAGGAGAATCGATGAATAGTAAATTCACGTTGGTTCTGTTGGGCGTCATCGCCCTGGTGCTGGTCGTCGGCGCGGCCGTGACGTTCGCCAACATCAACTACACGCAGGAGGGGACGGTCAAGGTCGTCACCAACTTCGGGCGCATCGAGCGCGTCTACCGCCCGGACGACGGCTGGTTCACGACGCTCGCGCCGGGGCGCAAGTCCTACGAGGTCAACATCAAGTCGTTCACGGAGGCGGCGCCCGTGCGCGTCACGAGCAAGGACAACGCGGCGCTCCAGGTCGAGATTTCCGTCACGGCCTACACAGACCCGCTGCACGTCGAGGACTACGTGCGCAAGTACGGCTTCGACGAGGGGCAGCGCCACACGCGCCGGAACGAAATCCTCCACGGGCTCATCCAGACCGAGGCGCGCAACGCCTTCTCCGAGTACGGCGCCTACGAGATTTACGCCAACCAGGAGAACATCCAGAAGCGCATCCTCGAAGCGCTCAAGCCGCAGCTCGCCAACCAGCTCCAGCTCACCACCGAGTCGGTGCAGATCGGCAACCCCGACTTCCTCGACGACCGCATCGAGGCCGCGGCCTCCGGCGTCGTCGCCAACGAGAAGCAGAAGCAGGCCGAGGAGGCGCGGCTCGAAGCGGCCAAGATCGCCGCGCAGACCAAGCAGATCGAGGCGGCCACCTTCGCCAACCCGGCCCTGCTCGAAATCAAGAAGCTCGAACTGCAACTGGAGATCGAGCGCGCGCGCTCCGAGGGCATCCGCAGCCACCAGGGGCCGCTGACGATCATGTACGGCTCCGGCGCGGGCGTGCAGGTGCAGGTGCCGGCCGGGAGGTGAAGTCCCTTCAGTCCTGAATCCGTAGGGCAGAACGGTTAACCACAGAGGCACAGAGGACTCAGAGGAAGCACAGAGTTCAACCCTCTGTGCAGCCTCCGTGAACTCTGTGCCTCTGTGGTTAACCGCCCTTAACTCGATAGCTCAAGTGGGGAGATTTATGCCACGTCCCCCGCGTGCGCGCGGGGCAGAATTTCGTTGATAGCCGCCGGAAACAGGCATAATCTTTGCCCGCCAAAGACGTACGCTTACAAAATCCAGCGCCCTCGGCAGTCTCTTGATTGCCCCGACCCGGGTCGTTCACCACTTGCCCCGTTCCGGAAGACCTTTTCTCTTTGGCGAGGTGCTCAACCCTCCCATTCCGTAGTGCCGACGCAGTAGACAGTAGACAGTAGTTTAAAAGGCGGTGCGTCAGCTCGACTGCTGAATCGCACCGCCTCTTTTCTTCTACTGACTATTGTCTACTGTCTACTTCCTCTTGGAGGTGGTCGTCGTCGTGGGCGTGGTGGCCGTCGTGGTCGCCTCCTTCACGGCGGCCATCGCGGCGGTGCTGTCGCCGGTCAGGACGATGCTCTGGGCGCTGGCGGTGAAGTCGTTGACCAGCGTCCCGTCGGTCAGCAGCGAGCCGTCGGTCAGCAGCGAGCCGTCGCTCATGATGACCCCGTCGCCGAAGATCGAGCCGTCGCACATCATCGTCCCGTCCGTCAGCAGCGACCCGCTGCTGATGAAGTTGTTGCCCAGCAGGACGCCGTCGGACATGATGACGCCGAGCGTCATCATCGTCAGGTCGGACATGATGACGCCGCTCGCCTCGGCCGTGCCGTCACACAGCAGCGAGCCCGTCCCGTAGACCTTCTGGTACTTCGTGATCAAGTCCGTCCCCGAGGCCGTCCCGTAGTCGAGCACGAGCGTCTTCGACCAGTCGAAGCTCTGCCCGGCGATGGTCGTCGAAGGCACGGGCGCCGTCGCGCCCGTCTTGAGCAGCGACGTGCCGAGCGGCATCGACACGTTCAGCACCGAAGGGTTCCAGAACTGCGGCAGGTCGGTGCGGACGAGCTTGGCGAGGCGCACCGCGCCCTCGGCGTTGAGCTGGCCGGCGCCCTGCTCGAAGGCGTTGTGGCCGGCGAGCGGCTGCGCCGTGTACATCAGGATGGCCTTGACCATGTTCGGCGTCAGGCGCGGGTTGTGGCGCAGCAGCAGCGAGGCCGCGCCGGCGACGAGCGGGGCCGCCATCGAAGTCCCGTTCATCGTCATCATGTTCCGCGTCTTGTCGGGGCTGACGTTCGCGTTAAGCTCGGGGTGGTTGAGCAGAAGGTTGTTGTCGGTGGCCGCGGCCCAGATGACCTTGTTGCCGGGCGCGACGAGGTCGGGCTTAATCAGGTTGTCGTGGTGCACCAGCCCGGCGCCGTCCGTCCAGTAGGAGCGGGTCGGCCCGCGCGAGCTGTAGGTCGTCACCACGTCGTCGTCCCGCGTGTCGGTGCCGAAGGTGTTCGTGGCGCCGACCGTGATGGCCGACGGCTCGATGCCCGGCGAGTGAATCTGCCCGTAGACCTTCCGCCCCGACGCGTCCCGGCCGTCGTTGCCGGCGGCGCAGACCACGACGATGCCGAGATCGACCATGCGGCGCACGGCCTTGCAGACGGGGTCGTTCCGGTACGAGTCGATGGCGGGCATCCCGAGGCTGAGGTTGACGACGCGGAGGTTGTAAGTGGTGCGGTTGGCGATGACCCAGTCCATCGCCGCCAGGAGCTGCGAGACGGTGCCGCGGCCCTGCGAGTCGAGCACCTTGACGTTGATGATCTGCCCGTCGGAGGCCACCCCCTTGTAGGCGCCGCCGGCGATGAGCGCGCTGCCGGCCGCCGCCGAGGCGACGTGCGTGCCGTGGCCGTAGTCGTCGGGCTTGCCCGTCGCGGGCTCGTTCGTGAAGATGGGGCTCAGCAGGACGCGCGTCTGCGAGCCGTCGGGCTTGTAGAGCGACCTGTGCCACATGTCCACGCCGGAGTCGAGGACGGCGATGTTGACCCAGCCGCGGTTGGCGGTCGTAGTCGTGGTGTCGAGCATGCGCGCCGCGTCCGCGCCCGTCGTCAGCGAGATGTGGCCGAGCGCGTGCATCTCGCGGTCGGCGGAGACGTAGGCGATGTCTTCGCGCGCGGCCAGCGCCTCGACGGCCGCGGCCGGCATCTCGACGACGCGCGAGTCCAGGTTCTCGTGGCGCTGCCTGACGCGCGCGCCGTGTGCGACGAAGGCCCCCTCCTGCTCGTCCGTCCACTCGCCCTTCGGTTGGACGATGGCCGTGACCTTCCGCGAGCCGCCCGACTTCCGGACGTGCTCCAGCAGGTCGGCCGAGACCTTCGACCCGTGCCGCGGGTGTTCGTCCCCCCCGCGCCCCGAGCGGCTCCCGGAGGCGGCCGCGCCCGCGAGCGGGAGCAGCAGCGTGGGAATCAACATCCATGCGACGAATCGGTAAGGTCTGCGTCTGTGCATCTATTCTTCTCCGGGGCGACGAGTCAATATCTACGGCGCACTACCTGACGCCCGAACCTTTACAAGCCCCATGCCGGGGAAGCCCGTGAGACGTAAACGCTGAAATGTTTGGGAATGGGTTGTCGGGCGGCGACGCGCGGGCGGCCGGGCGCAGGTCAGGCAGGTCTAATTGAAAGACTCACTTCGGTCAATCTGCCTTTGACGGCTGAGAGAGTTTGGGGCGGGGAGAGAGCGGGGAGAGGGCGGGGGGAGATGGCCCCGAGTTAAGTCGGAGCCCCGCTAAGGTTAAGCCGGTGCCGGAGTCTCGGCCCGCGTCGAAGACGTTCGCGGCGGCCCGCTCGGGGCGGGCGCCGCCACCGTCAGACCCGACCGCGGCACTCGGCACTCACCTCCTGAACGGTGGAGGTCGTCTGACCGTCGGCGTTGATCGTAATGTGCATCACGATGCGGAGGAAGGCGTTGAGGGCGGGCCCCGGCGCGATGAGCTTCACCGTCGAGATGCTGGTCACGTTGGACTGCGGGCCGTCGGAGTCGTTGATGATCTCGTTCGAGACCGTGCCCACGCGGTACGTGATGCCGCTCGGGACGCCCGCGCCGGTCACGTCCTGGTAGTTGGTGTGCGTCTTCAGGTGCGTGCCGCCGCCGGCGTCGGTCGTCAGGGTGTTGACGATGTGCAGCGTGCCCGAGAAAGTCACCGTGTCGCCGTTGCACGGGTTGAGCAGGGAGTTGGTGAACGGGATGTTCTCGTTCGTCGTCGTGGTCGTGGCCTGCGCGAAGGCTTCGTTGCCCGCGAAGGACGTGAATAGCACCGCGAACAGGGCCGCGCACAGGAGGCGCGGCGTGTTGGTCTCAAACTTCAAGGTGTTCCTCCTAAGGTTCGTACGTGGGTAAAGCTAGGGCGGGAGTATAGCCCGGCGGGTATGGAGGATTTCTTGAGATATATAATCGTTTTCGTCAGGAAGGTCACGCCGCGCCTTGCAATTTTCCCGTTAAGGGCAGGCCGGCGCGCGCGCTAACGCGGCGGCGACTGGGCTTTCAGCGAGAGCGGCGTCGCGCCCTTCGTGTAGGAGGCGAAGAGGCGGTAGCCGAGCAGCAGCGCGACGAGGGCGGCGAAGGCGAGGGGCTTGCGCACGTCGGACTTGACGAGCAGGTAGTAGTGGGCGACGCCCGCGGCGGCCGCGAGGTAGGTCAGACGGTGGAGCTTCTGCCAGCGCTTGCCGCCGAGGCGCTTGACCATCTTGTCGGTCGAAGTTATCGCCAGCGGCACCAACGAGGCGAAGGCCAGCACGCCGACGAGGATGAACCGGCGCCGCGCCACGTCCTGCGCGATGGCCGCGGCGTCGAACCACTTGTCGAACCAGACGTAACAGAGCAGGTGCAGCGCGCCGTAGAAGAACGCGTAGAGCCCGAGCATCCGCCGCAGACGCACCAGCCAGTTCGCGCCCGTCCACTTCCGCAGCGGCGTCACCGCGAGCGTCAGCACGAGGAAGACGAGCGTCAGCGTCCCCGTCGTCCGCGTCACGAAGTCCAGCGGGTTCGCCCCCAACTGCCCCCGCCGCCAGTCCCACCCCGCCAGCGCCAAAGGCACCAGCGCGTTGACGAAGACGAGGAGCTTGTAGAATTTGATGTCCTTCATGGAGACCCGAGGGAGTCAGGAGTCAGAAGTCAGGAGTCAGAATAGAGAAGGTTTTATTCTGACTCCTGACTTCTGACTCCTGACTCCCTTAAAAGTAGTACTTCAAATCCATCCCGTCATACAGTCGCGCGACCTCGGCGGCGTAGCCGTTGAAGGGGAGCGTGGGGCGGCGCGTGTACTCGCCGATGCGGCGCTCGCTCGCCTGGCTCCAGCGCGGGTGCGGCACGTCGGGGTTGACGTTGGAGAAGAAGCCGTACTCCTCGGAGTTCGCGCGGCCCCAGGAGGTCGGCGGCATGCGCTCCGTGAGCGTGATGCGGACGACCGACTTGATGCTCTTGAACCCGTACTTCCACGGCACGACCAGGCGCACGGGCGCGCCGTTCTGCGGCATCAGGGGCTCGCCGTAGAGCCCCACGGCGAGTATCGCCAGCGGGTGCAGCGCCTCGTCCAGCCTTAAGCCTTCGACGTACGGCCAGTCGAGCCCGGCCTCGTACTCGCTCAGCGCCGGGATGTTGCGCTTCGGGTCGTTGGCCGTCTCGAAGGCGACGTACCTGGCGTTGCCCTGCGGCTCGACGAGCTTAATCAATTCGCCGAGCGGGAACCCGAGCCACGGGATGACCATCGACCACGCCTCGACGCAGCGGAAGCGGTAGATTCTGTCCTGGGGCGGGAAGAGGCGCGCCAGCTCGTCCACGTCGAAGACCTTCGGCCGGTTGACTAAGCCCTCGACCGAGACCGTCCAGGGGCGCGTCACCAGACCTTGCGCGCGGCGCGCGGGGCTGTACTTGTCCGTGCCGAACTCGTAGAAGTTGTTGTAGTGCGTCACGTCCTGGTAGCCGGTCGCCTCCTCGCCGGGCAGCCCCCACTGCTTCGGCGCGGACTGCGAGCCGGGCTCGACCCGCCCCGCCGGCGCGGGCGCTTCGACCTGCGGCGCGAGGAGCCGTCTGTAGACGAGACCCGTCGCGGCGGCCGACGCGGCGAGCGCCGCGCCCCGCATGAAGTTGCGGCGGCTGAGGTAGACATTCCTGTCCGTGATCTCGCTGCCCTTGATGTCGTCCGGCTTCTTTATCAGCATGACACCCCCACGCCCGCGGTAGTTACGTGCCTGCCTCACGATGCGGATTGAGTCCGCGGCCTCACTCGAACAGCTTGAGCGAACCGGCGGCCAGCACGCGGAGCGGCTTGAGGCTGCGCACGACGCCGACGTGTGTGAGCTTGCGCCCCTGGCTTCTTTACTCCGCGCGCCTCGTCCTTAATAAGGCTTTGACCCTCTCCGACACTGTCGCGTTGCTCCGAGCTTCTCTCCGCCCGCCCCGCGCGTCAACCCGCGGGCGTGCGCGACATCCACGCACGCGCCGGAGGCCAACCAAAGGGCGGCTGCGGGCATCTTAAATGACGCGAAAAACCCGCGCGCGTGCGACGGTTTGAAGGCTTTACTTAATATCACGCCGGGTCTTTCAGGAGTAATCATGATGAAGAAAATATCCAATCTCTTTGCGGCCCTGCTGTTGGCCGTCACCGTATTCGGCGCCGCGGCCGTGCCCGCGAGCGCGCAGTCGAAGAAGTCGGGCGCGGCCGAGCGCGTCAGCCAGCCCGTCAACCTCGCCGTGCTCATCCAGGACGACCTCGTCTCGCGCGTCGGCAACGAGCTGCGCGTGACGGCGGAATTCATACGCGAGCTGCCCGAGGGCTCGAACGTGATGGTCGGCTACATCCGCTCGGGCTCCTTGCAGGTGCGCCAGCCCTTCACGAACGACCTCGCGGCCGCGGCCGGCGCGTTGCGCATCCCCGTCGGCTCGACCTCGGCCTCGCCGTACAACCCTTACGTGCAGGTGCGCGACGCCATCAAGCTGTTCCCCGCGGGCGGGGCGAACCGCAACGCGCTGTTGCTGGTCTCGGACGGCCTCGACACCTCGCGCGGGTTCGACTACTCGTCCTCGGTCGATTCCATCGACCTCAACCGCGCCGTGCGCGAGGCGAAGAGCCGCGGCGTCTCGGTCTACTCGTTCTACGCGCCCACGGCGGGCCTGACGAGCTGGAACGGCCGCGCCGTCAGCTTCGGCCAGAGCGCGCTCCAGCGCGTCGCCGACCAGACCGGCGGCCGCGCCTTCTTCCAGGGCACGGACTTCGTGACCTTCGACGGCTACTTCACGCGCCTCGCGCGCACGCTCAACGAGCAGGGCGGGCGGGCCTACTAAGACCGGCCTTCGGACGGCGGATGACGAAAG
>DASVQJ010000337.1:0-5239 GCA_036389235.1 Pyrinomonadaceae bacterium | reverse complement strand
ATACCGACATGCGAAACAAAATAAGGAGGTGAGGGCCGGGGGCGCGGGCATCCTGCCCGCCATGAGCGCCGCAGGCGCGAAGGCCGTGTGACTATCCACTCCGACGTCGAGAGATACAGGGCGACGGCCGAGCGTGCCCGGGCACGCTTTGGCGGGCAGGGAGGCCCGCGCTCCCGGCTTCGGACGCCTCATCCCATTCAGCAAGCTGGTATGACTACTGTCTACTGTCTACTCTCCTTCTCCGCGGCCCGCCTCCCTCGCCTTGCTGATGAAGGCCGCCACGTCGTCGCCGTAGGGCCTCTTGAAGGTCGAGGGCCAGTTGGCCTGGTCGGCGTAGAGGCGGCGCAGGTTTTCGCGGATGCCGGGGTCGCCGCCGGTGAACTCTTCGACGAGGCCGTCCCAGCGCGCCACGAGCGCCTGCGCCCGCTCGCTCGCCGGGTCAAGTCCCTCGGCCGCCGCGGCCTCGACCTCGCCGATGAGCTTCTGCCACTCGCGCTGCCCGCGCTCCAGAACCTCGGGCGTGCCGCGCTGCGCGAGGTCGCTGAGCTGCTCCTGCGTGTAGTACTTCTTCATCCACTCCGTGTCGTGCTGCATGGTTATCACCTCCACGATTTTTCTGAACGCGTCCCAGTCCGGCTCGCCGCCGTCGCCGCGCGCCACGACCGACTCGGCCTCCCGCACGGCGCGCAGCGCCATGTCGAGCTGCCTCCGCTTCTCCGTCAACGCCTCGCGCTGGAGCCTGAGCGTCTCGCCCAGGTCGAGCGCGCGGCGCGCGAGCAGCCCTCTGATCTCTTCGAGCGGCAGCCCGATGAACTTCAAGGTCAGAATCTGCTGGAGCCGCGCGAAGTCGCGCGCGCCGTAGAGGCGGTAGCCCGCCCCCGTCCTCCCCGTGGGCTTGAGCAGCCCCGCCCGGTCGTAATGGTGCAGCGCCCGCACCGTCACCCCCGCCAGCGCCGCGAACTCGCTCGCCCGGTACAGCCTCTCCTTCGCATGCTCCAACTCACCCCACCTCCTCACACACAGCCATGCTAGGGCCTGACGTAACGTCAGGGTCAAGCACTTTTTTTGAGACCGAATTTTTGAACGGCGAGGGCCGCGCCTCACGTCGTCAGGCGGCGGTAGATGGCGGGCATGCGTTCGGACTTTTAACGGAATGGCAGAAATCGAACTTGTCCCTCCCACTCGCCTTCGAGGCTGCACTCGGCGAGGAGGAGGATATCTTCGATGGCTTGGGCGATGGGAGCCTGCTGACTGACTTCAAAGACTCCGGGCATGGACAGCCCGAGGGCGACGCGCTCATCAACGTATCGCTTCATCGTCGTCACGTCATGCGTGAGTAAGACGCGGCCTTCGCGCGCCGCCCACGCGAGCACTTCCGCGTCGCTACCGCCGGCGAGGCCCGCGTCCTGCACCCGCGCGATGTCCAGGCCGTGCCCGCGGCGAAGGATGCCGCGGAGTATGCGGTTGTTGAAGTCCTCGTCGGTTGCCAGGCGCAGCATGCGTTGAAGCTTCGGGCTAAGGTCGTAAACAGAGATGCCCGCCGTAAATGGCGGGCATCTCTGTTTACGAAGTTATAACTCGAAAGCGTGTGGCGGCCGGAGGGGAAGCGGCGCCGGCGCCCTGCTTCATCTCTTACGGCGCAGGAGACGTTCCCGCAACCCTTGCGGGCTGACGTGAGTCTCAATCTCCCGCCTCAACTCCTCGCGCTCTGCCTTCCTTTGCTGAAGGTACTGCCCGACCTCGGCGCGGTTCTGTAAGTAGTAGCCGACGACCGCGTAGATGGCGGCCAGGTCGAGCGTCGGAAAGTCCTGAACAATCTCCTCCGGCGTCGCGCCTTCGTTGAAGGCGTGAAGCACCGAGTCGAGGGACACACGGGTGCCGGCGATGCGGAGGACGCCCGCCTCGTCGGTGGTTAAAGGAACTGTGGCCGTGGCCCGACTCATCGGCGGAAGTATAGCTCAAACGTTTGGAGCAAGACACCGCGGTCCTCGCCTTTACGTCGTCAGGCGGCGGTAGATGGCGGGCATGCGCTCGGGGAGGGAGAGCACGTCGTCGATGATGGTGTAGCCGACTTCGCCGTAGAGGTCGCGGAGTTCGGACTCGCTGTCGCGGTCGATGGTGACGCAGAAGGGGGTGATGCCGTCGAGGCGCGCCTGTCTTAAAGCCTCGCGCGTGTCGTCGCGCGCGTAGCGTGCGTCGCCGTAGTCGTGGTCGTAGGGGCGCCCGTCGGAGAGGACGATGAGCAGGCGCGTGCGCGCCTCCTGGCGCCGCAGCTTCGCCGCGGCGTGGCGGACGGCCGCGCCCAGCCTGGTGTTGTTCTGGTAGTTGATGCCGCCGATGCGCTGCTCGACCTCGCCCGCGTAGGGCTCGTCGAAGTCCTTGACGACGTAAAACTTCACGTTGCGCCGCCCCTCGGAGGTGAAGCCGTAGATGGAGTAAGGGTCTCCGACGGCTTCGAGCGCCTCGCTCATCAGGACGAGCCCCTCCTTCTCGACCTCGATGATGCGGCGCCCGGGGTGCGTGTAGGGCTGCAAGGGGTGCCGGCCGATGGTGCGCGCCGTGGACGACGACTGGTCGAGCAGGAACGAGACGGCCACGTCGCGCTCGCGCCGCAGACGCTTCGTGTAGACGCGCTCGGACTGCTGGCCGTCGGCGCGGCGGTCGATGACGTAATCGATCAGCGCGTTCAGCTCGTAGTCGTCGCCGTCCAGCTCGTTCGCCACGCGCTTCAGGCTCTCCGGCCTCATCAACTGGAACTGGTGCCGGATGGAAGAGATGACGCCGCGGTAGCGCGAGCGCGTCAGCTCGACGAACGAGCGGTCGCCGCGCTTGACCCTCTTCTCGACGACGCGGCACCAGCCGACGCGCGTGTCGGACAAGTCCCTGTCCCACTCGTCGTACTCGAAAGCCTCCTCGCCCGCCTCAAGCTCCTGCTCGGCCGACTCGCCCGACATCCAGCGCTCCGCCCCGGTCAGCGTCTCCTCGCCGTCCGACTCGGCCTCGCTCGCCGCCCACGCGTTGAAGAGTTCGCGCGCGTCGCGGCGCCGCTGCTCCCGCCGCCTCTCCTCGTCGGCCGACTCGTCGTCTTCCTCTTCGCCCTCGGCGTCGAGGTTCGACTGCGCGCCGCCCTGCTTGTCCTCGCCGCCCTCCTCCCCGGTCTCGGTCTGCCGCTCGGCCATCTCGGGCACGACCGACTGGAAGAGCGTGTAGACGCGCGAGGTCGCCATCAGGGTGTCTGCGACCGAAGCGTCGGCGGCCGTCAGGTAATCGACGACTATCGTTTCGAGCTCAGAGACGACCTGCCCGTAGACCGCGCGCGCGTCTTCGAGCGCGCCGCCGCAGAGCGTGATCTGGAATAACAACTCGAAGGGGACGAGCGTGATGGGGAGCGAGACGATGCGCGGGCGGTTGCGGCGCAGGTGTTCGCGGACGAGGTCGAGGTCGCGGCCCAGCCCGCGGTACGCGTGGCGCAGCCGGCGGTCGATGCGCCCGTTCTCAAGCGTCCCGAAGACGCGCGCCGCCAGGCCCCTCTGCGGGAAGAGCGCGAGCACCGAGCGGTAGTCGCCGCCCTCCGGCAGCGCGCGCCTCCTGCCTTCGGCGAGCCGCGCCTCCTCTTCCGGCGCGAGCGCGCGCTCTGACTTCGAGGGGTCGTTGATGTACCCGTCGAGCGCGAAGGCGTCGAGCGCGTCCGCGTGCTCGGGCGCGTAAAGCTCGGCCAGCGAAGCGTACGACGCGCGCAGGGCGTCCGTGTCGCGCTCGTGCGTGCCGAACTCTATCTGCCCGGCGGCGTGCGCGGCTAAGACTTTATAGAGGCGGAAGTCCAGCTCGCGCTCGCCGAACTCCGAGACGGCCGAGGGCAGGTGTATCGTGCGGCCGTCGCCGATGCGCTGCTCTTCGGGGATGGCCGCGAGCGGCGCGACCTCGACGGCGCGGCCCGTCAAGCCCTCGACGTAGAGCCTCAACGTCTGCGCCACCTCTTCGAGCCCGAGCCCGTCGCGCCCGCCGCTCTGCAAACGCTCGTTGCTCTTGCGCGTCTCCAGGGCGAAGTAGCTGCGCCGCGCGCGCGCGCTCAAGTTCTCCGCCAGCAGACCTTCGCGCGCCCACTCCCTGAACTGTTCGAGCGTCGCCGACCTCAGCGCCCTCGGCGCCGCGCGGAAGCAGGAGATGGCCGCCTCCGCGTCCACGCGCGCCACCTCGTGCGCCGCCCCGACGACCGTCAGCACGACCTCCGTCAGACGCGCGCGCTCCCCCTGATGCTCCGCCAGCGAGCGCAGAGCCGCCGGCCCCGTCCGCGCCAGCGCGACCAGGCACGCGTTGTTGTGCGACGCCACCGTCCGCAGCAGAGCCCCCCACGCCTCGAACGCCTCGGGCACGAGCCTTAAGACCTCGCCGCCCGACGCCATCACGTGCAAAGCCGCCGCCCCGCCCCTGTCGAGAAACCCTTCGGCCTGAACGAACAGGCGCAGGGCATCATTCGCGCTCAACCCCTCGACCGCGCCCGGCAAAGCCCCCCACATGTCTGCCGCGATGCCGCCCACGCGCTGCGCGAACGACTCCGCCAGGGCGAGCGCCGCCTCCCACACCCCTCCGGAGGGATTCCCGACCGCGCCACTTTCATCAAACTCTTTGTCGAACGAGGAGAGCGCCGCCGCGGCCGCGGGCGTCGCCGAGATGAAGTCCGAGCTGTGCCGCGCCGAGCGCCGCGCCACTTCGAGCGCCACCTCGAAGACGCGCCTCAGCCTCTCCGCGTCGCCCACGGCGCGCGCCACCTCGGGCCCGCGCCGGTACGTCTCCAACGCGAACGAGGTCGAGAGCGACAACTGCCGCCCGCACACCTGCAACAGCAGGAGCCTCGCCCCGCGCGGCACCTCTGAGAGGCCGCCGACGCCCGCCGCGATGAAGGCCGCCCCCGTCTCCGCGTCGGCCATCACCAGCCGCCGCGCCAACTCGCCCCACGCCCGCAACTCCTCCGCGTCGAGCACGCGCGCCGCCGCCGGCACCTCCTTCAGGAAGTCGACGCCCGCGCGCAGACTCAGCGCGGCCAGCGCCGCCCCCACCTCCAACGCCGCCCGCGCGACATCGACCGGCAGCTTCCCGACCTCCCGCGCCAGCCCCGCAATCGTCCGCCGCTCCCCCGCGTCGCGCACAGACCGCAGGCGCTCCCGCAGCTCCCGCCCCAGCGGCCGCCCCTCCCCCTTCTCCTCTTCGGAATCGAAAATGTACTTCTCAGGCATGTCAG
>DASVQJ010000336.1:0-24194 GCA_036389235.1 Pyrinomonadaceae bacterium | reverse complement strand
CAGGATCATTCTCTTGCCACCGCTCACTGCTTACCGCTCACCGCTCACTCTTTACGGTTTACGCCCCACGCCTTTTGCGTTAGCATCCTCGGCATGAGTAACACAATCTTTCGCCGCGCACGCGCGCGTGCATTCGCGTTGGGTTCGGCCGCCGCGCTGGCCGTCCTGCTCTCGGCCGGGGTCGTGCGGGCGGCGACGTGGAAGGGCTTAGAGCCTTTCGTCTCGAAGCGCGCCGACGTGGAGCGGGCGCTCGGCGCGCCCGCCAGCGACCGCTACGCCTCGGACGGGACGCTGGAGTTCAACGTCTCGGGCGGCAAGGTGACGGTCTTCTTCGTCACGCCGAAGTTCGTCGCCGCCAAACGCCTCCCGCCGCACTACGAGGGCACCGTGCTCCAGATCGTCCTCCAGCACGAGACCGCGCAGGACACGCCGGAGTCGATGAACCTCACCAGCAACAAGTCCTTCAAGCGCGAGGGGCGCGGCGGGGTCGAGAAGTACAGCGACGACAAGGAGGGCATCTTCTACACCTTCGTCGAGAGCCGCCTCAAGACGACCCGCTACTCCTACTCGATGGATCGCCTCTCGCGCATCCAGAGAGGTAAATAGTGAATGGTAAATAGTGAATGGTGAATAGAAGAAGCCACCATTCACCATTCACTATTTACCATTCACCACCCCATGCTCTACCGCACGCACGTCATCGGCGCGCTCGAAAGTAAGCGCGAGGAGTTCGCGAGGTTCGAGCGCTCGCTGCGGGGCGAGGTGTGCCAGCTGGCGGCGCGCCTGGTCGCGCTCGCGGGGCGGACGGGCGCCGAGGTGCGGCAGGCGTCGGGCGCGGACGCCGCGCGCGTGGCCTTCCCTTCGGACGAGCTTGAGCGCGCGGGCGCACCCGTCATCCCCTTCCGCGAGACGTGGCGGTCGCACGAGGAGGCGCGGCGCTGGGCGCTGGAGGCCCTGCGCGACCGCGTGACGTTCGCCGCCGACGGCAGCCAAATCTTCCCCGGCCGCGAGGCCAGCCTCCCCGTCGCCGCCGTCCAGATCGCCTCCTTCGAGAACCCGCACACGCCCGAGGGGCGCTACACGAAGGACGTGCGCTTCGAAGTCCTCACGCCCGAGCAACTGCTCGCGCGCGCCGGGGACTACGAGAGCCCCGAGCAGGTCGTGGCGCTGCGCCGCTTCGAGCTTGAGGCGCGCGCCGTCTGCGACTTCCTCGAACGCCGCCGCGACTGGCGCCGGCGCGGCGAGCGCGCGCCCGTCGCCTTCTTCGACAACACGCTGCTCGTCGCCTCGCTCCGCAAGGGCACCGACCGCCACCTCTCGCAGCGCATGGCCGAAGCGCTCGCCGAACTCATCGACACCTCGCGCGAAACGCGGGTGCCCGTCGTCGGCTACGTCGATCACTCCTACGCGCACGACATCGGCGGCCTGCTCGCCGCGCTCCGCAGAGACCTCCCCGAGTCGAACGCCTACGACGCGCAGATACTCCGCGCGCGCGCGGGCGCCGCCGCCCGGCCCCCGCTCGCGAAGTGGGGCGACCGCACCGTCTTCTTCCACTGCCGGCGCCCGAACCTCGCCGAAGCCTTCTACGACGAGGGCGGGGCGCCGCTCGTCGGCTTCGTCTACCTCCAGACCACCGCGGACGGGCACCCCGCGCGGCTCGACGTGCCGGCGTGGGTGCACGAGGCGGGGCTCGTCGAAGAGGTGGCGGACGCCGTGCGCGCCGAGTGCGTCGTCGGCAACGGCTACCCCTACGCCATCGAGGCCGCCGACCAGGCCGCGCTCATGACCGGCCGCGACCGCGAGCAGTTCCTCCGCGTCGTCCAGGACTTCGCCGCCGAACACCGGCTCGACTTCCACGTCTCCCGCAAGGCCCTCAGCAAAGGCCGCCGCCGTTGAGCGCCGGGCCGAAATCTGTCATCATCCGTCCGCGACCGGCGAAGAGGCTTCCCAGGCTCCCCGACGAAAAATTATGAAGGGCCTTTCGGGCGAAAGCCACAGCGACCTCGAAGGCCGCGGAGCATCTTCCTCAAGGGAAGAGTCTTCCGGCGAGGCGACCCGCGTGTGCGACGCGTGCGGGGCGCGCGCTCGTCGCGCGGCGGCGCGTTTCTGCGCGACGTGCGGGCACGCGCTCGGGGGCGGGTACTTCCCGACCGATGCGCTGCGCGCCTCTTACCGCTTCGAGCGGGCGCCCGTCTCGCAATGTCTGGAAGCGTCGCGCGCGGCGCGCGCGCGCAGGGGCGCGTACGCGCGGGGCCGTGCGGCGCGCGCCGGGAGGGAGTTGATGCCACGCATGAGCGAGAGCGGCGCGGCGGCGACGGCGATGGCCTTCGTGGTCTACGGGCTGGTGCCGTACCTCGGGATACTCTTCTGCCCGGGCGCGCTCCTCTTCGGGGGCGTGGGGTTGGTGCGCGCGTGGCGCGCGCCGCAGTCGGGCCACGCGCGCTCCGCGGCCCTGAGCCTCGCCCTCGGCCTCCTCGTGCTCTGCGCGCAACTCCTGCTCTGGTGGATTCTCTACAAGGTGCCCGAGTGGTCGCGGCAGGGGAATTTTTGATCTGAAGAGCTGTCAGCTTTTGGCCGTTGGCTTTTAGCCGAAGCCGGAGAGGCGGAAGCCTGGAGCTAACAGCCGAAAGCTAACGGCCAACAGCTTCCGATGACCAGGATAGCCAAGATCGTCAAGTCGAACTCGCACGTTGACTACGTGGCGCGCGTGATCGACGAGCTGGACGCGGACGCGCCGCCCGCGCCGGAGGAGTACGGGTTCGCGCAGTTCGTGCGGATGCCGGTGTCGGAGGCGGAAGAGGTCGTCGGCGTCGTCTACGACACGCAGCTCGCCAACCCCGACTACGGGAGCTTCGGCCCGCGCCTCTCGTCGCACGCCGACCTGAAAGTCCTGAGCCCGGACTTCCTGCACGAGCAGGGCGTGCTGCTCGGCGTGCTGCTCCTCGGCTGGCGCGCGCGCGGGCAGGGGCAGGGGTGGGCCGCGCACCACGGCGTGCCGCGCAGGGTCGTGCCCGTCGGGCAGGAGGTCTTCTCGCTCCCCGACGCCGACGTCTTCGAGTTCCACCGCGGCGCGGGCGGCGCCGTGCAGCTCCACTACTTCTCGCAGGCGCTCGCGCACGCCGGGGCGTTCGCCGTCCCGCTCGTCGAGGCGGTCATCTCCCAGTTGGAGCCGGCCTGCGAGCCGGCCGAGCGGCAGCGGCTCTGCGTCCTGAAAAAGTCTTTAGTTTGGCAACGAACTCTGGGCCAACTGCGTCTTTAAAGAGCACAGAAGTTTCTCGCCTCTCGAAAGGAAAGCCTGAAAATGAAGTTCGCAAGTAAGTCCCTGTCGCTCCTGCTGCTCGCGGCCGCCGTGTCGCCGGGCGCCGCCTTCGCCCAGCGCGCGCGCCAGACGGGCGACGCGCCGAAGCCCGTGCCGCCTCCTCAACAGCAGCAGGCGGGGGGCGCGCAGGGCGACGCGCAGAAGACCCCGAAGGTCTCGGCGCCGGCGCCGCCCGCGCCGCCGAAGGTCGTCCCCGCGAAGTACATGGGCGGCTTCGCCGGCTACCGCAAGAAGCAGGAGGGGATGCTCACCTTCGACGACCGCAACCAGCGCCTCGTCTTCCGCGACAAGAGCGAGAAGGAGGTCATCTCCATCTCCTACGACGCCGTCATGGTCGCCTTCGCCGACCACGAGACGCGCCGCCTGATGGGGAGCGGCACGCAGTCGGTCGTGCTCGGCGCCGGCGGCATCCTCGCCCTCCCCAGCCTCCTCTTCAAGAAGAAGTTCGAGTACCTGACCATCCAGTTCGAAGACCCCGAGACCTACCTGAAGGGCGTGACGCAGTTCAAGCTCAAGAACAGGGAGATCATCGACTCGGTGGCCTACGCGCTCGCGCAGCGCGCCGGCCTCGTCCAGCAGGGCCAAATCTACACCCGCCGCCGCGTCATGGAACCCGCCTCCGCCGAGAAGACCTCGAACCCGTAGGCGCGCACGCCGTAAGAACATCCTTCGGCCGAATGAATCGGGGCCGCCGGTCGCGTTGACCGGCGGCCCCGATTCTTTCCCGCCTGCCGCCCGCGCGGCCAGGTCGTTTACCGAAACGTTTCCCGCCCCGGCGCCATACGAGTTGTGGAACCGCCCCGGCTCGTGTGGGGAGGCGTGCGCCCGAAAAAAATAATTGACATGGGTCGGCGGCGGGGGTACTGTGCGCGGGCTTTTCGAACCGATGTCCGCTGACGACGCCCCGACAAATCGTCACCTTCATCGAACTTCAACCCGCGAGGCTGATCGTCAAGCAGTCGCCCCCGCCGCGAGTAAGCACTCGCAACGCGTCCCGGCATCAGACGGCATCCCGCCCGGCGCGCCCGCCACAACCCCGCCCGAGACGCCCGAAATATTTCGGGCGCGGCACTCATATAGACCGGAACCGAAAATAAGCCAGAACAGGGAAAAGGAGCTGCCCCCATGAGAATCCTTACGGCCTTCGCACTGACCATCTGCTTCGCCTGCGCGGCCTTCGCCCAGACGGGCTCGTCGAACAACGCCACCCAGCTGGGCACCAAGCTCGTCGGCAACGTCAGCGGCAACGTGAGCGCCCAGGCGGTGCTCATCCCGCGGGTCAACGCGCGCCGCATCTTCGGCGACGAGATCGCCAACAACTACGCGGTCGTCGAGGTCAACATCAGCAACAAGAGCCCGGACGCCGCGCTCATCATCCACGGCATCTTCATCGACTACAGCAACTGGCCTTTGAGCGGCATGTCGAAGAACGACCTTGAGGCGCACGAGCGCGGGATGTCGCAGGGGCCTCACGCCGAATACCAGGGCTCGAACCGCCCGAGCCAGGTCGCGAGCGTGGAGTACCGCGTGGCGCGCGGCCAGTTGCTCGACGCGCAGATGTGGACGAAGAGGAACTTCATCCTCCGCGCGCTGACGCTCGTCGGGAGCCTGGCGAGCGCGTACACGTTCTCGCTCAAAGAGACGGGGATCATCAAGGGGATCACGCAGGCGTCCGGGGTCGGCATCCCCGGCCTCGCCACGGCCTGGCCCGACTCGACCGTCGATCAACTCAACCGCGTGAGCGACTTCGGCTACCGCGCCAACCGCGTGGTGGCGCGGGAGGGCGCCGAAGTCGTCGTCTGCTTCTTCCCCATCGACCGGTTCCTGACGCCCGGCTTCCGGAAGCTGTTCCTCAAGTCGCCCGCGCTCTTCTTCGCGCCGCTCCAGATGCTCGCCGACAGGCAGAGCCAGAACGACGTCAAGGCGGCACTCGGCGACCTGAATCTCGACGTTGACATGGAGGTGCTGCGAAAGAAGCTGCCCTGCTACCTCAAGATCGTCAGGGAGATTGAGCCCGTCGGCGCCCAGACGAGCCAACAGAGGACGCTCGACCTGATAGGTCAGGCGTCGCTCAGGCAGTGTATGTCCGCGTTCGGGCTGGTGGACGGGAGGGACGCGCAGGGAGCCCGCGTCGTCACGGTCGGGCAGGGGAAGGAGGAGGAGTTCAAGGCTTACATGGCGCTCGACTACCTCAAGAGCGTGAGCCTCAACAACGTGGGCGTGACCGTGGACGGCGTCATGTCGGTTGACACGACCGGCATCGCGGCCAAGCCCGACGGCATCGAGTTCGACCAGGTGAGCGATTGCGCCGGCGGCCCCGAGACGGAGTGCTTCTGGACGAACACGCAGGCCGACGACGGCGTCCGCACCGGGCGGATCACGGGCTCGTACCTGACGGCCGGGAGCGTCTCTTTCAGGGAGACCGAGGGGCTGGAGTTCAAAGAGTTCGAGACCGTTGCCGAGGGTGCAACCGACCAGAGCCTGGGCTTCTCGTTCAAGCTGACGAAGTTCATCCCCACGGGCACCAAGATTCATTACAAGGTGAGCAAGGCGAACCCCGCGGGCGGCAACACGCTCGACAGCCCGGAGCGCGAGTACGTGGTCAAATACACGCCCGGCCCGCCCGTGATGGATAACCCGGAGGTGAGCGGCGACAACAAGACGGTGACCATCGGCGGCACCGGCTTCATCCCCGGCGCGACGGACGTGACTCTTTACACGTCCGACGGGCAACGCCTGGAAGGCACGGACGTCAAGTTGAAGTCGCCGGTGACGCCCACGAAGGTGGAGCTGGACATGGAGGGGAAAGACCTCGGATGTTGGGGCGTCGAGGTTTACGTCGGCAACCCGCCCGTGCTCGCGACGCCCGGCGGGGGCGTGTTCGCGCTCCTGCCGGCGCCGACGGTTGACGACGCACAGGTCAAGGCCAAGAAGATCGTCGTGACCGGTAAGCAGCTAATCGACACGGGGAAGTGTAAGGGGAAGGCCCTGACCTTCAGACTGGAAAAGAAGGAGCCGGCCGTCGAGGACAAGCCGATCCCCCTGACGCCCGACGTGAAGCTCGCCGAAAAGTGGGAGTTCAAACTCCCGACCGAGGCCACCGCGGCCGACAGCGGCCCGTGGGTCATTCAGGCATGGCACGGCGCCAAGAAGTTGGGCGAACCCGTCGAACTCAAGCGGCCGTAACGCGGTTCGGAACGGCGGAGGGCGCCGCGAAGAGCGTGACAACTCTTCGCGGCGCCCTCCGTTTTTATAACGCGAGGCGACTTTTCCGCTTACTTGAAGCCCCAGCGCTTCAGGGCGCGGTCGCGGCGGCAGGCCGAGAGCGGGCGGGCGCGTGCGCTCTCGATCTCAAGCACCCTGTGGGTCTCTTTGTCTACCCGGACGCGCATGCACGCGCAGCCGTGGCCGTAGTGGCCGTTGGTCTCGACCCACTGCTTCGGGCCGAACGAGGGCCAGTCGCCTTCGGCCTGGTGCCCGCCCTGCACGCCGATGACCCACTCGTCGTCGCGGTCGTGCAAAGAGGCGTTGGCGGGCGTCGGGTTGCTGAACCAGCCGCAGCGCGTCTCGGCCCGGGCGGTCGCGGGCGCGACGGCCGCCCCCGCCCGCCCCGCGGGCCACACGGCGGCCAACGTCAGCAGGCCGACGAACGACAGTCGAAGAGTAACAGCCCTCATACACATCTCCCTTCGGTTTAGCGCGCGCCCGGCGACGACCGGCGCCGGGGGCGAATTCTTTACGCGCGGTCTGCCGGCGCGGGGGTATAATGCCAGCCCTTCGCGGCTTAGTTCAAACAGTCCACCTTCGGCCGGAGCGGGTGCTCATGGAACAGAAACGCGCGGGCGCGTGGTTCACGCTGTGGGTCTTGTTCGCCATCAACGCGATGAACTTCTTCGACCGGCAGATTCTGGGCGCGGTCGGCGAGGCGGTGCGCAGGGAGTGGGCGCTGAGCGACGGCGCGATGGGCGCGCTCGGGACGGCCTTCACGCTGCTCTACGCGTTCGTCGGCGTGCCGCTGGGGAGGCTGGCGGACGGGTCGGGGCGCAGGTGGATTCTGTCGGCGGGCGTCCTCCTGTGGAGCCTGCTGACGGTCGCGTCGGGCTTCGCTAGAAACTTCTGGCAGCTCTTCGTCTTCCGGCTCGGCGTCGGCGTGGGCGAGGCGTCGTGCGCGCCGGCCGCGTCGTCGCTCATCGGCGACCTCTTCCCGGCGCGCGACCGCGGGCGCGCGATGTCGGTCTTCATGCTCGGGCTGCCCGTCGGCATCGCCCTGAGCTTCGCCGCCTCCGGCGTCATCGCGCGCGCGTACGGCTGGCGCGCGGCCTTCTACGTGGCCGGCCTGCCCGGGCTGCTCTGCGCCGCGGCGGTGCTCTTCGTGCGCGAGCCGAAGCGCGGCGCCGCCGAGGCGCACGGCGTGGGCGCGCGGCGCAGGGAGGGCTCGCCCTACAGGCTCATGCTGGGGACGCCGACGATGCGCTGGCTCATCCTCTCGGGCGCGCTGCACAACTTCAACATGTACGCCATCGGCTCGTTCCTCACGCCGTTCCTGATGCGCTACCACGGGTCGGACATACGCTCGGCCAACTTCGTCTCGATGGTCGCCTACGGGCTCTCGGGCGCGCCGGGTTTGATACTCGGCGGGATGGCGGCGGACGCCGCGGCCGCGCGCCGCGCCGACGGCCGTCTGCTCGTCGGCGCCGCCGCCATACTCTGCTCGGCGCCCCTGCTCTTCCTGTCTCTGGGGAGGCCGGGCGGCGACACGGTCGGGTTCATGCTCTTGATGGGGGCGGGCTGCGCGCTGATGTACGCGTACTACTCCTGCGTCTACTCGACGATACAGGACGTGACGGAGCCCGCCCTGCGCGGGACGGCGATGGCGCTTTACTTCTTCGCGATGTACGTGCTCGGCGCGTCGCTCGGGCCTTACGGGACGGGGCTCGTCAGCGACCTCTTCACGGCGCGCGCGGCCGAGGCCGCCGGGGTGACGGCGCACACCCAGCAGGCGCTCGAACCGTTCCGCGCGGCCGGCCTGCACGCGGCGATGTACGTCATCCCAGGCTTAGGCGCGCTCCTCACGCTCGTCCTCTTCGCCGCCTCGCGCACGGTGGCGAAGGACACGGAGAAGCTGCAACGCTGGATGCGCGAGTCGGCCGGGGGAGCCGCACGGACCGAAGTCTCACCGACTTAGTGCTCAGGCTCCGCGCTCTAACCTTTGCAGGAGTTCGTCTGCAAAGCCCCGGGGGGGCGAAATGTTTATAGACCCCGCGTTTTAACCTGACCCCGAGCCCCGTCAGGGGCGGTATGTCACATGCCGCTCCTACGGAGCTTGGGGGAAATCATAACCGCCGGGGACTATAAACATTCGGCCCCTCCGGGGCGCGGACTTTACAGACACGCTCTCAGTGCTCGCGCCTGGTGCCGGCGGGGAGTTCGCCCTGGTAGAGTTCGGCGCCGGAGGAGACGAACTCGGCGGCCTTCTGTTTCATGCCCGCCGTGAGCGCGGAGCGCTCGTCGAGGCCGGCCTCGGCGGCGTAGGTGCGCACCTCCTGCGTGATCTTCATGGAGCAGAAGTGCGGGCCGCACATGGAGCAGAAGTGCGCGAGCTTGGCGCCCTCCTGCGGGAGCGTCTCGTCGTGGTACTCGCGCGCGACTTCGGGGTCGAGGGCGAGGTTGAACTGATCCTCCCAGCGGAACTCGAAGCGCGCCTTCGAGAGCGCGTTGTCTCTGGCCTGCGCGCCGGGGTGGCCCTTGGCGAGGTCGGCCGCGTGCGCGGCCAGGCGGTAGGCGATGACGCCGTCCTTCACGTCCTGCTTGTTCGGCAGGCCGAGGTGCTCCTTGGGCGTCACGTAGCAGAGCATGGCCGTGCCGAACCACCCGATCATCGCCGCGCCGATGGCCGAGGTGATGTGGTCGTAGCCGGGCGCAATGTCCGTCACGAGCGGCCCCAGGGTGTAGAACGGTGCCTCGTGGCAGACGGCGAGCTGCCGGTCTACGTTCTCCTTGATGAGGTGCATGGGCACGTGCCCCGGCCCCTCGATCATCACCTGACAATCAAGCTCCCACGCGATCTTCGTCAGCTCGCCGAGCGTTTCGAGTTCCGCGAACTGCGCCTCGTCGTTGGCGTCGGCGATGCTCCCGGGGCGCAGGCCGTCGCCCAAGCTGAACGACACGTCGTAGGCGCGCATGATCTCGCAGATGTCGCGGAAGCGCGTGTAGAGGAAGCTCTCCTCGTGGTGCGCGAGGCACCACTTCGCCATGATGGAGCCGCCGCGCGAGACTATCCCTGTGGTGCGACGCGCGGTCAGGGGGATGTAGGGCAGGCGCACGCCCGCGTGGATGGTGAAGTAATCGACGCCCTGCTCGGCCTGCTCGACGAGCGTGTCGCGGAAGACCTCCCACGTCAGCTCCTCGGCCTTGCCCCCGACCTTCTCAAGCGCCTGATAGATGGGGACGGTGCCGATGGGCACGGGCGAGTTGCGCAGAATCCATTCGCGCGTGGTGTGGATGTTCTTCCCCGTGGACAAGTCCATCACGGTGTCGGAGCCCCACTTGACCGACCAGCGCATCTTCTCGACCTCCTCCTCGATGGAGGAGGCGACGGCCGAGTTGCCGATGTTGGCGTTGACTTTGACGAGGAAGTTGCGGCCGATGACCATCGGCTCGGACTCGGGGTGGTTGACGTTCGCGGGGATGATGGCGCGGCCGCGCGCGACCTCGTCGCGCACAAATTCGGGCGTGACGAACTCGGGGATCGACGCGCCGAACGACTGGCCGCGGTGCTGGTGGAAGAGGGAGCTGCGGTCGTCCCTCGTGTGCTCGCGCATCGCGTGGAGCGCCTGCTCGCGCCCCATGTTCTCGCGCAGCGCGACGAACTCCATCTCGGGCGTCACGACCCCCCGGCGCGCGTAGTGCATCTGCGTCACGCACGCGCCGGCCTTTGCGCGCAGCGGCGCGCGCCGCAGCCCGGGGAAGTGTTCGAGCCGGCCCCTGTCCTTGTGCTTCGCGAACTCGGCGGCGCCCGCCGTCAGGTAGCCGTCGTCCTGGGGGAGAACCTCGCGCCCTTCGTACTCTTCGACGTCGCCGCGCGCGAGTATCCAGTCGCGGCGCAAGGCCGCGAGCCCCGCGCTCACGTCGCAGCGCACGTCGGGGTCGCCCCACGGGCCGGACGTGTCGTAGACGCGCACCGGCTCGTTCTCCTCGACGCGCCCGTCGGGCAGCCGCGTCGGCTGCAAGCTCACCTCGCGGAAGGGCACGCGCAAGCCCTCGCGCCCGACGTAGACCCTGCGCGAGTTCGGCAGGCGCACGTCCGCGCTCTGCCGCTCGCCGTTGTCGCCGTGCCCCACGGCGTCTCCGTTACCTTTACTCATCGGACTCTTCTCGCTTTCGGCGCGCCTCACTCAAGAGCCGCGGCGCGCAAACGTGAAGGGCCGTCCCCATTTAAAGGGACGGCCCCTCACAAGCCTCCCTTCGGCGGTACTAACCGCATCAGGTTCAAAGGGTCTCGCCCCCCCGGGCGACTCTCAGCCGCTTGCCGTCGCGGCTCCCCCGTTCTAGACTTCGCTGTAAATTTTATTCGCGCAGCGCTCCGACCGTACGCCCTTCGTTCCGTGTGGCTCGAAGTTTACCCGCCGCGTCGCGGAATGACAAATTATTGAACGCCAGCGCACACTCTCGTCACCTTCCGTACTTATAAGGGGGCAACTTAGAAAGGGAAAGGAGCGAAACTGGATGAAGATTCTGTCTGCGGGCAATGTGTCCGCCGGTGCGCTCGCACTACTCCTCGCGCTCGGCGCGGCGGGGTGCGGTAAGGACGACGACAAGAGCAACGCGAACAACACGAACACGGCGCGCAACACCAACACGGCGCCGACGGCGACGCCGGCGTCGGCGACGCCGACGCCCGTCTCGGCTTCGGAGGACACGGCCATCAAGAACAAGACGGAGGCCGCGCTCTCGAAGGCGGGCGTCTCGGGCGTGACGGTCGAGGTCAAGGGTGGCGAGGTCACGCTCAAGGGCGACGTGCCCAAGGCGAAGTGGCCGGACGCCATGAAGGCCGCCAACGAGTCCGGCGCCAAGAAGGTTAACAACCAGCTCAACGAGAAGAAGTAGGAGGGGACTATGGCAGTCAGGGACAAGTATCAATCGCTCATAGACCTCGCCAACCAGAGCGGCGTCAGCAACCTTCAGGTGACGGAAGAGGGCGACGTGCTGCACGTCACGGGCACCGCGCCGAGCGAGGACGCGAAGAAGAGAATCTGGGACGAGTACGGCCGCCTGGACCCCGACATGCGCTCGGGCGACCTCGTCTTAAACCTTGAGGTCGGAGGCGGCGGAGGCGGCTGGGGCGAGGGCGGAGACGGAGACACCTACACCGTCAAGAGCGGCGACACGCTCTCGGCAATCGGCCAGCGCCACGGCGTCGCCTGGCGCGAAATCCACGAGGCCAATAAGGACGTGATCGGCGACGACCCGGACAAGATTCGCCCGGGCCAGAAGCTCCGCATCCCGAAGAAGTAGACAGTAGTCAGTAGACAGTAGTCAGTAGAAAAAGAGGCAGCGCGGCTCTCATCGGTCGATGATGAAAGTCGCGCTGCCTTTATCTCTTCCCTACTGGCTACTGACTACTGACTGCTGTCTACTGTTTTACTACGGCCTTCTCATCACGGGGCGGCCGAAGGCGGGCTCGTGATGGTCTACGGCGCGGTAGCCCTGCGGCTCGGCGAAGAGGTCGGGCGTCGGGTCGCCGCGCGTGATGTTGGTGACGCGGAAGGTCGTCTCGCCGAAGCGCGGGTCGTTGTGCTTCATCAGCACGACCATCTGCAACTCGGGCGAGTACCACTGCTCGTGCGTGATCTCCAAAGGCTGCTCGTTGTCGAACTCGCCGGCCGGGATGGTCACGGTGATGCGCGTGCCCTCGGCCATGACGCCCTCGATCTGCTGAGCCTCCAGCCGCTCCTTCTTCGGCTCGGGGAGCGGCGGTGCGGCGTCGCCCTCGGCCCGGCGCCTGTGCGCCGCGCTCGTCGGCATCAGCACGCCGAAGGACGACTCCGTCCCCGAAGCCTGCCGCCGCGCCTCCGCGAGACCGGGCGGCACACGCGTCCTGCGCAACGTGCCGCGCGCCGTGTCCAACAGATACTCGACCTGCCCGACGGGGTCGTTGATGACGATGAGGCGCGGCTCCTGACCGTCGGGAGCGGCGGCCGCGCCCCCGCGCGTGAGCGCGTGCTCGCGGCGCGTGCGCCCGGCGGAGTCCCGGAAGAGCTTCGCGGTCGACCTCCTCACCATGCGGTTGCCGTCGCCGAGCCGCTGCACGTGCTCGGTGACCGACTCGGCCGCGAAGGGCGAGCCCTTGACGACGTTGCGCTCGAAGGCCGCGTCGGGCGTCCTGAAGCTGAGCGTGTTGAGACTCCCGTCGCGCCCGCCCTCGACGAGCGGCACGGGCGTCTCCGCGACCGGCGTCGGCAGCTCGACCCGCATCGTGCTCGAACGCGTGCCCCCCACCGGCCGAGGCGGCGGCGGATTCGACGGCCCACTCCTCACTTGCGCGCCCGCCTCCGCCAGCCCCGACGACGCCAACAGCGCCGCACACGCCAACGCGCGCCCAATCCTGTCCCTGTTCATTGCGAGGTAATTCCTTTCGACTTCACTGCGAGGTCTAAAAATTTTGAGTGCCGCGACGCGCTCAGACGAAGAGGTCGTCCACGGGCATCGTCCAGCCGGGGAGCGCCGGCTCGGCCTCTGCCAGCTCGCCGCGCCGGTAGAGTGTCGGGTTCTCTGGGTCGCTCGCGCGGAAGACGCGCACGGGCGTCTCGCTCAAAAGGTCAACGTCCCAGACGGCCAGCGTGCCCGCGGCGAAATAGTCGGCGCGCTTCCGCGCCATCGCCTCCTCCGCCTTCGGGCCGTAGTCGCCTTCGCTCCGCACCTCGACTGCAAAGACGGGCGCGCCCTCGAAGAACTTCATGCCTTTCAGCTCGCCGACGTAGAAGGCGGCATCGGGGCTGAAAGATTTACGCCGAGGTAGGTTAACCCGGAAGCCCGCGTTGTCGGTGACGGCGTACCCCTTTCCCGTCTCCTTCTCATATCCGTGGAGCGAGAACACGATCTGCCTGGCGGCGTAGCTCGGCGTTTGCCCGGTAGGTGACATGTGGACTATCTCCCCGTCAACGAGTTCCGCCTTGCCGTCTACTTTGTAGAGGTCTTCGATGGTGGCTTCGGTCTTCGTGCTCATAACCAAATCCTCGCCGCGTCCGGACGTTAGCCGCCGATGAGGCTCATCGTGCGGGCGGGCTGTTCGAAGTAGGTCTCGTTGATGTAGTGGCGCGGCTCCTTCTTCAGCACGACCGACTTGATGTAGTCGGCGGCCTCGGCGGGGGCGGCGCCGGAGCGGAGCACATCGCGCAGGGAGTGTTCGACCTTCGAGAAGAGGCACGTTCGTATCTGGCCGTCGGCGGTGAGGCGGACGCGGGAGCAGGCGCCGCAGAAGGGCTCGGTGACGGGGGCGATGATGCCGATCTCGCCGGGCGCGCCGTCGGCGAAGCGGTAGCGCGTGGCCGTCTCCGACCCGCGCTCGACGCGGCGGGCGACCATGGGGAAGCGCTCGTTGATGGCCTGCCGAATCTCCGCGCCCGAGACGACGCGCTCGCGCGTCCACCCGTGGCCGGAGTCCAAAGGCATGTACTCGATGAAGCGCACGCCGACGCCGTGCTCGCGCGCGAAGGCGGCGAAGTCCGCGACCTCCGACTCGTTGTGGCCGCGCACGACGACGGCGTTGACCTTGACGGGGTCGAGTCCGACGCGCCGGGCGGCGCGGATGCCTTCGAGCACGCGCGAGAGCATGTCCACGCCCGTCATCTCGGTGAAGGAGGCGCGCCTCAGGCTGTCGAGGCTGACGGTGACGCGGTCGAGGCCGGCGGCCTTCAGCCCCGCGGCGCGCTCGGCGAGGTTGAAGCCGTTGGTGGTGAGCGCGAGGTCGCGCACGCCGGGGACGCGCGCGAGCTTGGCGACCAGCGTCTCGATGTCGCGGCGCAGCATCGGCTCGCCGCCGGTGAGCCTGACCTTCTCGACGCCCAGCGAGGCGAAGACCTCGACGGCCGCCGTGATCTCCTCGTAAGTCAGCAGCGCCGCCTTCGGCGCGGTCTCCTCCGGCGCGCCGTGCGGCAGGCAGTAGAAGCAACGGAAGTTACACCTGTCGGTGACCGACACGCGCAGATCGCGTATGGCCCGCCCGTAAGAGTCTTTGAGTAAGGCTTCTGACATCCGAAAGCTTTGATGCGGAAAACACCCGCGACCGCAAGCCGGATATTTTAACAGGTCGCCGTGCGCCGGGTATAGCGCGCCGTCAGCGGACGTCGGAGGCGACGCGGCCGTCGGCGCCGGTGTCGAAGCGGAGGGGGTCGCCGAGTTGTTTGAGGGTGCGGAGGTCGGCGGGGCCGGGCGCGTGCAGGGCGTAGACGCGCGCCTCGTGCGGGCCTTCGGCGAGGACGGGGAGCGGGAAGCGGTAGCCGCAGTCGGGGTCTGTCGCGCGGCCGGCGGCCACCACGTCCGGGCGCGGCAGCGCGGCCACGCCGTGCGCGACGAAGCGGCCGTCGACGTAGAGCTCGACCTCGACGCGCGCGCCCGGGCGCGACAAGTCCACGGCCCAGCCCGCGACCTCGCCCCTGCGCGTCACCTCGCCGAAGCCGCGGAAGTGCGGCGGGAACGAGCGGTACTCGACCCACACCACGTAGGCCCCCGCCGCCAGCGTCGCGCAGACGAGCGCGGCGAAGACCGACTGCAATCTCAAATTTGCGATTTCAAATTTCAACTCTTCAGGAGCGTGCGGGCGTTGCGTTGGAGGCCGGGGAGCTTGGCGCGTTTGACGGGGCTGCGGCGGAAGCGCTCGACGTACGCGTCGTGCGTGAGGGCGGCGATCTCAACGAGCGAGGGCGAGACGGCGCCCGGGCGCGGCTCGAAGCGCGACTCCGCGGTCGGTTGCTCGAAGCGGTTCCAGGGGCAGACGTCCTGGCACACGTCGCAGCCGTAGAGCCAGCCGTCGAGGTGGTCGGCGACCGCGGGCGGGAGTTCCGGGTCGCGCAGCTCGATGGTCGCGTGCGAGATGCAGAGGTTCGAGTCCACGACGTATGGCTCGACGATGGCCTGCGTGGGGCACGAGTCGATGCAGAGCGTGCAGGTGCCGCAGTGGTCTTCCTCGCGCGCCGCGTCGTATTCGAGTTCTACGTCCAGCAGCAACTCCCCCAGGAAGACCCAGGAGCCGTAGTCGCGCGTGATGAGGTTCGTGTGCTTGCCGATCCAGCCGAGGCCCGCGCGCACGGCCCAAGCCTTGTCCATCGCCGGCTGCGCGTCCACGCAGACCTTCCCGCACACGCCCGGCGCGACCTCTTCGACGTGGGCGAGCAGGGCCTTCAACTTCTCGCCGAGCACGTCGTGGTAGTCGTCGCCCCAGGCGTAGCGCGAAATCTTCCCCCTGCCTTCTTCCCGCGCGTGCTCGTGAGGCGTGTAGTAGTTGAGCGCGACGGCGACGACCGAGAGCGCGCCGGGCAGAAGCTCGCGCGGGTCCGTGCGGCGCTCGACCCCGCGCTCCATCCAACCCATCGACGCGTGGTGCCCGCGCGCCAGCCACTCCCCGAGCCGCGCGCGCTCCTCCGTCAACGCCTCGGCGCGCACGACGCCGACCTTCTCGAACCCCAGCTCGCGCGCGCGCCGCTTCACCTCCGCCGTCAATTCCGAAGGCGAAAGCCGGGGCCGCGCGGGCGCTTGCTCTGACGTGGTGCTCATCATGGATAGACGTAAAACCGCGCGAAAATTATAACAGAGGCTTCACACTGTCCGCGCGGCACGGGCGTGTTACAATCAACACAATCACGACATGCCGTTGGCGGAGAATGGCGTTCGGGCAGGTTGCCGCGGGGCGTGTCGTCGTCCAGAGCAGGGGGAGTTCGATGCCGAAGCAGGGTTCGACGGAGGGCAGCGGGGAGTCGCTCGAAAGCAAGGCCGGGCGGCTCCTTTTCGTCGGCCTGCCCGTCACCAAGCTCGACCGCTACTGGCGCGAGTTCCTGCGCGAGGTGCGCCCCGGGGGCGTCATCCTCTTCGGCCGCAACGTCGAGTCGGCCGAGCAGGTCGCGCTCCTCAACGCGCAGATACGCGACGCCGCGGGCCGGGAAGTCCTGATAGGGGTTGACCAGGAGGGCGGTTTAGTCGACCGCTTCCGCGACATCTGCGAGCCGATGCCCTCGGCCAAGGCCGTGCGCAACGCGGGGCGCGCAGACCTCGCCGAGAAGTACGGCAGCCTGGCGGCGCGCGCGCTGCGCCTGATGGGCTTCAACATCAACTTCGCGCCCGTGCTCGACCTCTCGGGCGACAACGAGGACAACGGGTTGCGCGCGCGCACCTTCGGCGTCAACTCCGAGACGGTCTCGATGCTCACCGGCGCCTACCTCGAAGGGTTGCAGCGCGGGCAGGTCATCGGGTGCGGCAAGCACTTCCCCGGCCTGGGCGGCTCGAAGGTGGACTCGCACCGCAACCTCCCCGTCGTCACGCACACCTGGCAGGAGATTTTCCAGCGCGACCTCGTGCCCTTCATGGACTTGATGTTCCACCGGCCGGGCGAGCGCCTGCGCGCGGTGATGGTGAGCCACGCCGCCTTCCCCGACATCTCCGAGTTCCTGCAAGACCTCTTCCGCCAGGAGGGCGACCCGCCGACCATACAAGGTCTGCACCAGTTCCCCGCCACCATCAGCGGCAACGTCACCACGCGGCTCCTGCGCCGGATACTGAAGTTCGACGGCCTCGTCATCACCGACGACATGGAGATGGGCGCGGTCGTCCAGACGCTCACGGTGCCCGAGGCGTGCCTGCGCGCCGTCGAGGCCGGCTCCGACATGGTGCTCATCTGCGAGCGCGAGGAGAACGTCCTGGCCTCGCGCGACGAGCTGGTGCGCGCCGTGCGCGAGAAGCGCCTGAGCGCGCGGGCGCTGGCCGCCGCCGAGCGCCGCATGTCCTGGGCGCTCAAGCTCGCCGGCGAGCCCGAGTCCTTCGACGCCGAAGAGTTCGACGCGGTCTCGCGCCAGTTCGCCCAGCTCAAGCGCGAGCTGAAGGCGGCCGAAGACACCGGCGAGTACGCGCCCCTCTTCGGCACGGCCGACGGCAAGACGCGCCGCTCCTCGAACTTCTAAGAATAAGCTTCAACAGCTTTCGCCCCGTCGGGGGGCGAGAGGTTTATAGCCTCGACGTTTAACTGATCTGAAGCCCCGCGGGTGCGGCATGTATCATGCCGCACCCGCGGGGCTTTTACGGCGTGGACGGTCGGGTGCTATAAACATCTCGCCCCTGACGGTGCAATAACCTCCCTGTCGAGCTTTCAAATCATAGGAGGCAATCGAAAAGCCTTGCGACGCACCTTCTCGCTGATTCTCGTCACCGCCCTCGTCATCATCCAGGCGCCCGCGCAGCAGCCGCGGCAGACGGCCCCGCAGCAGCCGCCGCCGACATCCCGGCGCGAGCCCGCCCCGGCGCCGACGCCGCTGCCCCCGCCGCGCGTGAAGATTGACGAATACCGCGAGCGCGCGTCGCGCATCATCGGCGCGGCGCTCACGAGCGACGCGGCCTACCGGAGGCTCGCGTGGCTCACGGACCGCATCGGCCACCGCCTGAGCGGGTCGGAGAACTTAGAGCGCGCCGTCGCGTGGGCGGTCTCGGAGATGAAGCGCGACGGGTTGGACAACGTGCGCGCCGAGAAGGTGATGGTGCCGCACTGGGTCAGGGGCGAGGAGAGCCTTGAGCTGTTGGAGCCCGCGAGCCGTAAGCTCTCGATGCTGGGCTTAGGCAACAGCGTCGGCACGCCGCCCGGGGGGATAACCGCCGAGGCCGTCGTCGTCCGCAACTTCGAAGAGCTGGACGCGCTGGGGGAGAAGGTGCGGGGCAAGATTGTCGTCTACAACGCGCCCTTCACCAGCTACGGCCAGACGGTCGCCTACCGCGGCTCGGGCGCGTCCCGCGCCACGAAGTACGGCGCGGTGGCGGCGCTCGTCCGCTCCGTCACGCCGGTCAGCCTACAGACGCCGCACACGGGCTCGCTCCGCTACGCCGAGGGCGAGACGCAGCACATCCCGGCGGCGGCCGTCACCATCGAGGGCGCGGAGCTTTTGCAGCGCATGTACGACCGCGGCGAGCATCCGAAGGTGCGCCTCAAGATGGAGGCGCGCTTCCTGCCCGACGCCGAGTCGGCCAACGTCGTCGCGGAGTTGAAGGGGACTGAGAAGCCGGACGAGATTGTTCTTATCGGCGGCCACTTCGACTCGTGGGACGTGGGGCAGGGCGCGCACGACGACGGCGGCGGCTGCATCGTCTCGTGGGAGGTGGCGCGGCTGCTGAAGTCTCTGAACCTGCGCCCCCGCCGCACCATCCGCGTCGTGCTCTTCACCAACGAGGAGAACGGCGTGCGCGGCGGCAACGGCTACCGCGACGCGCACAGGGCCGAGGTCGGCAAGCACGTCCTCGCCGTCGAGTCCGACGCCGGCGTCTTCCGCCCGACCGGCTTCGGCCTCTCCGACCAGGCGAGCCCGCAGGCGCGCGCCGACTTCGTCGAGATCGCCAAGCTCCTCTCCGGCATCCGCGCCGACCGCATCGACCCCGACGGCGAGGGCACCGACATCGGCCCCATCGTGCGCGAGGGCGTAACGGGCGCCTCGCTCAACGTGGACACCTCGCGCTACTTCGACATACACCACACGCAAGCCGACACCTTCGACAAGGTCAGCCCGCAGGAGCTGGCCGCCTGCGTCGCCGCCCTGGCCGTCATGGCCTACGTCGTCGCCGACATGCCCGACCGTCTGTGAGCCTCGGGCCGGATGCCTGCGTGTCTTGAGCGTCCATTTAGTTGAGTTCACCACAGAGGCACGGAGGACGCAGAGGGGGCACAGAGAAATGCATCCCTCTGTGCAACCTCCGTGTCCTCTGTGCCTCTGTGGTTAAATGCCCTCCGCTCTAGTCACAAATTTGAAGAAACGAGGAGCGAACAGAATGTCCCCCAACATCTCCCGCAGAGAGCTTCTGAAAAATGGAGCGAAGGCGGCCGCGGCCCTGTCGGTCTTGCCGGCGTTGACTGGCGAGGCGGAGGCGCAGCGTGCGCGGGGCGCGCGGCGCGGCGCGGCGCCGAAGGGCGGGGCGCTGGCGCGTCTGGACGAGTACGTCGGGCGGCACATGCGCGAGGCGGGGGCGCCGGGGATGACTCTGGCGCTCGCCGACAGGGGCGGCGCGGTGCGCGTCTCGTCGTACGGGCTCGCGGACACGAAGACCGCCGCGCCGGTCAAGCCGGAGACGCTGTTCGAGGTCGGCTCCATCTCGAAGTCGTTCGCGGCCGTCGCGCTGTTGCAGATGCTCGACGAGGGGCGCGTCGACCTGCACCGGCCCGTCGTCGAATACCTGCCGTGGCTCAAGCTCGAACAGAGACACGGCGCGGTGACGGCGCACCACCTGCTCAGCCACACGTCGGGGCTGCCGGGCGCGCCGCTGCTGCCGGAGAGCGTCGCCGTCGGGCTCGAAACCTTCTTCAAGCCGGGCGAGAAGTTCGTCTACTCGAACATCGGCTACCTCTTACTCGGCCTGCTGGTTGAAGCTCTCGACCGCCGCCCCTTCGCCGACGCGCTCGCCGCGCGCGTGCTCAAGCCCCTGGGGATGAATAACAGCTCGCCCCTCATCTCTCATTCCTTAAGGCCGCGGATGGCCGTCGGGTACTCGCCGGAGTTCGAAGACCGCCCGTTCCCTCTGCGCGGGCGTCTGGCGGAGGCCGCGTGGGTCGAGGTTGACACGGCCGCGGGCGGCGTCGCCTCGACCTCGGCGGACATGGTCGCCTACATGCGGATGCTTTTGAACCGCGGCGCGGGCGGCGGGCGCCGGCTCATCTCGGAGAACAGTTTCGGGCTGCTGACGAAGCCCGTCGTCAAGGCGCCCTTCCGCGGCGAGGAGGCGAGCTACGCCTACGGCCTCTGGGTCAGTCAGAACGAGGAGGGCGCGACGCACCTGCGCCACACGGGCGGGATGGTCGCCTTCAGCTCTTCGCTGGACGTTGACCTGACGAACGGCGTCGCGGCCTTCGCCTCGGTCAACGCGTCGCTCAGCGGTTACAGGCCCGTCGCCGTGACGAAGTACGCGCTCGAACTCCTGAACGCGGAGCGCGCCGGGCGCGAGCTGCCCGCGCCGCCCGCGCCGCCGCCCCCGCCCGACGAGGTGAAGAACGCCGCGCACTACGCGGGCACTTACGCCGCGCCCGACGGCCGGCAACTCGTGCTGCGGGCCGAAGGCAACAGGCTCCTGCTCACGAACAAGGGGCGCGCGGTCGCGCTCGAACGCTCCGGCGGGGCCGACTCCTTCGTCGTCAAGCACCCGGAGTTCGAGCTGTTCCGCCTCGTCTTCAGGCGCGAGGGGGAGAAGGTGGTCGAGGCGGGCCACGGCGCCGACTGGTACACGAACGACCGGTACAGAGGCCCGCGCACCTTCGACTACCCGAAGGAGTGGGACGCGTACGCCGGGCGCTACCGCCACGAGAGCGCCTGGTACGGCTCCACCCGCGTCGTGCTGCGCCGCGGCGCGCTCTGGCTCGAAGGCGAGCAGGAACTCGTCGCCCTCCCCGACGGCTCCTTCTCCATCGGCCCGCCCGAAGAGACGGCCGAGCGCGTCCGCTTCCTCGACAGCTCCGCCGGCCGCGCCCTCCGCATGAACGTCTCCTCCGTCATGTATTACAGGACTTACATGCCTTAAGTGGTGAATGGTGAATGGTAAATAGTGAATGGTGGTTGGGTGCTCGCGAGCCGGCAGAACTACACAAGTCCGCCGAATCTTAGACACCATTTACTATTTACCATTCACCATTTACTTTCCGGGAACTTTCCCGGGCGCCCGGGCGAAATGGAAGTGTCCGGCGGGCGCAGACGAGGAGTTCCGGAGCCGAGGATGGCAGTTTCCCAACAACAGACGGACGCGGATTTACTACGGCTGATGCTGGCCGGCGACGAGGAGGCGTTCACGGCGCTCTACCGGCGCCGGCAGGGCGGGGTCTACCGCTTCGCCCTCCAGATGAGCGGCTCCGAGGCCGTGGCCGAGGACGTGGTGCAGGAGACCTTCATGGTCTTGATGCGCGACGGCGGCAACTTCGACGCGGGGCGCGGGTCGGTCTCGTCCTACCTCTACGGCATCGCGCGCAACCACGTCCTGCGCGCCTTCGACCGCGAGCGCGCTCTGGTGCGCTTCGACGACGAGGCCGAGGAGGGCGGCGAGCCGCCGCACGAGAACCTCGTCGCGCGGCCCGACCCGCTCGGCGACCTGACGCGCGCCGAGTCGGTCGAGAAGTTGAGGCAGGCCGTCCTCGCCCTGCCCGCGCACTACCGCGAGGTCGTCGTGCTCTGCGAGCTGCACGAGATGAGCTACGTCGAGGCGGCCGAGGCGCTCGGGTGCGCGGTCGGCACCGTGCGCTCGCGCCTGCACCGCGCGCGGGCGATGCTCGCCGAGAAGCTGCGCGGCCGCCGCGAAGATGCGCGCACGGCGCGCGAGGGCGGGGCGGAGCTGGAAGGCGGGGGCGGCGCTTCGGCGCCGGGTCAGGCTTTAAGGACGGCGAGGTGTTTCGCATGAACTGTCTTGAATTCGAGGGCCAGGTCGAAATCCTCGCGCGCGGCGCGCTCGCGGACGCGCGCACGCGCGCCGAGGCCGAGGCGCACGGCGAGTCCTGTCAGGCTTGCGCCGCGCGGCTCGCGGACGAGCGCGCTCTTTCCGTGGGCCTGCGCGCCCTCGCCGCCGGCATGAGGTCGGCGGAGGCACCCGCGCGCGTCGAGACGGCGCTGCTCGCGGCCTTCCGCGCGCGCGACGCCTCGGCGGCGGCCGAAGAATCGGGCATCACGGCCGCGGCGTCGAACGTCGTCCCGATGTCCGGGCACGCGCCGGCGCGGCGCTGGTCGTGGGCGAAGACTATCGCGGTCGCTTCGATGGCCGCGGCGGCGTCGCTCGCGCTCTTCGTGCTGGTCAGACCCGAGCAGCGCGCGATGATCGAGCCGCCGCCCGTCACCGTCGGCGGCGGCGGCCCGGCGGCGCCGCTCGTCGCGCAGGGTACTTCGTCAAAGAGTGAAGACGGCGTCGGGCCTGCGCCCACGCCCGAAGTAGCCAGAGAGAGGGCACCGCGCCCGACCTACACGCCGCGGCCCCGCGCCACGAACGTCTCTTACAGGGGCGACCGTCCGCGCCCGGCACTCGCGGAGGCCGTTCGCGCGCAGGAGGTCGCCACCGAGTTCATCCCGCTCACGCAGGCCGGCCCGTACACGCAGGCCGAGGAGGGGCATATCGTCCGCGTCGAGCTGCCGCGCTCCGCCCTCGCCTCCTTCGGCCTGCCGGTCAACGCCGAAACCTGGGGCGGCCGCGTCAAGGCCGACGTGCTCATGGGGCAGGACGGCATCGCGCGCGCCATCCGCTTCGTCCGCTGACCCGCTCAATAAAATTTTCAGAAGGAATCAGAGACGAAAAGGAGTCAGAGTATGCAAAGGAAGCTAATGGTCTTCTCGGTCGCCGCGGCGCTCCTGCTCAACGCGGTCGGCGCGGCGGCGCAGGATGGCGAGCGTAAGACCGTCGTCGTCCCGCCCCCCGAGCTGGAAGATTTCTTCATCGCGCAGGGGCCGGGCGTGCCCGCCCCGCCGCCGCCGGTCGAAATCCGCGGCGACAACGTCATCTTCATGGCGACCGAGATGAGCTTCGCCGGCAAGCTCGTCAAGGGCGCGCCCTACTCGGCGCAGGCCGTGACCGAGTCGGTGCAGACGCTCGCGGACGGCAACCGCATCGTCCGCAAGAACACCGCGCAGGTCTACCGCGACACCGAGGGGCGCACGCGCCGCGAGCAGACGCTCGGCTACATCGGCCCCTATGCCCCCACGGGCGACGCGTCGCAGACCGTCTTCATCAACGACCCCGTGGCCGGCGCCCACTACATCCTCGACCCCTCGTCGAAGACCGCGCGCAAGCTGCCGCGCATGGAGTTCCGCGTCCAGGCCGAGGGGGCGGGGACGGAGCGCCAGAAGGTCACGCAGAGCACCATCCAGAAGCTTGAGATCGAGCGCACCTACACGCGCGTGCCCGGCCCCGACGCGCCGCCGCCGACGCAGACGGGCACGGCCGTCATCGTCACGGCGCCGCCCGCCGCCGAGGGCGAGGGCGGCCCGTTCATGCGCCACAACTCGAAGCACGAGTCGAAGACCGAGAAGCTCGAAGCGCGCTCCTTCGACGGCGTGACGGCCGAGGGCACGCGCACGACGACGACCATCCCGGCCGGCGAGATCGGCAACGAGCAGCCCATCCAGATCGTCGACGAGCGCTGGTACTCGCCCGAGCTTCAGGTCGTCGTCATGACGCGCCACAGCGACCCGCGCTCCGGCGAGACGACCTACCGCCTCACCAACATCTCGCGCGCCGAGCCCGCGGCCGCACTCTTCCAGGTGCCCTCGGACTACGCCCTCAAGGAACTCGGCCCGCAGGGCGGCCCCGGCGTCCGCCGCACCTTCCGCCGCACGGCCCCGCCCCCGCCCCCGCAGGAGAACTGAAGGGAGAGTAGACAGTAGGCAGTAGACAGTAGTCAGTAGAAAAAACAGGCGGCGCGTCTCGGCAGTAAGCCAGGCGCGCCGCCTCGTATTTCTACTGATACCGACTTGCGAGATAGAATAAGGCCGTCTCTCGCCGGGAGCGCGGGCATCCTGCCCGCCAAAGCGTGCCCGAGCACGCTTAGCAGTCATCCGTTATCTCTCTACCTTGAGATTTAAAGTCTCTCTGCCTTCGCGCTGCGCGCTCATGGCGGGCAGGATGCCCGCGCTCCCGGCGAGAGACGGCCTTATTTTAATCTGCAAGTCGGTAT
>DASVQJ010000335.1:0-17076 GCA_036389235.1 Pyrinomonadaceae bacterium | reverse complement strand
GCGCGGACAGGCCCTCGCTCGGCGCGCCGCAGTTCACCCCCGCCCCGCTCTTCAACCAGCCGCGCGCCAACACCGCCGAGATCTACCAGCCGCCCAGCGTCACCGAGAACACCACCAAGCTCCTCGACAAGGACTCCTGAAGCCTCCCCGCTAACAGAGCCGCCGCGCGTGCGCGCCGCCGCGTGCTACTATCTCCTTTCCCGAAGGTGAGTGGCGCCGCGGTGTCGAATCCCAAAACCAAACAAGGCCGCCGATGCTGAACGGCAGGAGCATCGTCTGCTTCGGCGGCGAGGACTGGTGGTATCACCACCCGCACTCGAAGAACCACCTGATGCGGCGGTTCGCGCGGGCGGGGAACCGCGTGGTCTTCGTGAACTCGATCTCGATGGGGCTGCCGGGGTTGGGGAACAAGGACTTGGTGCCGCGCGTCGTGCGGAAGCTGCGTTCGTACGCGAAGCTGGCGCGCACCACGCCGGAGGGCATCACGGTCGTGTCGCCGGCGGCGCTGCCCTTCTACGGGAGCCGCGCGGCGCGCGCCCTCAACCGCGGGCTGCTGGCGGCGCAGGTCGGCCGGCTGGCGAGGAGCCGCGGGTTGAGACGTCCGATCCTCTGGGTCGCCATCCCGACGGCGGCCGAGATGATCGGGCGCCTCGACGAGTCGCTCGTCGTCTACCACGTCTCGGACAAGTACGACGAGAACTCGATGGATCACGCGACCGACCCCGCGGCCATCCGGCGCCTGCACGAGCACGCCTTAGACCGCGCCGACCTCATCTTCTACTCGGGGCGCAAGCTGCTGGAAGAGGCCGCGCGGGGGCGCGAGCGCTCGCACCTGCTGGAGCAGGCCGTCGATTTCGAGCACTGGGCGAGGGCGGGCGGCCGCGGGCTCGAAGTCGCCGCGGAGGTCGCGCGCATCCCGCGCCCGCGGCTCGGCTACTTCGGCGCGGTGGAGCCGTGGCTGATAGATCAGGAGTTGATTAGGCGCGCGGCGGCCGAGCGGCCCGCGTGGCAGTGGGTCTTCATCGGCAACAAGTCGCGCGGGGTGGAGGTCGAGGGTCTGCCGAACACGCACTTCCTGCCGCCCGTCGCATACGACGAGCTGCCGCGCTACGCGGCCGGGTTTGATGTGTGTGTGCTGCCGTGGGAAACTGAGCGCGCGTTCACGAGCTACGGGTCGGCCATCAAGGTGCGCGAGTACCTCGCCACGGGCAAGCCCGTCGTCATCTCGCCGCTCCCCGAGTACGAGCCGATGGGCGGCGTGCTGCGCATCGCGCGCAGCCGCGAAGACTTCTTCCGCCTCGTCGAAGACGCGCTCGCCGAAGACGACCCCGAAGCGCCGCTCCGGCGGCAGCGCGCGGTCGAGGGCGGCACCTGGGACGCGCGCGCCGAATGGGTCAGCGGCCTCGTCGAAGAGGCACTCAGGAAGAAAGAGAGTAGACAGTAGACAGTAGTCAGTAGCCGGTAGGCTCCGCTGTGCGGATGTTGGCTCTTCCACGACAGCCGGCACGCAGGCCGAGGGTTTTCTACCGGCTACTGAATACTGTCTACTGTCTGCTTCCCCAGTCATGAAGCAGCTTCTTCAAAACTTAAAAACGGGCGAGGGCGTGGTGGCGGACGTGCCGGCGCCGGTCGCGCAGCCGGGGCGCGTGCTGGTGCGCGCGGCGGCGTCGCTCGTCAGCGCGGGCACGGAGCGCGCGTTCGTCGAGCTGGGGCGCAAGAGCCTTCTGGGGAAGGCGAAGGAGCGGCCCGACCTCGTCGGCAAAGTTTTAGAGAAGGTGAAGAGCGAGGGGCTGCTCAGCACCCTCCGGTCTGTGCGCGAGAAGCTGGACGAGTCGCACGCGCTCGGCTACAGCGCCGCCGGGGTGGTCGTCGAGGCGGGCGAGGGCGTGACGGAGTTCCGCGCGGGCGACCGCGTGGCGTGCGCGGGCACGGGCTACGCCGCGCACGCCGAACTGTTGTCGGTGCCGAAGAACCTCTGCGCGCGCCTGCCGGACGGCGTCGATTTCGAGGCCGGCGCGTTCGCCACGCTCGGCGCCATCGCGCTCCAGGGCGTGCGGCTCGCGGAGCCGACGCTCGGCGAGTCGGTCGTCGTCATCGGACTCGGACTCGTCGGGCAGCTCGCGGCGCAGTTGCTTAAGGCCAACGGCTGCCGCGTCTTCGGCGTCGACCTGGACTCTTCGAGGGTCGAGCTGGCCGGACGGCTCGGCGCGGACGACGGGTGCGTCGCGGGCGTCGGTGTAAAGCAGGCCGTGATGAGGTGGTCGCGCGGGCGCGGGGCGGACGCGGTGCTGCTGACGGCCGCGACGCAGTCGGACGAGCCCGTAGAACTCGCGGGCGAAATCTCGCGCCTGCGCGGGCGCGTCGTCGCCGTGGGCTTAGTGGGGATGAACGTGCCGCGCGCGGCCTACTTCCAGCGCGAGCTGACGCTGCGCGTCTCGATGTCCTACGGGCCGGGGCGCTACGACCCGGAGTACGAGGAGCGCGGGCACGACTACCCTCTGCCGTACGTGCGCTGGACGGAGGGGCGCAACCTCGAAGCCTTCCTCGACCTCGCCGCCGCGGGCGCCTTGAAGACCGCGCCGCTCGTCACGCACCGCTTCCCGGTCGAGGACGCGGCGCGCGCCCACCAACTCATCTCCGGCGACACGGGCGAGTCATACCTCGCCGTCCTCATCAACTACGACACCGGGCGCGAGATCGAGCGCCACGTCCCGAATAAAGTTTCAAATTTCAAATTTGAAACTTCAAACTCTCGGGTGCGCGTCGGGGTGGTGGGCGCGGGCGACTGGGCGCGGCGGATGCTTCTGCCGAACTTCAAGGCGGAGGGCGTCGAGTTCGTCTCGATAGCGACGGCGTCGGGCGTGACGGCGCGCGACGTGGGGCGGCGCTACGGCTTCGCGCGCTTCGTCTCGGGCGCGGAGGAGGTGCTGGGTGAGGAGAACGTCAACCTCCTCGTCATCGCCACGCGCCACAACACGCACGCGGAGCTTGCGCGCCGGGGGCTTGAGCGCGGCCTCGACGTGTTCGTCGAGAAGCCGCTCGCGCTGGACGACGAAGAGTTGGACGCCCTGCTCGAAGCGGCGGGGCGTTCGCGCGGGCGTCTGACGGTCGGCTTCAACCGGCGCTTCTCGCCGCACGCGCGGGCGGCGCGCGAGTTCTTCGCGGAACGCCGCGGGCCGCTCTCGATCCTCTACCGCGTCAACGCGGGGCGCGTGCCGCGCGCGCACTGGACGCAGGACGCGCGCGAGGGCGGCGGGCGCATCCGCGGCGAGGTCTGCCACTTCGTGGACTTCATGCAGTACCTGACCGGCTCGCACGTCACGCGCGTCTACGCCGAGCCGGTCGCCTCCGACGACCGGGAGGCGGTTGACGACGACTCGGTCTTCGTCACGCTCAAGTTCGCCGACGGGTCGAACGGCACCATCGCGTACCTCGCCGAGGGCGACCGCGTGCTCCCCAAAGAGCGCGTCGAGATTTTCGGCGCGGGCCGCGCCTTCGTCCTCGAAGACTACCGCGCGTCCGCGGCCTACGCGGGCGGGCGCGAGACCCGGAGCCGCCTGCGGGCGCAGGACAAGGGGGTGCGCGAAGAGGTGCGCGCCCTCTGCGCCGCCCTCCGCGGGGGCGGCCCCGCGCCCATCCCGTTGGCCGACCTCGCCAACACCACGCGCGCCACCTTCCGCATCCTCGACTCGCTCCGGACGGGAGAGCCCCAAGAGGTAAATAGTGAATAGTAAATGGTAAATGGATAAAAGCTGCTTTCATTTACCATTTACTATTCACTATTTACCATTCACCAGGTATGTGCGGCATCGCCGGTCTCATCTCCGTCAACCCAGAGCGCCGCGTCGGCGCGATGCTGAAGTCTATCGAGCACCGCGGGTACGACGACGAGGGCGTGTGGAGTTCCGCGTCTCCGGATGAAGAGGGGCGGCGGGCGTGTCTGGCCCACAGGCGCCTGGCCATCATCGACACGAGCAGCGCGGGGCACCAGCCGATGCCTTCGGCCGACGGGCGCTTCACGGTCACGTTCAACGGGGAGATTTATAACTACCGAGAGCTGCGCCGGAGGCTTGAGGGTTTAGGGCGCGTCTTCCGCACCGACACGGACACGGAGGTCATGCTCGAAGCCTTCGCCGAGTGGGGCGTCGAGGGCGCCCTCCCGCATCTCAACGGCATGTTCGCCTTCGCCGTGTGGGACGAAGTTGAGAAGACGCTCACGCTCGCGCGCGACCGGCTCGGCATCAAGCCTCTTTTCTACGCGGAGGCTGTGACGGAGGAGGGCACGTCTTTCGTCTTCGCCTCGGAGGCGAAGGGCGTGCTGGCGTCGGGTCTCGTTCGGCCGGAGCTTGACCTCGAAGGGCTCAACCAGCAGCTCACCTTCCTCTGGACGCCCGACCCGCACACGCTGTTTAAGGGGATACGCAGGCTCCCGCCCGCGCACGTCATGACGTGGCGCGGGGGCGTCGTGGCGGCGCGCGAGTGGTGGGACGTCTCCTTCGACGAGATAGAAGAAGGCAGGAGCGAAGCGTGGTGGCGCGAGCGCCTGTCGGAGACGTTGGAGCGCGTGGTCGGGATGGAGATGGTGTCGGACGTGCCCCTGGGGTCGTTCCTCTCGGGAGGCGTCGACTCGTCGGTCGTCACGGCGCTGATGGCGAAGCGGGGCGGCGGCCGCCGCGTCTCGACCTACACGGTCGGGATCGAAGAGGACGACCTGCGCTTCGACATCATCCCGAGCGATGTGCCGTGGGCGCGGAAGGTCGGGCGGCTGCTCGACGCCGACTACCACGAGACGATGCTGCGGCCCGACGTGGCGAAACTCCTGCCCATGCTCGTGCGCCACCTGGAGATGCCGGTCATCGACATGGCGATTTCGAGCTACCTCGTGTCGCGCGAGGCGCGGGAGACTTTGACGGTGATGCTGTCGGGGATGGGCGGCGACGAGGTCTTCGCGGGCTACCCGCGGCAGGTGGCGATGAGTCTGGCGGGCGCGCTCGACCCCCTGCCCGCGGCGCTGCGGCGGCCGGCGATGCGCGCGGTGGCGGGCGCACTCCCGGGCGGGAGGCCGGGCCGCCTGACCGCGCCGCTCCGCAACGCGAAGAAGTTCGCGAAGAGCGCCGCGCTCGACTTCGAGTCGCGCTACATGGGCTTCGGGACGTACTTCACGGACGAGGCCAGGCGGGGCCTCTACACGGACGGGGTGCGCGAGCGCGTGGGCGACGCGGACGCGTACTACCTGCACCGGCGCTACTTCGAGCGCTGCCGGCGCGCGGCGCCGCTCAACCGCCTGCTGTACGTGGACATGAAGACGTTTTTGCCGTGCCTCAACCTCGACTACACGGACAGGACTTCGATGGCGGCGACGCTCGAAGTGCGCGTGCCGCTCCTGAACCACGAGCTGGTGGAGCTGGCGGCGCGGATGCCGCCGCGGCTGAAGTTGAGGGGGCTGCGGCGCAAGTACATTTTGAAGAAGGCGGCGGAGGCGCTGCTGCCGCGCGACGTGGTGTGGAGGAAGAAGGCGGGCTTCGGGGCGCCCATCCGTGCGTGGCTGCGCGGGCCGCTGCGGCCGCTGGCGGACGAGCTTTTGTCGGAGGAGGTCGTCCGCGCGCGCGGGCTCTTCCGGCCCGGGGAGGTGCGGCGCGTGGTCGAGGCGAACCTCTCGGGGCGCGAGGATTTCAGCCTGCAAGTTTTGCAACTGCTCACGCTGGAGATGTGGCAGCGTGAGTTTTTGGACGGTTAGAAGGTCGAGGGTTTTAATTTGTCTGTGCGGCTCGGGTGGTGATGTGACTTGAGTTCACCACGGAGGCACAGAGTACGCGGAGGTTGCACAGAGACTCGAACTCCGTGCAACCTCCGTGACCTCTGTGCCTCCGTGGTGAACCGCCCCCCACGCCGAACTCAAGGCCGATGAAAAAGAAGCTCGCCAAACCTCAAGGGCACACGGCGCGGCTCCCCGCGTGGTTCGACGCGCGGGTGGTGGGGCTGGTGCTGGCGGTCAAGGCGCTGTTGCTGCTGTACGGCGTGCAGGCGTTCGTCGTGTGGAAGAACGAGTGGGTCGGGCCTTTCTACAGTTGGCTCGCGATCTGGAACCGCTGGGACGCGCCCCACTACCTCGACATCGCGCGCATGGGCTACGTCTCCGCGGGCGTCGAGGCGCGCTGGATCGTCTTCTTCCCGCTCTACCCGTGGCTGGTGCGCGCGGCCGCTTTCGTGCTGCGCGACGAACTGACGGGCGCCTTCTTCGTCTCCGGCGTGGCGTCGGTCGCGGCGGGGCTCCTGCTCTACGGGCTCGCGCGCGCGGACGGCGAGCCGGAGGAGGTCGCGCGCGGCGCCGTCTTCTACCTGCTCGTCTTCCCGACCGCGTACTTCCTGCACATCGGCTACAACGAGAGCCTCTTCCTCGCGCTGGCGCTGGGCGCCTTTCTGGCGGCGCGCTCGCGCCGCTGGCGGGCGGCGGGTCTGCTCGGGTGTCTGGCGGCGTTGACGCGCATCAACGGCGTCCTGCTGCTGCCGGCGCTCGCGTTCGAGGCGTGGGACGAGTACCGCGGCGCGGGGCGGCGGGCGCGCGCCGGGTGGCTGTGGCTTCTGCTCGTCGGGGCCGGCTTCGGCGTCTACCTGCTGATCAACTGGTGGGTGCTGGGCGACCCGCGCGCGTTCCTGAAGATGCAGGGCGAGCACTGGTTCAAGTCGCCGACGTGGCCGTGGGTCGGCATCAAGGGGGCCTGGGACGCGACCTGGGGGCGCGCGCCTTCGGACTCGCAGATGATCGGGTGGCACGAGTTCTTCTTCATCCTGCTGGGGCTGGGGCTGACGGCGTGGGCGTGGCTGCGGCTGCGCGCGTCGTACGCGGTGTGGATGACCTGCAACTGGCTGCTCTGGACGAGCACGAAGTTCGCGCTGAGCGTGCCGCGCTACACGCTGGTGCTCTTCCCGGCCTTCATCCTGCTGGGGCGTCTGCGCGCGTCGCGGCCCGCGTGGGGCGCGGCCGTCGCGGTCTGGTCGCTGCTCATGCTCGCGCTCTTCTCCGCGCGCTTCGCGCAGGGCTACTGGGCGTTCTGAGGACAAGAAGATGAGGCGAATGTTGACGGCCTTAACCGTCGCGGCGTTGTTGATGTCCGTGAAGACGCCGGACGTCGCGGCGCAGGAAAGTAACGATGATCGGGCGCCGCGCCCGCTGCGGCCGGTGCACACGTTCTCCGTCGTGGCGCGCGACCCATCGACGGGCGAGATGGGCGTCGCCGTGCAGTCGCACTGGTTCTCGGTCGGGTCGAACGTGGCCTGGGCGGAGGCGGGCGTCGGCGCCGTCGCCACGCAGTCCTTCATCGACCCGTCCTACGGGCGGAACGGCCTCGAACTGATGCGCGGCGGCGCGAGCGCGGAGGAGGCCCTGAAGTCTCTGGTCGCGAAGGACGAGGGGCGCGACGTGCGGCAGGTGGCGATGATCGACGCGCGCGGCCGCGTCGCCGCGCACACGGGCGCCAAGTGCATCGAGGCCGCGGGCGACCACGTCGGCAGAAATTACTCAGTCCAGGCCAACCTGATGTCGAACGCGATCGTGTGGCCCGCGATGGCGCGCGCCTTCGAGTCGGCGCGGGGCGACCTGGCCGACCGCATGCTGGCCGCGCTCGACGCGGCGCAGGCGGCGGGCGGCGACATACGCGGCCGGCAGTCGGCGGCGCTGGTCGTCGTCAGGGCGGAGTCCACGGGCAAGCCGTGGGCCGACCGCCTCTTCGACTTGAGGGTTGACGACCACCCGGAGCCCTTGCGGGAGCTGCGGCGGCTCGTCAGGCTCCAGCGCGCCTACAACCACATGAACGCGGGCGACGCGGCCGTCGAGCGCAAGGACAACGAGGGAGCGCTGCGCGAGTACGCGGCGGCCGAGAGGCTGGTGCCCGACAACATCGAGATGGTCTACTGGCACGCCGTCGCGCTCGCCAACATGAAACGCGTCGAGGAGGCGCTGCCGCTCTTCCGGCGCGTCTTCGCCGCCGACCCCAACTGGCGCACGCTCACCCCGCGCCTCGTCAAGTCGGGCATCCTCCCTGACGATAAAAAACTGATAGACCGCATCGTCTCGGCCGGCCGGGCGGCGAGGGGGCGTCGGGCAGGGAACAAAAAGTAGCCCCCCGCGTGTCTAAGGTTTATTGCTGTCGTTGGTTGGATGAAGATGAGAGGATTTTTAACACGGAGACACGGAGACACGGAGACACAGCTTGTTGAGCTATGACGCTTCAAGCTGTGTCTCCGTGTCTCCGTGTTAAATTTTCCTCCTCTTACCTGCTTCGGTTGAAGAGATGATCAGCACCTCCGGACTGACGAAGTTCTACGAGACGCACCCGGCGGTGCGGGAGGTGAGCCTCTTCGTGCCGGCGGGCGAGACGTGCGCGCTGGTGGGGCCGAACGGGGCGGGGAAGACGACGCTTCTGAAGATGCTGGCGGGGCTGCTGCGGCCTTCGAGCGGCAAGATCGAGGTCGGCGGCGTCGAGGTCGGGGCCTTCCCGAAGCGCCTGCACCGCGTCGTCGGCTACGTGCCCGACACCTACGGCCTCTACGACGACCTCAGCGTCCGGCACTTCCTCGAATACTTCGCGCGCGCGCACGGGGTCTCGCGCGAGGGCGCGGCGAAGAGGATCGACGGCGTGCTCGGCCTGACCGACCTGACGGGGAAGCGCGACGCGCAGGTGGGCTCGCTCTCGCGCGGGATGCGGCAGCGCCTCGTCATCGCGAAGACGCTGCTGCACGCGCCGAAGGTTCTCCTGTTGGACGAGCCCGCGTCGGGCCTCGACCCGCACGCGCGCATCGAGCTGCGCGACCTGATACGGCAGCTCGCCGCGCTGGGGACGACCGTCATCGTCAGCTCGCACATCCTGACGGAGCTGGCCGACTTCAGCACCTCGGTCATCATCATGGAGCGCGGGCGCGTGGCGCGCTCCGGGCGCATCGACGCGCTCGTCGAACAGCTCGCGGGCGGCACGCCCGTCCGCGTCGAGCTGCTCGGGCCGGAAGGCGCCGCGCGGCTCGCGGAAGATTTGGGGGCGCGCGCGGGCGTGAGAAAGGTTAAGGTGGAGGGCGCGACCCTCGACTTCACCTTCAGCGGCGCGCGCGCGGAGCTGGCCGCGCTCCACCGCGAGCTGGCGGCCGCGCACGACGGTCTGGTCTCCTTCTACGAGCGGCGCCTGACGGTCGAGGACGTCTTCCTCGCCTCGGGGCGCCGCGACGTTTCGTGAAGGAAGTAGACAGTAGACAGTAGTCAGTAGCTCTCCGCGAGGCTGACGTTGATGATGACGACCGCAGGGCTCGCAATGACGAAGGCTTTTCTACCGACTACTGACTACTGTCTACTGCTCTTCGACAGTCGGGAGGTGCATTGAGATGGCCTGGAATCCTTCGTGGAGTCTCAACCCGGAGTTCGTGCGGACGTTGCGGACGACGCTGCCGCGGCGGCGCGCGCTCTTCGTCGCGGGGCTGACGGTCGTGCTGCTGGCGGCGGGCGCGTGGGTCGTTTGGAACAGGTCGGCGACCCCGGCCTACCTCTACCATGAATACGGTGACGTCTCCGACAGTGCCCCCGACCCGGCGGAGCTTTGGGCGAGGCAGGTGAAGAGCTTCGGCGCCGAGTCGTACGGCGTGCTGACGGTGCTCCTCTTCGCGCTGCTCTTCGTGCTGGGGCCGGCGACGGCCGGGCTCTCTTTCGTGCAGGAGCGCCTGCGCGGGACGGCCATCTTCCAGCAGATGAGTCTGCTCTCGCCCTACCGGCTCGCGGCGGGGAAGTTCTGGGGCGCGGGCGCGCTCGCCTACTTCGTCGCGCTGCTGCTCGTGCCGTGCGCGGTCGCCTCGGCGTGGCTCGGCGGGGTCGAGTCCGAGAAGGTCGCGCGGCTCTACCTCTTCCTTCTGGTCGGCGGCTTCGCCTGGCAGGCGCTCGGGCTCTACGCGTCGGCGGCTTTGTGCGGGGCGTCGGGGGGCGCGCCGCGCGGGGGGCTGCTCGTCGGCCCGCTCGTCGCGGTCGGGGGGGCGGTGACCGCGCTCGCGCTCGGCCGTTTCTTCACGGCCGACTACGAGATGATGGCGCGCAGGGTCGTCGAGTTCGGCGCCGCGGACGGGAACCTCGACGAGTTCCTTTACAGGAGCTACCAGGCGTTCTGGTGGCACTTCTACGGCGCGCGCGTGCCGGCGTACGCGGTCGTGCTCGGGCTGGTCGGCTACGCGGGGCTGTGGGGCTTCGCGGGCGCGGTCAGGCGCGTGAAGTCCTGGCAGTTGATCCCGCTCGGCGCGCGCCCGGCGTGGCTCTTCTTCGGGAGCGCGTGCGCGCTGCTGACGGGGCTGCTCTGGGGGCGCCACCTCGACGACGCGGTGCCGGCCTCGCGCCTTGAGGTCTACATGCTGTTCTGCTGGGGCGCGGTGGCGGCGCTCGCGGGCGAGTCGGCGCTCACACGGAGCCGCCTGCGCGAGTGGTGGAGCGCCGAGCGCGACCCCCCGGCGATGCTCCAGCGCTCGGAGATCAAGGGCTCGGTCACGACCGTCCTCGTCGCCTCCGGCTTTTCGCTCGCGGGGCTCTTCGCCTTGTGGACGAGCTACCACGTAGACCCGCTCGGCAACCGCGCGGAGTACGACCTCGGCACGCAGTTCCTGCCCGTGGCGCTCTGCTTCGCGCTGACGCTCGCGGCGACCGTCGCCTTCGTGCAGCTCTGCGCGATGTTCCGCTTCCGCCTCGGCGGCTGGGCGGGCGTGGCGCTGCTCGCCTTCGTCTACGCCTTCGCCGGGGCGGCCGGCACGCTGTTGAAACGGCCGGACAACACGCCCGCGCTCCTCAACCCGCTCGCCTACGCCGTGGCCGTCACCAAAGGCGACCGCTACCTCGACAGCAACTACGAGTCGGTCGCCTGGACGTACGAGCCGACCGACAGGCGCTACCGCCCCGTCGTCACCGAGCCCCAGGACTACAAGCCGCGCGCGCGCCCCCGCTACGACCCCGCCTCCGCCACCGCCCGCGGCCTCGCGGTCGAAGGAGGCTTCGCCCTCCTCTGCCTCCTCCTCGCCACCCTCAAATGGCGCCAGACCCGCCGCCACATGCTCCGCGACCCCGGGGACTAAACTGAATACATCAAACCCTCTTCTTCGAAAGCGAGGGCGGAAGGCGTCGGAACCTTCCGCCCTCGCTTTCATTACACGCGTCGGCCTTAACCCCCTCTCCGGCGCCCGGGTGAAAACCCGAGCCGTGATACGAGATGAGAACCCGGCGCGGGGCGGTGGCTTGTGGGGGGCGGGAGTGGCATGGTAATTTCCTGAGTTTCGTGCGGGGGTGGGGAGTGCGCTGTGTGAGGTGGCGTGTGGGTGGGTTAGGTGTCCAGGTGTCGGCGAAGTGTTTCATGGCGGATGAGCGGCAGAGTCTGAAGGAGCGGGTGCGGGCGTTCTGGCAGGAGCACCCGTGCGGGACGAAGTTCGCCGACGCGGAGGTGGGCTCGCGCGCGTTTTATGACGCCGTCGAGGAGCACAGGTATCGGACGGAGTGGCACATCCCGGAGGCGGCGGGGTTCGATCAGGCGAGGGGCCTGCGCGTGCTGGAGATCGGGTGCGGGCTCGGGACGGACGGGGCGCGGTTCGCGCGCGCGGGGGCCGTCTACACGGGCGTCGATCTGACGGAGGCGGCCGTCTCGCTCGCGCGCAGGCGGTTCGAGCTGGAAGGTCTGCCGGGCGAGTTCCGCGTGGCCGACGCCGAGGGGTTGGAGTTCGCGGACGAGAGCTTCGACCTCGTCTACTCGCACGGCGTGCTGCACCACACGCCGGACGCGCGCGCGGCCGTCAAAGAGGTGCGCCGCGTGCTCAAGCCCGGCGGGCGCGCGGTCGTGATGCTCTACCACCGAGACTCCTACAACTACCGCGTCAACATCGGCGTGCTCCGCCGCCTCGGCGCGCGGATGCTGCGGACGGAGGGCGGCCTCCGGCTCGCGCACAAGCTGACGGGCGAGCCCGTCGAGAGCCTGCGCGAGCACGCGGCGCGACTGAAGGAGGACGCGGCGCAGTACCTCTCGGCGGGCGAGTTCCTGAGCCGCAACACGGACGGCGCCGGCAACCCCCTGACGCGCGTCTACTCGCGGCGCGAGGCGCGCGCGCTGTTCGTGGATTTCGCGCGGGTGGAGTTCGCCGTGCACTTCCTCAACAAGCGCTGGCTCCCCATCTTAGGCCCGCGCCTCCCGCGCTCGGCCGAAGCGCGCCTCGCCTCCCGCTGGGGCTGGCACCTGTGGATATACGCGACGAAGTGAGCTGTTTTCAGTTTTTAGTCTTCAGCAGGAAGAAGGCTGAAAACTGAAGACTGAAAACTGAAAACTGATTATGCGCAACGTTCTGGTCACGGGAGGGGCGGGGTTCATCGGGTCGCACCTGGTCGCGCGGCTGCTCGCCGAAGGGCAGTGGCGCGTGACGGTGTTGGACGACTTCAACGACTTCTACGACCCCGCGCTCAAGCGGCGCAACGTCGAGCCGCACCTCGGGCGCGCGGACTTCGCACTGCGCGAGGCCGACATCCGCGACCGCGCGGCGCTGGGCGAAGCTTTCGAGGGGACGCGGTTCGACTGTATCGTCCACCTCGCCGCGCGCGCGGGCGTGCGCCCTTCGCTGGCCGAGCCCGTGCTCTACACGGAGACGAACATCGACGGCACCGTCAACCTCCTGGAGCTGGCCCGCGCTCGCGGCGTGAGGCAGTTCGTCTTCGGCTCCTCGTCCTCCGTCTACGGCGAGAACGAGAAGGTGCCTTTCGCGGAGGACGACCCCGTCAGCCGCCCCATCAGCCCTTACGCGGCGACGAAGGCGGCCGGCGAGTTGCTGTGTCACACCTACTCGCACCTCTGGGGCCTGCGCTGCGTGGCCCTGCGGTTCTTCACCGTCTACGGCGCGCGCCAGCGACCCGACCTCGCCGTCCACAAGTTCGCGCGGCTCATCTCGGCCGGCGAGCCGATCCCGGTCTTCGGCGACGGCACGACGCGGCGCGACTACACGTACGTGGACGACATCGCCGCGGGCGTGCGCGCGGCGATGGACTACGAGGCGAGCGGTTACGAGGTCGTCAACCTCGGCGGCTCGCGCACGGTGGAGTTGCGCGAGCTGATCGCGCTGCTCGAACGCGAGCTGGGGCGGAAGGCCGTCGTCGACCGCCGGCCCCCGCAGCCCGGCGACGTGCCCCGCACTTTCGCCGACGTGTCCAAAGCGCGCCGCCTCCTCGGCTACGACCCGCGGACGCCGATTGAGGAGGGCGTCCGCCGCTTCGTCGAATGGTTCAGAGGGGAGGGTGCGCGTTGACGCTCGTCGAGGTCTTGGGAGGCGTCGGCCTCATAGGCTTGGGGGCCTTTACGCTATACTCTGCGCGCTCCCGCGACGCGCGCCTCTGGGCGAGGGTCTGGTTCCTGCGGCTGATGGAAGTCCCGGAGTGGTACGAGCGCGCGCTGCTGTTCGTCCTCGGCGCGGCCTTCGTCGCCGCGGGGCTCGCGGCCGTTTACGCGGGGCTGGCCCCGCGCTGAGATCGGTTGAAAGCAGATGAAGATTTACGACGAAGAGGAGACCGTCATCAGCCCGGCCGAAGAGGTGACCGTGGCGGCGACGCTGGCGGGGCCGGGCGAGGCGCCGGAGATTTCGCTGTTCCTGCCCGTGCTGAACGAGGAGCCGAACCTGCGGCCGCTCCACATCAAGATCGACGAGGCGCTGGCGGCGCTGGGCCGCACGGCCGAGATCATCTACGTGGACGACGGGAGCACGGACGGCGGCCTCGAAGTCCTGCGCGAGCTGGCCCGCCGCGACCCGCGCGTGAGGGTCGTGGCCCTGCGCCGCAACTACGGCCAGACCGCCGCGATGGCCGCCGGCATCGACGCCGCGCGCGGCAAGGTGCTCATCCCGATGGACGCCGACCTCCAGAACGACCCGGCCGACGTGGGGCGCCTGCTCGACAAGCTCGACGAGGGCTTCGACGTGGTCTCGGGCTGGCGCAAGGAGCGGCAGGACAAGATGGTCTCGCGCAAGATTCCTTCGATGATCGCCAACCGCATCATCTCGCTCATCGGCGGCGTCCGCCTCCACGACTACGGCTGCTCGCTCAAAGCCTACCGCCGCGAGTTTCTGAAGGAGGTCAGGCTCTACGGCGAGATGCACCGCTTCATCCCCATCTACGCGAGTTGGGTCGGCGCGCGCGTCACCGAGATTCCCGTGCGCCACCACCCGCGCACGATGGGCAAGTCGAAGTACGGCCTGTCGCGCACCTTCAAGGTGATGCTCGACCTGATGACGATCAAGTTCATGGCCTCGTACCACACGAAGCCCATCTACGTCTTCGGCATGTTCGGCTTCTCGTCCTTCATCATCTCGGCGGTCGCCTTCGTCTGGGCGCTGGTCAGGAAGCTCGGCGGCGAGTCGTTCATCCGCAACCCGCTCTTCACCATCACCATCGTCATGTTCGCCGTCGGCGTCCAGTTCATCCTCATGGGCCTCCTGGCCGAGATGCTCGTCCGCACCTACCACGAGTCGCAGTCCAAGACCATCTACGCCGTCCGCGAGCGCCTCGGCTTCCGCGACGAGGAGTGAAAGGCAGGCCGCACGATGATGAAGTCCGCCCGGCCGGGTTTCCTTAAAAGGCTTCTGCCCGCCTGCGCCGCCGCCGTGTTCGCCGCGAGCGCCTGGGCGGCGCAGGCGCGGGCGCAGGACGCTTCGAAGCAGAAGGCGGGCGAGGCGGCCTCGCGCGCCTTCGACGAGGCGGTGAGGCTGCACGGCGAGCGGACGCCGCAGTCCTTCGAGCGCGCCGCCGCGAAGTACGAGGAGGCCGTCAGGCTCTGGCGCGAGGCCGGCGACGAGCTGAAGGAGGCGCGCGCCGCCAACAACCTCGCGGCCATACACCACGCGCGGGGCGAGTACGCGAAGGCGCTCCCCGTCTTCGAGCGCGCCCTGGCGCTCTTCGAGAAGAACCACGGCCCCGACCACATCGAGGTCGCCAAGACGCTCAACAACATCGCGAACCTCTACCACTCGATGAACGAGCCCGAGAAGGCCGAGCCCTTCCAGGATCGCTCCGTCGAGGTCTTCGTCAAGGCGCTCGGCCCCGACAGCCCCGGGGCGGCCGAGTCCCTCCGCCGCCTCGCGCGCATGTACTCCGGGGCGGGCAAACACGCGAAGGCCGCGCCCCTCCTCCTGCGCGCGCTCGCCATCGACGAGCGCGCCTACGGCGCGGACTCCGAGGAGGTCGCCGAGGACCTGACCTCGCTGGCGAAGAACCACCTCGACGCACGCGAGTTCGACCGGGCCGAGCCGCACTACCGCCGCGCCCTCTCGATCCGCGAGAAGAAGTTCGGCCCCGGTCACCCTTACGTCGCCTTCTCGCTCAACAACTTCGCCGCCCTCCACTTCGCGAAGGGCGAGTACGACAGGTCGCTCGAATACGACCGCCGCGCGCTCGCCATCCTGGAGAAGGAGCTTGGCGCCGAGCACGAGCTGGTGGCGAGCGTCCTCACCGACATCGGCGCGGTCTACAGCAGCCAGAAGAAGTTCGCGGAGGCCGAACCGCACTTCACGAGGGCCGTCCGCATCGCCGAGAAGTCGGGCGGGGAGCAGGCGCAAGACCTCCTGCGCAACGCGCTCGCGGCCTACGCACACATGCTGCGCGACGCCGGGCGCGAGGCCGACGCGAAGAAGGTCGAGGCGCGGCTCTCGTCGCTCGAACGCCGATGAGCGACGGGCTGGAGCGCGCCTACGAAGAGCTGCGCGCGTGGTGCCGCGAGCGCGGCCACGCCGGGCACGACCCCTTCGACGCGCTCAACAGCCGCCTCTTCCAGTCCACGCCCCTCAGGCGCTCGCGCCTCGCGCGGCTCGCCTGGACGCAAGCCTTCAAACGCTCGCCCGTCAACCTGCGCCCGCTCGCGCTCGTCCCCGCGGGGAGGAACGCGAAGGGCACGGCGCTGTTCGCGCTCGCGGCGCTCTCGCGCTTCCGCGCGACGGGGAGGGAGGAGTACGGGCTTGAGGCGCGCGCCCTGCTCGACGAGCTGCTCGCCGCGCGCGCAGAGACGGGCGGCGCGGCCTGGGGCTACAACTTCGACTGGCAGGGTCGCGCCTTCTACGCGCCGAGGGGCACGCCGACCGTCGTGCCGACGGCCTTCGCCGTCCGCGCGCTCGTCGAGGCGACGAGCGCGCTCGACACGCCCGGCGAGGAGGGCACGGTCTCGGGAGGCGTTTGGCCTTACCTGACGGCGGCGACCGCCGCCTGCCGCTTCATCCTCGAACGGCTGCACCGCTCGGACGAGACGGACGAGGAGGTCTGCTTCAGCTACACGCCGCTCGACCGCACGCGCGTCCTCAACGCCAGCCTGCTCGCGGGCGAGGCGCTGGCCGCCGCGGGCGCCTTGACGGGGCCGAAGACCTGGGCGGACTACGCGCTGCGCGCCGCGCGCTACGTCGTGCGCCGGCAGCGCGCGGACGGCTCCTGGGCCTACGGCGCCGACCCCTACCAGTCCTGGGCCGACAACTTCCACACGGCCTTCGTGCTCACTTCGCTCGTGAGGATACGGGGGGACTGCGCGCCGCAACTGGAGGCGGACGAGGAGACGCGCGGAGAGATCGAGTCAGCCATCAGCCGCGGCTACCGCTTCTGGCGCGAGGGCTTCTTTCTTGCGGACGGCTGGCCGAAATACTACCATCACACGGCGCACCCGGCCGACGCACATTCCGCGGGCGCGGCCCTCGTCGCGCTCGCCGAGCTGCGCGGGCGCGAGCCGGACGCACGCGAACTCGCGCACCGCGTCGCCGCCTGGACGCTGCGCGAGCTGCGCGACCCGCGCGGCTTCTTCTACTACCAGAAGCGACGCCTCCGCACCGTGCGCACGCCCTACATGCGCTGGTCGCAGGCGTGGATGGCTTACGGGCTGGCGAGAGTTTTAGAGGAAGTCAGGAGTCAGTAGTCAGAAGGCTCGGTTCGCAGGCGTCGAGGATGAAAACCGTGGGCTGCGCCACCCGGAAGTTTTGCTTCTGACTCCCGACTCCTGACTCCCTGCTTTTCATGCTCATCTGGATCGACCTTGCCAACTCGCCGCACGTGCCGTTCTTCCGCGCGCT
>DASVQJ010000334.1:0-16520 GCA_036389235.1 Pyrinomonadaceae bacterium | reverse complement strand
GGTCGAAATCATCTTCCGCGAGTTCGTGGGCCGCGCGCCGCGGCTCGAACCGTTCGAGCCGGCGCTCGCGGACATGCTCGAACTGCACGACGCGGCGCTCGTCATCGGCGACCCGGCGATGACGTTCGAGCGCGCGGGGCTCCGCGTCTACGACATGGCGGCGCTGTGGCGCGAGTTTACCGGGCTCGGCTTCGTCTTCGCGATGTGGATGGCGCATGAGGGCGCGCGCGGGCGGGTCGCCTCGATAAATTTCGCGGCCGCGCGCGACGAGGGGCTGGCGCGCGTCGAGGAGATAGCCGCCGCATACGAGGGGGAACTGGGCCGGCCGCGCGCGGAGCTCGTCCGCTACCTGACGCGCAACATCTGCTTCGAGCTGGACGACGGGATGCGCGCCGGCCTCGAACTCTTCTTCCGGCTCGCGCACGCGCACGGCGTTATAGATTCGCTCCGCCCGCTCAGGTTCCTCGGCACGGGCGGTGCATGAGTTAAGCTCGGCAGGGCGCGGGCGGCCGTTCTCCTCGCAAGGAGGCGTCCGGCGCGGTGGCAGAATGCGGATTTGAAATCTCGGGTTTGAATTTTGCGATTATTTAAATGACGATGACCGACATCCAACCGATTCTCGACCGCGTGCTCGAAGGCCGGCGCATGACGGCGGAAGAGTGCGCAACGCTCCTCGAATCCTTCGACGTGGCGCGCATGGGCGTGGCGGCCGACGAGGTGCGTCGGCGCAGGCACCCCGGCGACGTGGTCACGTACATCATAGACCGCAACATCAACTACACGAACGTCTGCAACGTCGTCTGCACCTTCTGCGCCTTCTACCGAAGGCCGGGCAAGCCCGACACATACGTCCGCACCGTCGAGGACATCTGCGAGCGCATCGACGAGACCATCGCGCTCGGCGGCACCGGCGTGCTGATGCAGGGCGGCCTCCACCCGGACTTCGGCATCGAGTGGTACGAAGACCTCCTGCGCACGCTCCACGCGCGTTACCCCGACTTCCAACTGCACTGCTTCTCGCCGCCGGAGATTCACAACATCCACCTCATCTCGAAGCTCCCCTACGAGGAGATACTCGGGCGCCTGAAGGAGGCCGGGCTCTACAGCATGCCGGGCGGCGGCGGCGAGATTCTCGACGACGAGGTGCGCAAGCGCGTCTCGACCAAGTGCACGACCGACGAGTGGCTCGGCGTGATGCGCGCGGCGCACCGCGTGGGCCTGCGGACGACGGCGACGATGATGTTCGGCATCGGCGACCGCACCGAGCACCGCGTCCGCCACCTGCAAAGGATTCGAGACCTACAGGACGAGACCGGCGGCTTCACCGCCTTCATCCCCTGGACGTTCCAGCGCGAGAACACCGCGCTCGGCCGCAAGATAAAGGAGGAGCTGACGGGGATGGACTACCTGCGCATGCTCGCCGTCTCGCGCCTCTTCCTCGACAACGTCGAGCACATCCAATCCTCCTGGCTCACGCAGGGCTTGCGGCTCGGGCAGGTCGCGCTCCGCTTCGGCGCCGACGACATGGGCTCGGTCATGATCGAGGAGAACGTCGTCTCCGCGGCCGGCGCGCACAACGAGGCCGACGAGAAGATGCTCCGCTACCTCATCCGCGAGGCCGGCTTCCGCCCACAGCAGCGCGACATCCTCTACCGCCACGTCAACCGCGAAGAGTCGGCCGCACAGGACGCCTCCGACTCCGCCACCCTCCGCGAACTGACCGTCGCCTTCGCCGACTGAAGTAGACAGTAGACGGTAGCCAGTAGGAAAGAGATACAGGCAGCGCGGCTCTCATCCACCATTGTCGAGAGCCGCGCTGCCTGTTTTTCTACTGGCTACTGTCTACTGCTTTTCATGTGACACGGCGGCGGCTGACACGATAGAATCCAATTTCCCGGTTTTAGTTTGTGAGTCGGAGGACTTCGGGGGCGGTGGTTTATCTGCCGCACGGCACATCGAAGGTCAAGAGTTTTGAATGCTTTACGACTTCGAGCTGGCCGGAAGACGTGTGCGGCTGTGGCAGCGCCGGGGCGAGAGTTACGGCCACGTGCTGATGAAGGCGCTCGGTTACGCGATGTTCGTCGGGGAGTACCCGAACCTTGAGATAGAGCTGCCCGTGGGCCTGCGCTACAAGCCCGACCTCGTCTCGCTCAACGAGGCCGAGGGCGGCCGGCCGCGCGCCGGCGCGCGCTTCCACTTCTGGGGCGAGTGCGGGATGGTCTCGATGCGCAAGGTCGCCTGGCTCCTCAAGCACGGCGACGCAGAGCGCCTGGTGCTCTTCAAGACCGGCAGCGGCGTGAGGGCATACACGCGCGAGCTGCGAGACTCGGTCGAGCCGCGCTACCGCGGGGGCGGGCGCCTGACTCTCGTCAACTTCGCGGGCGACATCGCCGAGCGCGCGGCCGAACGCCGGATCGAAAGCGTCCCCGCGGGCTGGTACGAGATGACGGAGGTGTGAGGGCGCGTAGACGCGATGGGGGAGAGGGACGAGATAACCATCCGCGAGTGCACGACGGTCGAGGAGTTCGACCAGTGCGTGCGCTTGCAGCGCGAGGCGTTCGGGCTGCCCGACCTTGAGCTGTCGCCGCGGCGCCACCTGATCGTCGTGCGCAGCGCGGGCGGCTTCACGCTCGGCGCGTTCGACGGAGGGCAGATGGTCGGCTACGTCCTCAACCAACTGGCCGCGTGCCGCGACCGGGAGACGGGCGCGGAGGAGACCTGCGGCTACTCGCACATGATGGCCGTGGCGAAGGACTACCAGAACCGCGGCGTCGGCGCGCGGCTGAAGTGGGCGCAGCGGGCGCGCGTCATCGCCGACGGGCGGCGCCTCATCCGCTGGACGTGGGACCCGATGCAGTCGCGCAACGCGCACTTCAACCTCAAACGGCTCGGCGTCGTCGTGCGCAGCTACGCGGTCAACTACTACGGCACCGACTACTCGACCGTCACGGGCCGCTTCGCGGAGCCGCTCGGCCTCGACAGCGACCGCCTCGTCGCCGAGTGGGAGCTCGACTCGCCGCGCGTCGAAGCGCTCGCGCGCGGCGAGACCCCGGAGCCTGAAGGCGAGCCCGCCGCCTCCGTCGCCATCCCCACGAACTGGGGCACACTCGTCCGCGAAGACCCGGGTGTGGCGCGCGCCGAACTCCTGCGCGTCCGCGCAGAGTTCCAGGCGGCCTTCGCCGCCGGCCTCGTCTGCGCCGGCTTCGAGCGCGACGACGCGCGACCCCGTTACCTCCTCTACCGACGGGACTGAAGAAGGACTTGCATGTCGGCCGCGCTCGCTTTTGGCCAACGGGGGACAGATGGAGACACTCAGGGGACTATTCGACGCGCTCAGGGGGCTGCTGGAGACGTACTGGCCGGTCCCACTCATCGTTGCGGCGTTTCTGGAAGTGTGGGGGGACGCGCAGGTGCGCCAAGGGCTAGGCCCCTCCTCACCCCGATACCATATTCTAGTCGGCGGGGTGGTGTTGACCTTCTATGGCATCTTCGTCAACGTCCTCCGGTGGGACTTCGCGAAGCTCCTGGGAGTTTATGTAGTCTTCTTCGCCGCCGTGGCCGTCGGCTGGGGCTACTACCTGAGCCGTTTCTTCCCCGACGAGAAAGCTAAGGTCGATGATCCGAACTTCTACCAGAGGGCGTTCTGGGGACTCCTCTTCATCGGGATCGGCGGCGTCATCATGAGTTGGCCGCAGCTCAGGAAGTTCTGGGGGACGATAGTAGGCCGCCCCGGCGTCTGAGCCACTGAAAGGGAGCATGTCGTTTACGCGCTTCGACCGATACGTTGACCGGCACGCGCGCTCGTTCACGGAGCGCTTGCAGGAGCTGTGTCGGATGCCCTCGGTGGCGGCGCGCGGGACGGGGATGCGCGCGGTGGCCGAGAAGGTCGAGCAGTTGTTGCAGCGCGTGGGGGCGGGCACGCGCAGTTTTAAGGTCGGCAGCGGCTTCCCCATCATCTACGGCGAGTGCGGCGCGGGGCCGCGCTGCTTCCTCGTCTACGGCCACTACGACGTGCAGCCCGTCGGGCAGTTGACTGAGTGGTCTTCCGGCCCGTTCGCCGCCGTCGTCGACGGCGGCAAGCTCCGCGCGCGCGGCGCCTCGAACAGCAAGGGCGACTTCGTCGCGCGCGTCGCCGCGGTCGAGGCGTACCAGAAGACCTACGGCAAGCTGCCCGTCTGCCTCCGCTTCGTCGTCGAGGGCGAGGACGGCTTGGCGAGCCCGAGCCTCTACCGCTTCGCGGCGGAGAACGCGGAGCTTCTGCGCGCCGACGGCTGCATCTGGGACGACGGCTACAAGGACACGCGCGAACGCCTCGTCATCAACCTCGGCTTCAAGGGCATCGCCTTCCTTGAGCTGCGCTGCTTCGGCGCGCGCACGGACCTCCACTCGAAGTGGGGCGGCATCGTCCCGAACCCCGCGTGGCGTCTGGTGCAGGCGCTCGCCACCGTGCTCTCGCCGAAGGGCGTCATCACCATCGACGGCTTCGGCTCGCACGTCGCGCCGCTCACGACCGAAGACCGGCAGATGTTGAAGACCATCGAGCTGGACGAGGCGGGACTGCGCCGCGAGTTCCGCATCGGCTCGTGGCTGCACGGGATGACGGGGAGGGAGCTGGCGAAGGAGCTCATCTTCGGCCCGACCTGCACCATCTGCGGCATACGCACCGGCCACACGGAGGCGGGCGCGAAGACCGTCCTGCCGGGCGCGGCCACCGCGCGGCTCGACTTCCGGCTCGTGCCCGACCTCACGCCCGGGCTGATCGTCGAGCTGCTGCGCAAGCACCTCGACAGGCGCGGCTTTCAGGACGTGGAGATCATCGAGCTGGGCTCGGCGCCCTACGCGAAGTCCTCGCCCTCCTCGATGGTGGCGCGCGCGGCCATCGAGAGCGCGGGCGAGCTTTACGGCGGCGAGCCGGTCGTCTACCCGCTCGACCCCGCGAGCGGCCCCGTCGGCGCCGTCTGCGGCGCGAACCAGCCGCCGATGCCCGTCGTCTCCTTCGGCGTCAGCTACTTCGGCTCCAACCCCCACGCGCCCGACGAGAACGTCCGCCTCGACGACTTCATCCAGGGCGTCAAATACTTCGGCCGCGTCATCCACCGCCTCGCCGCCCTCGAAGAGGAAGACCCCGCCGCCAGGCGCCCCCGCGAGCCGGTCTCCCTGCTCAACAAGTGAAGGCCGGGCTAAACTCAGACGCCGCTGTCGCGGCGGCTTTACGCACGGTCGTCTGAAATCGACCGCTTTGCGTGCCCGCGTCGTTCTGCTTATGATGGGCGCGGCCGTTCCCAACTTTAACTTCCGGGTGTGACTGTCAACTTGCCGACCGCAGCCAAGAGTATCGAAGCTGAGATCAAGAAGCTCCGCGAGGAGGTGCTGAGGCACGAGGAGCTTTATTACGTCCACGACCGGCCGGAGATTTCGGACGTGGAGTACGACGCGCTGGTGGAGCGCCTGCGCGCGTTGGAGGAGGCGCACCCGGAGTTCCGGACGCCGGACAGCCCGACGCTGCGCGTCGGGGGGCGGCCCGCGGAGAGGTTCGCGGAGTACGTCCACCGGCGGCCGATGCTCTCGCTCGACAACAGCTACAACATCGAAGACCTGCGCGCCTTCGACGAGCGCTGCCGGCGCTTAGCCGACGGCCGCGCCTTCGAGTACGTGGCCGAGCTGAAGATCGACGGCCTCTCGCTCTCCGTCCACTACGAGGACGGCGTGCTCACGCGCGGCGTGACGCGCGGCGACGGGCGCGTGGGCGAGGACGTGACGCAGAACGTCCGCACCATCCGCAGCGTGCCCCTGCGCCTGAAGGGCGCGGCCGGCTCGGAGGCGGAGGTCGAAGTCCGCGGCGAGGCTTACCTCTCGCGCAAAGCCTTCGAGCGCATCAACGCCGAGCGGGAGGAGGCCGAGGAGGCGAAGTTCGCCAACCCGCGCAACGCCGCCGCCGGCACCATCCGCCAGCTCGACCCGAAGGTCGTCGCGCGCCGAAGGCTCGACCTCTTCGCCTACGACGTGCTGCGCGGCGAGCGCAAGCCCTTCGCGACGCACTGGGAGGCGCTCGAATGGCTCGCCGCCGCGGGCTTCACCGTCAACCCGCACCGCGCGAAGTGCTCGGACATCGAAGAGGTCATCGACTTCTGTAACGGGATGGAGGCCGGGCGCGACCGGCTCGAATACGAGATCGACGGCGTGGTCGTGAAGGTCAACTCGACGGCCTTGCAGGACGAGTTCGGCGCGACGGCGAAGGCGCCGCGCTGGGCCATCGCCTACAAGTACCCCGCGCGGCAGGCGACGACGCAGGTCGAGTCCATCGTCGTCCAGGTCGGCCGCACGGGCGCGCTCACGCCGGTCGCCAACCTCACGCCCGTCCAGCTCGCCGGCACCGTCGTCGCGCGCGCGACCCTCCACAACGAGGACGAGATAAAGCGCCTCGACGTGCGGGAGGGCGACTGGGTCAACATCGAGAAGAGCGGCGAGATCATCCCGAAGGTTCTGAGCGTCGTCAAGTCGCGCCGGCCCCGCAAGACGAAGCCTTACGAGTTCCCGACGAGCTGCCCCGTGTGCGGCGGCGTCGTCTCGCGCCCCGAGGGCGAGGTCGTCTCGCGCTGCGTCGCGGCGGACTGCGCCGCGCAGCTTAAAGCGCGCCTGCTCCACTACGCCTCGCGCCGCGCGATGAGGATCGAGGGCCTGGGCGACGCGCTGGCCGAGCAGTTCGTGCAGAAGCGCATGGTGCGCGACGTGGCAGACCTCTACGCGCTCAGGCAGGAGGACGTGGCCGGGCTCGAACGCATGGCGGAGAAGTCGGCGTCGAACCTCTTCGCGCAGATAGAGGCGAGCAAGGCGCGCGACCTGCCGCAGCTCGTCTACGGCCTGGGCATCCGCCACGTCGGCGAGCGCACGGCCGCCATCCTCGCGCGCCACTTCCGCTCGCTGGAGGCCCTGCGGACGGCCACGGTCGAGCAGATCGACGACATACACGAGATAGGGCTGACCGTCGCGCAGTCCGTGCGCGACTGGTTCGACGACGGGGGCAACGTCCAACTCTGCGAGCGGCTGCGCGCGGCCGGCGTGCGGACGGAGATTGCGTCGGGCGGCGTCGGGGCGCAGTCCGACGAGGCTTTCGCGGGCAAGCAGTTCGTGCTGACCGGCAGGCTTGAGACGATGACGCGCGACGAGGCGCGCGCGTTGATCGAGGCGCGCGGCGGGCGCGTGACCTCGACCGTGAGCAAGAAGACGGACTACGTCGTCGCGGGCGAGGAGGCGGGCTCCAAGCTCGACAAGGCGCAGGCGCTCGGCCTCGAAATCATCACCGAGGAGAGGCTGAAGAAAATGCTCGGCACTTAAGCCGGGGGCGCGGGCATCCCTGCCCGCCGTGAGCGCGAGAGCGCGAATGCCGTGATGCTTAAGACTCAAGGTCGAGAGATAAAGAAAGGTGGGAAGCGTGCCCGGGCACGCTTTGGCGGGCGGGGGTGCCCGCGCCCCCGGCGGGGAGGCACGGCATGAGGTTCGACCTCCTTCCGACGCTGGCCCTCGCCTTCTACGCCGTGAGCCTCGCGGCGCAGAGGCTCGTCCTGGGCCGACGCAGGACGCGGGCGGACGTAGACCGGGACAAGGGCTCGTACAGGCTGTTCGACGTGACCGGCGCGCTCTCGATACCCGCGGCGGTGGTGCTGGGCTTCACGGACTACGGGCGCGTGCGTGCGTGCGAGCCGTACGTGGCGGCGGCCGGGCTAGCGCTGCTCGTCGCGGGCACGGCGTTCCGCTGGGCGGCCATCGTGACGCTCTGGGAGTACTTCACGCCGAACGTCTCGATACTCGAAGGGCACCGCGTGGTGCGGAGCGGGCTGTACGGCGTGGTGCGGCACCCTTCGTACACGGGGCTGCTCGCGCGCTACCTCGGCTTCGGCCTGGCGCTCGCCAACTGGCTGAGCCTGGCGCTGCTCTTCCTCCCGATGCTCTACACGACGCTCTACCGCATACGCGTCGAGGAGGAGGCTTTGCGCGAGCACTTCGGCGAAGAGTACGCGGCGTACGCGTGCGAGACGAAACGTCTGGTGCCGGGAGTCTATTAAAGGCTGTGGGTCGAAAGGCCGGGCTAAATTCAAAGTGCCGCTCCGCGGCGGGTTGACGCACGCGCTTCAATTTATTAAAGGGGTGATGATGGCAAAGGGTAACGAAACGGGGCTGCGACTGTCCTACACGCTCTTCTGCGACGACGTGCGTCTGGAGGTCGGCAACAAGCTCTCGCTGATGGGGGTCTTCCACCAGATTCTGGTGCAGCACTTCCCCGTGACGGTGATGAAGTTCGCCGTCGTCACGCAGTGGCGCGGCGGGGGGCGCCACCTCTCCGAGGTGCGCATCCTGACCGACGACGGACAGCGGGCGGTCGTCCTCGCCGAGCCCTCCCCCTTCGAGGTCGCCTCCGGCGGCGTCGCCAACAACATCAGCTTCTTCTTCAACGTCGAGTTCCCGCAGCCCGGCCGCTACCGCGTCCAGACCCTCATCGACTCCTCCCTCGCCGACGAACAGGAGCTCACACTCGTCCTCGTCGACCACAACGGCGCCCCCGCGCCCGACGACGCCTCCGAGGCGGTCAACTGAAGCCGCCGGCGGGGGCGGGCGGACGCCGAAGACAGGGGGGAGTGTTGAAATTGCAAAGACTCATCATCGCCGTCCTCTTGACGACGCTGGCGGCGCACGCGAGCGCCGCGGCGCAGGCGCAGGGCAGGCGCAAGGTGCCGGCGCCCGCCGCGGAGTCGGTCGTCGGCATCGAGGCGATTGATTTCGAGAACTACACGTACCCCCTGAACGGGCAGACGTACAAGCTCGTCGGCGGCTACTACGCGGGGGACGGAGCGCAGGGCGCGCAGTGGGAGTTGCGCGTGGCCGAAGCCTCTTACTACGGCGACCTGACGGGCGACGGACGGAACGAGGCCGTCGTCGTCCTCAGCTACGGCCCGGTCGGCGGGCCGCACACCGTCGAGGCGCGCGTCTACACACTGCGCGGCGGCAGGCCCGCGCTGCTCTCGACCCTGCCGCTGGCGGACACGCTCGACTGTGAGCTTGACCATTACGTAGACCTCGACGAAGGCAAGCTGAGGGTCGAGCGCGTCCGCGGCCGCGCGGGGCGCTGCGACCACAACGAGGTGTCGGAACTCCGCTGGGACGGAAACGGTTTCATGCCCGTCGGCGATGCGAAGACGATGCGCTGCCGCTGCATGTGACCCGGCCGGCGCGTGAGGCGTTAATTCAAGCGTGTGCACTAATCCGCCGCGTCAGCGCGAATGCGGAGAGACTTTACATCTCAACGTCGAGAGATAGTGGTTCATGGCTAAGCGTGCCGGGGCACGCTTCGGCGGGCAGGATGCCCGCGCTCCCGGCGCGCGGCCTGATGCTGATTGGCAAGCCGATATTACTACATAGAAAAAGGGAGCCGCCGTTAGATTCAACCCCCTCTTTGTTAACACACTAGCTTGAGGTGTGCTCAAGCTGAGGGATTACACATTGTGTGAGGGGTGTGTTATATAAGAGCCGATTTCAGCCGAGCGACCCTTTTATCTTCCGATGTACGAACTACAGGAACATTCCAGGCTTCAGGCCAGAGTCCTGCCGGGTGATTGCCTCACGGTCCTGAGAGAGTTTCAAGACTCCAGCATTAATCTGGTGGTCACGTCGCCGCCGTACGCGGACCAGCGGGCGTCAACGTACGGCGGGCATAGGCCGGAAGAATACGTCGGATGGTTTCTGCCCATAGCGGACGAGCTTTACAGGGTCTTGAAGCCTACCGGAACCTTCGTCCTCAACATCAAGGAGAAGGCGACGGGCGGGGAACGACACACCTACATCATCGAGTTGATCCTAGAGATGCGGAAGCGCGGCTGGCTCTGGACGGAGGAGTTCATCTGGCACAAGAAGAACTGCTACCCGGGCAAGTGGCCGAACCGCTTCCGCGACGCCTGGGAGCGTTGCCTCCAGTTCAACAAGGAGAAGAAGTTCGACATGTACCAGGAGGCGGTCATGGTCCCGATGGGCGACTGGGCCAAGACCCGCCTGAAGAATCTGAGTGAGACCGACAAGGTGCGCGACAACTCGAAGGTCGGCAGCGGCTTCGGCAAGAACGTTTCCAACTGGGTCGGCAAGGAGTTCGTCTACCCGACGAACGTGCTGCACCTGGCCTCGGAGTGCAGCAATAAGGGGCACAGCGCCGCGTACCCGAAGGAACTGCCCGCGTGGTTTATCAACCTCTTTACGAAGGAAGGGGACTGGGTGCTTGACCCGTTCGTCGGCTCGGGCACCACCTGTGTGGCCGCCGTCGAGCTGGGAAGAAACTCCATCGGCATAGAGCTGAAAGACGAGTACTATCAACTCGCCCTCTCAAACGTCGAAGCGGCCTTACGAACCCCGGCCCAGCCCTCGCTCTTATGACCTCTTCACCGTACCGGGACTGCTCAGATTACAGCGGCGTTCGTTCGGGTGCGACCTCACGCCGGGAGCGCGGGCATCCTGCCCGCCGTGAGCGCTGAAGCGCGAAAGCCGTGAGACTTTAAATCTCCACGTCGAGGGAGAGCGCTGCACGGTGAAGCGTGCTTCTCGCACGCTTCGGCGGGCAGGATGCCCGCGCTCCCGGCGCGGTCGTCGCGCCCGTGTGAACGCCGCTATAAGCTTGTTGATTTCGTCTCTTGGGGAAGTTAGAGGAGGATGTATGCCTTGTATTATTTCCGGGTGTCCAAACACTCCCGAACATAACTTTGGCGTTAGGCTTAGGAGGCCGGACACCAGCGCAATCTGGGCGCCGAATACCGAGGCTTTTCTTTGCGACCAGCACGCCGCGGAGGGACTCCGCATTACCGTAATTCTGGAGCCAACAGGAACCGGCGAAATTGAAACGAGGGTCTTCTCCGCCGGCAATACGGTGTCGAGGACTACGCCGATTACCAACACTCCATAACGAGCGTAGGGCCTATAAATTAGGTATCGGAAATCTCCTGGTCTGACGCACAGAACGACGGCCAAGACCGCCAAGAGACTTCCGTAAAGTAATGTGAGTGAATGCGGATGAGAGGACTCGAACCTCCACCACGTTGCCGTGACTAGCTCCTGAGGCTAGCGCGTCTACCAATTCCGCCACATCCGCGTGCGGGAAGTTGAGATATTAAAGGCGGGGTTCGAGGGGTGTCAAGCGAGCCCCCGCAGGCGAAAAAGTAAGCCCGGGCGGCGAACCGTCCGGGCTTACCTGTACCCCCCTTGTTCGAAACCCGTACCGGCTTAGTAGCCGTTGAGGCCGTCGTTGTAGCCGTTCTCGAAGCCGCGGCGGAAGTACTGCTGGTACGTGTAGCGGTCGCCGTAGCGCGAGTTGTAGTCCTTGTCGGCGTTGCGGTACGCGCTGAAGTCGTTCACGTTGCGGTAGCCGCCCCGGCCGCGATCCCTGCGGCCTTCCTTGATGCCCTCGTTGTAGCCGGCGTTGAGGGCCGTCTGCTGCGACTGCGTGTAGTTGCCGTAGCCGTAGTTACCGTACCCACGGTTGCCGTACGTGCCGCGGTTGCCGTAGCCGCCGTTGCGCTGCTCCTGCTGGATGATGTAGGCGTCGCGCTGGTCGTAATCACCATCGCCGTCGCGGTCGCGCGGGTCGCGCTGATAGCCGCCGTTGCGACGCTGCGCGCGCTGCTGCTGGCGGATGTACTCGTCGCGGCGGTCGTAGTCGCCGTCGCCGTCGCGGTCGCGGCGGCGCCTGTCGGCGCGCGGGCCGCGGCCGTCATAGCGGCCGTCGCGTGCGTCGTGGCCGTTGACGAAAACGTCGTCCTTGTCGCGCCGGCCGCGCCCGTACTGCGCGTTCGTCACAACGGGCAGCACGAGAAAGAGCGCCACCGCGAGCATCGCCGCCTTCGTCAAGAAACCGTTACTCCTCATCTTCACCCCTCCTAAGTCTTCGTCAACAACTTAATATTCCGACTCAGAGACCTGCCGGGTAGAGAAACAAGCGCCGTGCCACTACGGTCGCGGGAGAAAGCGCCGGAAAAAGTCCCTTTGCCCCTAACACTTGGGGCGGGCCGCCACACGATACAGTGTCGGCGCGCCGTGTATCGTGTACGAAAAGGGGCGCGGTCTGGCGGGGTCGCGTACGGGTCGGTTGCGGGCTCCGGCGCGCGCTTGTTATAGTCGTGAGTGTTCACAACGGAATCGCAACAATGGTTCTTGAAGCGGGGCCAGAGGGGTCTGATTTGCGCGCGCGGGCCGGGGAAGTTCTGGCCCGCATCGCGCGCGCGGCGCAACGCGCCGGCCGCGACCCCGCCGAGGTGAAACTCGTCGCCGTCAGCAAGACGCACACGGCCGCGCTCGTCCGGGAGGCCGCGGCGTCCGCGGGGCTCAAGGTCTTCGGCGAGAACCGCGTGCAGGAGGCCGAGGCGAAGGTCGAAGAGTTGAAAGGGGTGCCGGACATACGCTGGCACCTCATCGGCCACCTCCAGCCGAACAAGGCGCGCAAGGCCGCGCGCCTCTTCGACCTGATTCACACGGTCGATACGGCCGCCCTGGTCGAGAGGCTGGAACGCATCTGCGTCGAGGAAGACCGCGGGCGCCTCGAAGTGCTCGTGCAGGTTGACCTCGCGGGCGAGGCGTCGAAGAGCGGCGCGACCGCCGGGGAGCTGCCGGCGTTATTCGAAGTGTTCGGGCGCTGCTCGCGCGTTCACTGCCGGGGCTTGATGACTCTCCCGCCGTTCTTAGAGGACGTCGAGAGGGTCAGGCCCTTCTTCCGGCGCCTGCGCGCGTTGCGCGACGAGTGGGGGGCGCGCGGCGCCTTCGGCGGGGGGGCGGGCGAGCTTTCGATGGGCATGAGTCACGACTACGAGGCGGCGGCCGAGGAGGGCGCGACGCTCGTGCGCGTCGGGACGGCCCTCTTCGGCGAGCGCGGGTAATTCAGGGACGGGCCGGCAAGAGTTCATGGACATCTTCGACGCGATAAATCAGTTCGTCTTCTACGCGATTGCGACGGTCATCCTCGTCGTCATCGCGCTGATGCTGGCGCGCCTGATTCTGAACAAGGCCGACCTCAACCCCTTCAGCCGCCCCGTCATCATGGTCAGGCGCTGGACCGACCCCCTGGTCAACCCCGTGCGCCGCCCGCTCGTGCAGGCGGGCATCAGCCCGAACGTGACGCCGCTGGTCGTCATCCTCATCGCCATCCTGGCCGGCTACTTCGCCACGCAGTTCTTCGGCACCGCGCTCTTCACGATCAGGGGGCTCATCGTGAGCGTCATGCTCGGCCGGCCCATCGCCATCGTCGGGTTCATCATCTACGGCATCCTCGCGATGTACTCGCTCATGATCTTCATGCGCATCGTCATCTCGTGGGGCGTCGGCCCGCACAACCGCCTGCTGCACTTCCTCATCCGCGCGACCGAGCCCCTGCTCGCGCCGTTCCGCCGCCTCATCCCGCCGGTCGGCTTCTTCGACCTCTCGCCCATCGTCGTCCTCTTCCTGCTCGACCTCTTCGAGCGGGCGGTGCGGGCGACGCTGCTCCGCATGTGAGGTGATTAACTACAGGGAGGAGGGCGGCTCTCTCGTCTTCGCGGTGCGCGTCGTGCCGCGCGCGTCGCAGACCGCCGTCGCGGGCGAGCACGACGGCGCGCTCAAGGTGCGCGTCGCGGCGCCCCCCGTGGAGGGCGCCGCCAACGCGGAGCTGACGCGCTTCCTCGCGAAGCGGCTCGGCGTGTCCGCGGGCTCGGTCGAAGTGGCCGGCGGCCACACGTCGAAGACGAAGGTCGTGCGCGCGTCGGGGGCGAAGGCGGCAGACCTGCTGCGGCTCCTTGCCGAACGTTGACGGCAGTGTCCCCTCGGCCGCCGCGTTACACCCGCGGGGGCCGTTGTGGTATATTTCCGACCCGCTTCAACTTTCAAACCCAAGCCAAGGAACTCATCAAGATGTCGGGACACTCGAAGTGGCACACCATCAAACACAAGAAGGGCGCCCTGGACGCCAAGCGCGGCAAGGTCTTCACCAAGCTGATTAAGGAGATTTCGGTCGCCGCGCGCACGGGCGGCGGCGACCCGGACGCCAACGCGCGCCTGCGCAAGGCCATCTCCGACGCCAAGGCCGCCAACATGCCCAACGACACCATCGCGCGCGCCGTCCGGCGCGGGACGGGCGCGGAGGAGGGCGTCACCTACGAGGAGATCACCTACGAGGGCTACGGCCCCGGCGGCGTGGCCGTGATGGTCGATTCGATGACGGACAACCGCAACCGCACCGTCGCCGAGATACGCCACATCTTCGGGAAGAACGGCGGCAACCTCGGCACCGCCGGCGCGGTCAACTGGATGTTCGAGAAGAAGGGCTACATCGTCGTCGCGAAGGACGCGAAGCCCGAGGACGAGCTGTTCGAGATCGTCACCGACGCCGGGGCGGAAGACCTGCGCGACGACGACGAGAGCTTCGAGATCATCACCTCGCCCGACGACTTCGACGCCGTGCTCGAAGCGGTCAAGAAGGCGGGCGTCGAGCCGCAGGTCGCCGAGGTCGAGATGGTGCCGAAGGAGTACAAGAAGCTCGAAGGCGTCGAGGCGCGCCAGATGATTAAGCTGATGGAGACCTTAGAAGACCACGACGACGTGCAGAAGGTCTACGCCAACTTCGACATGGACGAGGCCGACATGGCCGGCGCCTGAGGCCGCGGGAAGGCTTTAAGCGAGGGGGCGGGCGCGGCCGTTTGAAAGTCCGCGCCCGCCCTCTTTCGTCTCCGGCGGGGTGCGCGCCGCGCTCGTCGAGCACATGCGGAGGATCAAGCCCGCCGTGGTGCGCCGGCCCGGCGGGCGCTTCGCCGACAACTCCTGAGTATGATGCTTGTTTGAGACGGCGGACGGATGATTGTTGGTGCGCGCACGCGGGGCTTGGTGTATAAAGGCGCGTGCGCATTTTAGGCATCGATCCGGGGAGCGAGACGACGGGGTGGGGCGTGGTCGAGGGCGACGCGCGCCGCTACCGCATGGTCGACTTCGGCACGGTGCGGGCGAGCGCGCGCGAGCGCTTCGCGGCGCGGCTGCTGAAGATAAGCACGGGCGTCGAGGCCCTCGTCGAGAAGTTCCGTCCCGACGTCTGCGCGGTGGAGGAGGCGTTCTTCGCCGTCAACGCGCAGACGGCGCTCAAGCTCGGGCACGTGCGCGGCGTGGTGCTGCTCGCGGCCGAGCGCGCGGGCGTGGAGATCGCGGAGTACGCGCCGCGCCTCGTCAAGCAGACGGTGGTCGGCTACGGCGCGGCCGAGAAGCAGCAGGTGCAGGAGATGATGCGCGTGCTGCTCAAGCTCAAGGAGCCGCCCGCGCCCTTCGACGCCTCCGACGCGCTGGCCGTGGCCGTCACGCACCTGCACCACGCGAGCCGGCCGCAGGTCTCGAAAGGCAAGACGGCGCCCGCGCGCGCCAGGCTCGAAGCGCTCCTCGCCGCGAACCCGCGCCGCCGCGCGCCGCGCTAGGCGCCCCGCGCGCGCGACGCGACGCCCGTCAATTTCGTTCCGCCGTAAAACCCCTCCGCCAAGGGCTGACCTCAACCTGACCCGACGAAGGAGGGAGGCCGTGCCTCATTTTCAACCGTCAGTTCCCGTCAGGCGAATCGCCGCCGCGGCGTTCGCCCTGCTCTTAACAACGTCCGCGGCAGAGGCTCAGCGGAGGCGCCGGCCGCCCGCGGGCGGCGGGGCGGCCGTCGTGGTTGACGAGCGCCTGTCGGCTCTGCGCGACGCGCCGCGCGCGACGGCGACTCTCATACAGAGGTTGGGCCGCGGGCGCCTCGTCTCCGTCACGGGCGAGCGCGCGTCGGGCGGCGTCACGTACCTGCGCGTGCTGGTGACGAGCCGCACGCGCGGTTGGCTCCAGGCCGAGGCGGTCGTGCGCCCCTCGCGCGCGGGCGACGACGCGCGCCTGCTCCGGCTCGTGCGCGGCTCCGCGGAGTTCGACCGCCTCGCGCGGGCGCGCATCATGCTGGAAGCCTTCCCGCGCTCGGCGCTGCGCCCGTCCGCCCTGCTCGTCTTCGGCGACGCGGCCGCCGAGTCGGCCGAGCGCCTGACGCGAGAGGCCCGCCGCCGCCTCGACCCCGCCGAGATGCAGGCCGGCGGCGCCCCCCTCGACAGCTACTTCCTCAACTACAACGGCCTCGACCGCTACCGACGCCTCGGCGTCGTCTTCGACTTCGACCCCGCGTCCAAAAGTTACCGCTACGACGGCGCCGCCTTCCGCGAAATCCTCCGCCGCCACCCGCACGCCCCCGAGGCCGAAGAGGCGCGTAAGCGTCTCGCACCTCCGGTGCACTCTCCTTAACAAATGTGTGACCGCGGTTCGAGTGGGTCGGTGCCGACAGGGGCGGGAGGACGTTCGAGAAGGGGTCGCAGAACTTGGTGTTTAGATCAAGCGGAAACGACTGTTAATGCCCAAGCGAAAATTACTGACATCGTCGCTTGGGCATCAGCGCTGACACTTTCGCGTGGGCAACACAGGGGGAGGAAACATCTGACCGCTTGTGTGTTTGTGGGGGGGGGGGGGGGGGGGGG
>DASVQJ010000333.1:0-16051 GCA_036389235.1 Pyrinomonadaceae bacterium | reverse complement strand
TCAGGTTGTGGCGGCCGAGGCGGAAGTCGGCGCGCGCGCCGAGGGTGTGGGCGGTGCCGTCGAAGTCGTTGACGGTCGAGCCCCGCGGCTCGAAGAAGAAGTCGGCCGGGTCGCCCGGCACGGCCGGGCCTTCGTTGAGCGTCCTGCGGGTCGAAAGTCCGTGGTACGAGACGGAGTAGCCGAACGCCTCGGTCGGGCGCTGCGCGAAGGTCACGGCGCCGGAGAAGAAACGCGCCGCGCGCGAGTAGTCCGGGTCGTTGGCCGCGGGCAGGAGGTTCGCGCCGCCGAGGTTGAGCTGACTCAAAGGCGTGCCCCGTTCGAAGCGGCGCAGCTCCGCGCGCGAGACGGGGCGCGCGTCGACGACCCCGGTCGCGGGCAGCGCGCCGACGGCCTGCGGCTCCTCGTTGAGCTGCGCGAAGGAGTCGGAGGCGTAGACGCGCGCCGAGAGGGTCGCGGTCGGCGCCAGCCGGAAGAGCGCGCGCCCCTGCGCGTTGGTCGAGCGCGCGGCGTCGTCGCCGTCGACGCCTTCGGAGACGTTGAGGTGTGAGACGCCCGCGCTCCAGACGAGTCGCTCGGCCTGGCCCGCCGAGCCGGAGAATTGCGCCCGCCCTCGGGCGAAGCCTAAGCCGCCGCCTTCGGCGAAGAGCTGGCCGCGGAAGGGGCCGCCGCCCTCTTCGGTGACGACGTTGACGACGCCGCCCATCGCGTTCGTGCCGTAGAGCGAGGAGCCGGAGCCGCGCAGGACTTCGACGCGGCCGGCGCCGGTGACTTGAATGTCTGAGAGGAGGCTGGAGGCGTCGGCCTCGGGCGCCGCGGGGTCGCGGAAGCGCAGGCCGTCGATGAGGACGGAGGTGTCCTGGTTGCGCAGGCCGCGCGTCTTGACGGAGACGAGCGAGCCGGGGCCGCCGAGCTGCTGCACGCGCAGGCCGGGCACGGTCGTCAGCGCGTCCGTCAAGGTCGCCTCGTCGCGCTCCTCGATCTCGCGGCGGGTGACGGAGGTGACGGCCTTCGAGACTTCGTCGACGGTCTGCGGCGCGTCGGCGGCCGTGACGACGACCTCGGCCGAGACGCCCGCGACTTCGAGCCGCACGTCGCGCGTCGAGGCCGCGTCGCGCGCGACGCCGAACGCCTGCGCCGCCGCGGGCGCGAAGCCGCGCGCCTCGACCTCTAAGATGTACTCGCCCGGCGCGAGGCGCTCGAAGCGGTAGGCGCCCGCGGCGTCCGTCACGGTGGAAAGTCTGACCTGCGTGCGCGCGCGCTCGTGGAGCGTGACGGAGGCGCCGGGCAGCCCCGCGCCCCGGGGGTCTGTGACGCGCCCCGAGAGGGTCGCGCCCTGCTGTGCCTGCGCGAGGGCGGGCAGGCAGGCCGCGAGCAGCAGCGCGCAGACGGTGACAAACGTGCGGTTCAAAATCTCTCTCCTCATCTCGAAAACTCCTCTCGCGGCGTGCGGAGGCGGGACGGCGCGCGCGCGTCGCGGGAGAGAGAAAGGGTTCGGCCGGGTCAGCCCGGCGTTTGCGTGAGTCCCCGGCCCGACAAGAGAAAAGCCCTCGGTCTTCCGAGTGGAAGACCGAGGGCTTGCCGGTTGAGACTCGCGTGAAAGCCGCAGGGCCACGGCGTCCGGCCTCGCCCGATAAACTCGAACGGCCGAAGCCCCCGCGCCCGCGGTTCACGCCCGACGCCACTCGCCCTTTCCCGGGGCGCTTGAGCGGTCGCCTCCGTCGATGAGGTGAGCGGTGAGCGGTGAGCGGTGAGCAGTGGTTGAGTCAACGCGCATCATGCGTATTCACTCAACCACTGCTCACCGCTCACCGCTTACTGCTCACTACCAAACAGGCAAGGTTTCCTGACTCCCGGCTCGGACGCGCCGCACCCGTTGGGCCTTCCCCGACTAAAGGGTCGAGTGACCTCTGGCTTGCAGAAGAGGGTGCGGAGCGAATCGCCGGTACACAGTGGCGGGAACCGTGCGGGCTTTGCACCCGACTTCCCTTTGAACCTGCGACGGCCGGCCCGAAAGTGACGGGCCGGAACAGCGATGAAACTTGAACTGAAAAGATCGGAAGCTGTTAGCTTTTTGTCTTTAGCTAAGAGCCAACAGCTAATGGCTAACAGCCTTTGAGGTGAGACACGCTAACACCGTGGCGTGGCGGGGTCAAGCTGGGCTCGTTCAGTCGTCCTTCCGGTCGCCGACGGCCTTGCGGAGTTTGCCGACCAGCTCGCGCGTCGGCGCCGCGTAGTCGCCGGAGGGGGCGAGGCGCAGGTACTCCTCGTACTCCGAGAGGGCGCGCGCGGGCTCGTTCAGCTTGAGGAGGAGGTTGCCGGCGAAGAGGTGGCCGTCGGCGAAGTCGGGCTTGAGCTGGAGGGCGCGGCCGATGTGCGGGGCCGCGCTGCGCGCGCGGTCGGTGTCGAGGTAGAGGCGGCCGAGCGCGAGGTGCGCCTGCCACGAAGCCTCTTCGAGCTTGAGCGCGGCGCCGAGCGACTCCTCGGCCTCGGCGTGCTTCTTCAGGCGGCGCCGCACCTCGCCGAGCGAGACGAGCGCGGCGGCCGAGCGCTCGTCTATCTTCGCGGCGCGCTCCAGAGCGGCCTCGGCCTCTTCGAGTCGGCCGGCCTTCGTGTGCGCCGAAGCCGTCAGCATGTGCGCCGCGAAGAAGTCGGGGTAGAGCTCGACGGCGTGGCGCAGGCGCGCGAGGCCGTCCTCCTCCTTGCCCTTCGCGAGCGCCGCGGCCGCGCGGTCGTACTCCTTGCGCGCCTCCTCCGGGACGCGCGCGTCCACCGAGGAGGCGGGCGCCCCCGCGCCGCCCGCGGCCGCGGCGCAGTCGGGCGAGGTCGTGTCGGGCACGAGTTCCACGTCGAGGTAGGAGCGGAAGATGACGAGCAGCTCGACCTGCCACCGCTCGGGCCGGTGGCACTCGGCCGAGATGTTGACGACGTACTGCCCGCGCGGGAGCTGCGCGAAGCGGAAGCGGCCGCGGTTGTCGGTCGTCATCTGGTCGAGCGGGCCGCCGCCGACGCGCTCCAGGGAGACGCGCACGTTCTGCGCGGGGGCGAGCGCGCCCGCCAGGCGCACCTGCCCCGTGATGTCGCCCGCGTTGGTCGCGGGGTTGTAGGAGTCGCGGTCGCGCTCGGTGGTCTGCGCGCGCGCGCCGGCCGCCGACAGGGCGGCGAGGGAGAAGGCGAGGAGCGAGTAAAGGAAGCGCCGTGACAAGGTGACGTGCCCTCCTCTGCTGTGCGTGGAAGCGCGCGGGGGCCGGAAGGGGACGGCGACAATATCCACCCGCGGCGCGTGAAAGGCAAGGAGGGAGGGCTCCCTTTCGAGAACCCTCCCCCCGGGAAGAGGCCCGCCGCGGGGGCGGGCCTTGTGGGCAAACGGCAGCGCGGGCTAGAAGCTGTACTTCAGCCCGAACTGGATGAGACGCGGCGGGACGGCCGTCGAGTTGATGAGCCCGAAGGTCGCCGGCGTGCTGATGTTGACCACCGACGGGAAGCGGAAGACCGGGTGGTTGAAGAGGTTGAAGAAGTCGCTGCGGAACTGGAACTGGTGGCGCTCGCCGATGTGGAAGCGCTTGATGAGCGACAGGTCCCAGTTGGTCTGGCGCGGCCCGCGGAAGGCGTTGCGCGGCGTGTTGCCGAAGCCGGTCGCGCCGGTGCCGGCGCTGTTGGCCGCCGTCGTGGCCGCCCGGAAGCAGGCCGGGTTCAGGTAGCGCGCGAGGCGCTGCTCAAGCGTGCCGTGCGTGTACGCCTCCTCGATGCTGGAGCAGACGAACTGCGCGGTGCCCGTGGCCGCGCCGAAGATGCCGCCCGAGGTCGTGTCGGTCACGGAGAAGGGCAGGCCCTTCTGGAAGGTCGTGATGCCGCTCACCGTCCAGCCCTTGAAGAACTGGTTGTCGAGGAAGCTGTCCCGCGGCACGGGGATGTCGTAGGAGTAGCTGACGACGAGGCGGTGCGGACGGTCGAAGTCGCCGCGCGCGAAGTTCTGCTGCGGGTTCGACTGGTCGTTGTAGATGCCCGCCCCGTTCTGGCCGGCGCGCGTCGCGTTCAGCTCGTCGGTCGAGAGCGAGCCGCTCACGTTGTCGGTCGTGCGCGAGTAGGTGTAGGCGGCCTGGAAGTAGGCGCCGCTCTGGAGCCGGCGCATCGCCGTCAACTGGAGCGAGTTGTACTTCGACTGCCCGATGTTGCCCGAGTAGCGCGAGCCGCGCTTGCGCGAGAGCCCGAGGATCTGGTGGCGCAGCTCCTCGTTCGCCACCGTGTTGGTGGTGATCGTGTAGCTGTTGCCGTTGATGTCGCGCACCGTGTGCGGGGTCGCGGGGCTGACCTGGAACGCCTGGTACGGGTCCCAGATGCCGAGGCCGCCGATGTAGTGGGTGCCGACGTAGCCGACCTCGGCCGCCCAGCCCCTCCACAGCTCGCGCTGGAGCGTGATGTTCCACTGCTGCGTGTAGGGCGTGTAGGCGTCGAGCGGGGCCGAGGTGAACGACGCGAGGTTGATCGAGCAGTTGGTCGCCGAGCCGCCGTAGTTGAGGCAGCGCTCGCCCGCCTCGTTGACGAAGATAGGCCCGACGAACGGGTTGTTCACGTCGAGCGGCGTCCCGGCGGGCGCGCCCGGCAGTATCCGCAGTCCGGCGAAGCGCGTCGCCTGCGGGATGTAGGCCGAGGCGACGATGGAGGGCGCCGGGATGCTGGCGAGCGGGTTCGCCAGTTGCAGCGCCGCCGGGTTGGCGCGGCTGTCGAGCGGCTGCACCGTGAACGGCGCGGCCAGCGAGTTCTGGAGGATGTTCTGGTTCGAGAGGCGCTGGTAGTAGAGGCCGTAGCCGGCGCGCAGGACGTTCTTCTGGTCGCCGCCGATGTCCCACGCGAGGCCGACGCGCGGCGCCCAGTTGTTGCCGTCGAAGCAGTCCGTGAGCGCGCAGTCCGAGACGCCCGGCGTGCCCTTGAAGCCGGCGAGGTCGACCTTCTCGGGGATCAGGAAGGGGTTCTTGCCCTGGGCCGCGAGCGCCGGGTCGTAGATGCCCGCGCGGTAGAGCTTGTCCCGCCCGAAGCTCATCCCCTCCCAGCGCACGCCGAGGTTGAAGGTGAGCCGCGGCGACCACTTGTAGTCGTCCTGGAAGAAGCCCGCGTAGTCGGTGGCGATGAAGTTGCGCGCCGGGTCGCCGAAGGCCGACTGGATGGCCGTGACGCGCCCGCGCAGGAAGTTCTGGAAGGCGGTGCAGTCGTTCGTGTCGTTCCGGCAGTTGACGAACTGCGACGGCTGCGGCGTCACGCCGGAGGTGGTCGAGCCGAAGGTCAGCGAGCCGCGCACCGAGAAGTTGTTGAAGCGGTTGAGCTGGTACTGCACGCCCTCGCCGCCGACGCGCATGCTGTGCTTGCCGCGCACCCACGAGATGGTCTCGACCAGGTTGTACTGGTTCGAGGTCGTGGCGCGGTCGTCGTTGACGCCCGTGCCGATGGAGAAGAGGCCGGTGACGGCGACGCGGTACATGCCGGGGAACTGGTCGGAGTTGCCGCGCGTGGCGCCGATGTCGGCGAGCGAGACGGGGTCGGTCGGGATCTGCGACGCGATGTAGCGGCTGTAGCCGGCGCGCAGCTCGCTGATGAGCGAGGGGGTGAAGATGTGCGTGTAGTTGATCGAGAGGAAGCGGTTCTGCTGCACGTCCGTGCGCGGGAAGGTCAGGGACGTGTCCGTGCCGTAGGGCTTGGCGATGGAGCCGTTGTCCCAGAACCAGCGCCCGGTCAGCTTCTCGTTGCCGCCGCGCCAGAAGCGGTCGTAGCTGATGGTGTACTGGTTGTCGGTGACGGGCGCGACCGCCGCGAACTGGCAGGTGAAGTTGCCGGGCTCGGTGGCGCTGGCGCCGTTGAGGGCCGCGCCGCACCCGGCCTGGCCCCGCCGCGGGACGAGGTAGGTGCCGCCGTAGCGCGCGTCCTGGAGGTTCAGGATGCGGACGGCCACGGGGTCGATCTGCGCCACGCTGAGGTTGAACTGCGTGGCCAGCAGCGCGGCCGACGTGGTGCCGTCGGGGTTGGTCGCGAAGTTCTGCACGATGGGGTTGGTCGTCGAGCCGTTCGGGTCGACGCCGTTGCGCGCGCGCACGCCCTGGTAGTTGAAGAACCAGAAGCCGCCCGCGCCGGGCACCGGCCCCGAGGCCGAGCCGCCGAAGACGTTCTGCAGGAACTTGGGCCGCTTCTTGCCGTCGCGGTTGAAGAAGAAGTCGTTGGCGTTCAGGGCGTCGTTGCGGTGGTTCCAGTAGAGGTCGTAGTGGAAGTCCTTCGAGCCGGTCTTGATGACGAGCCCGAGCGCGCCGCCGCCCTTGCCGCCCTGCGTCGCGTCGAAGAGCGAGGTCGCGACCTTGAACTCCTGCAACACGTTCGGGTTCGGCAGCGGGACGGTGTCGAAGTGCGCGAGGTTGAAGTCGTTGACGTTGACGCCTTCGAGCGAGACGCTGTTGTTGGAGGTGCGCCCGCCGTTGACGTTGACGTCGGCCGTGCCGCGGCCCGCGGTGCGGACGTCCGTCGGCTCGGAGAGCGTGCCGGCCGAGAGCGAGAGCAGGAAGAGCACGTTCGGGTTGGCGAGCGGCAGGCGCTCCATCGTCTGCGCGCTGATGGCCTGGCCCGTGACGGGGCTGGTCGGGTTGATGAGCGTCTCGGTCGCCTGCACCTCGACCGTCTCGGTGACGCCGCCGACGCTGAGCGTCACGTCCTGGCGCGAGGTCTCGGTGATGCGGACGACGGCGTCGTTGACGACCGTCTTCTTGAAGTTCTTGGCCGTCACCTCAAGGTTGTAGGTGCCGGGGGGAAGGAGCGTGACCGTGTAGGAGCCGTCGTCGCCCGTCGTCACGCGGCGCTCGGACTTGCCCGTCGCCTCGCTGATGACGTCGACCGTGGCGCCGGGGACGACCGCGCCCTGCGGGTCTGTGACGACCCCCGTCATGCCGCCCGTCTGCGACCCCTGCGCGAAGGCCGCGGCGCAGAGCAGCGCGACGACTAGAACACTTGTCAGTACGCGTAGAACGCTTCGCATGTCGAATCCTCCTGTAGCCGTGTGGTTGGGGAACCCTCTGGTAGGTCGCCGCGGCTGTACGGCCGCGGCCGATAAAGACGGCCCGAAAAATAGGAGACGGCCGCGGCGCGTTCGTCGGCGCGCGCGGTCACAAAAACGTATTCGTCTTGAACCCTTTGAGAGGGCCGCCGAAGCACCAGCGACCCCGAGAATGACTGCGAAGAAAGGCGGACGGAAAACCCCCGGCTGAGGGAACGTCCCTGGCAGGGGCCTGAGACCCCTTGTCTGTTGCGTTAAAACTTAAGGCAACCGCCATGCCCGCACGGGGCCGCGGCTTAAACCGCGAGAGGCGCACGGCTTAAGAATCCGGCCCCGGGCGCGGGTCTACGGTTTTTTGGATGTCGCTACATTTTTATGGAGGGCGGGCGCAGATTTTTACAGCGGGCGGGCGCCGCCCGGGCGGGCGCGCGGCCGCGTCGGCGTGTGAGATACTCGCGGCGGCAGGCGGTTCGGAGGGAGGTTGTGTTTGGGGAAGAAGGGGCAGGTCTACGACCGTTTCGCGGCCGTGTACGACCGCAACATGCGCCCGCTCGAACGTTGGGGGCTCGCGCGTCTGCGCGCGCGTGCGCTGGCGGAGGCGGCTCCGGCGCTGGCGGGGTCGGCCGGCGGCGGGCGGCTGCTTGAGGTCGGGGCGGGGACGGGCGGCAACTTCCCCTTCTACCCCGCGGGCGCGAGCGCGGCGTGCGTCGAGCCGAGCCGCGAGATGGTCGTGCGGGCGGCGTCGAAGCCGGAACGGCCCGAGGGCTCGCTCCTCGTGCGCGCGTTCGCGGAGCGTCTGCCGTTCGGCGCCGGGACGTTCGACGCGGCGCTCGCCACGCTCGTCTTCTGCTCGGTCGGGTCGCCGGCCGAGGGGCTCGGCGAGCTGCGGCGGGTCGTGCGCCCGGGGGGCCGTGTCGTGCTGCTCGAACACGTGCGGCCGCGCGGCGTGCTCGGCTACGCCTTCGACGCGCTGAGCCTCCTGACGGTCGCGCTCATGGACGACCACTTCAACCGCCGCACGTCGGATGAGGCGCGCCGCGCGGGGCTGGAAGTGCTGAAGGTCGAGAACTATCTGCTCGGCGTCGTGCAGCTCATCGTCTGCCGGGTGGGTTGAATCAGTCTTGAAGGTGGAGCGGAGGGCGTCTGACCACGGAGGCACAGAGGGCTCAGAGGTTGCACAGAGTATTCAAGTCTCTGTGCCATCTCCGTGTCCTCTGTGCCTCCGTGGTGAATGCCTGTTGCTCTTTACGCCCACGCTGCATTAAAAAGTCAACGCATGGCTGACTCTCAAACAAGCTCACGGCCAACGGTGCGGGTCGGGTGCCAGGGTTGGAACTACGAGGACTGGGTGACGCCGCCCGCCGCGGCGCGGCCGGTCTTCTACCCGCGGGGCACGCGCGCCGAGCACATGCTCGAAGCCTACGCGCGCGCCTTCGACACCGTCGAGGTGGACTCGACCTTCTACGCCGCGCCGCAGGATTCGACCTACGACGCGTGGGCACGCAAGACGCCCGACAATTTCACCTTCGCGCTCAAGCTGCCGCAGAAGATCACGCACGAGGAGGCGCTGCGCGGCGGCGCGGCCGCCGCCGCGCTCGAAGAGTTCTGCCGCGGCGCGCGGCGCCTGGGGGAGAAGCTCGCCGCAGTCCTCGTCCAACTGCCGCCGCAGTTCGAGGCCACGCGCGACAACCTGCGCGCGCTCTCCGAGTTCCTCCCGCTCCTGCCCGCGGACATCCGCTTCGCCGTCGAGTTCCGCGACCCCTTCTGGTTCGAGGAGGAGCTGCTCGTGCCGCTCTCGCTCCAGCGCAACGTCTCGCTCGCGCTCGTCGAAGGCCCCTGGGTCACGCGCGAGCGCCTCTGGCGCGCGGCCGCCACGCTCCTCGACGCCTCCGACCACGCCTACGTCCGCTGGATGGGCGCCCGCGACCTCACGCGCTTCGACGAGGTCGTCCGCCCGCGCGACCTCAACCTCGACAAGTGGGCCGCCGCCCTCGAACGACTCCGCGGGCGCGTCCCCGCGGTCTTCGCCTACTTCAGCAACTTCTACGAAGGCCACGCCCCCGCCAGCGCCAACAAGCTCAAGCGCCTCCTCGGCGAGCCAATCGTCGGCCCCGAAGATTTGGAGAACCAGCCGTCCCTCTTCTGAAGGCAGCAGGCAGTAGTCGGTAGCCAGTAGCGCCCCGCGTCGCGCTCGTTGACACTGACACCGGAACGTTTCATTAACGACTGTCTTCCTACTGACTACTGACTACTGTCTACTGCCTACTTGTGTTATCCTTCCCCCGCTAATTGCCCCTAACAATCTGACCTGTAGACCAGCTCTGCCAGACGAGGAGGAGAAGACTTTCATGCGCCTTGTGAACGGAACGAGAGGGGTTTTCGCGGCGGCGGCGGCGGCCTTCGCGCTGGCGGCCGCCGGCTGCCAGTCGGCGGTCGAGACGAGCAACACGGCGGCCAACACGAACGGCAACTCGACGGTCAACATCAACAGCAACTCGAACGCGAACATGACGACCTCGACCGTGCAGACCAACACGGGACAGACCATCCAGGCCCGGGAGCCCGACAAGTACACGGCGACGATGGTCGCCACGCTCGCCGCCTCCGGCCAGCAGACGGCGAAGGGTGAGGCCACGATCAAGGTCGCGCGCAACGGCGCCGACCGCCGCTACTCCGTGAACGTGCCCGTCCTCGGCGAGCTGGTCTTCCTCGACAAGGCCGACAAGCGCTACGTCATCATGCACGGCCGCAAGCAGTACGCGGAGCTGACGCAGGAGATGACCGGCGTCAACGTCGACCAGTTGCGCTCGATGACGCCGGGTCAGCTCGTCGCCCTCGTCACCAAGCAGCAGGGCGTCACGCAGGTCGGCGAGGAGACCTTCAACGGCCGCCAGGCCTTCAAGTACCGCGCCGCCGGCGGCACGCAGACGCAGACCACCGCGGGCCAGGTGAAGGGCGAGACCTTCATCTACGTGGACAAGGACACGGGGCTCCCCTTACGCATCGAGGGCGTCGGCCAGTCCTCGGGGAACGTCCAGGGCATCACGGGCGGCAACGTCGTCATCGAGACGCGCGACCTGAAGACCGACGTGAACCCGACCGACTTCGAGATACCGCAGGGCTACAAGCAGCTCTCGCCCGAGGAGGTCAAACAGCAGGTCGCGCAGCTCGGGCAACTGCTCCAGGGCGTGATGGCCTTCATCAACGCGCAGCAGGCGGCGACCGCGCCCGCGGCCTCGCCCACGCCTTCGGCCACGCCCGGCCGCTGAAGGGTTAGCCGCGGGGCGCGGGGCTTTAATTTCAAACCTGAGAGTTGAAATTTAATCCCCGCGCCCCCGCGGCGATTCGGATACGGAGCCTAAGGGGACACGGATGAAGTACATTCTCACGCTCCTGCTCGGCGTGCTGCTGGGCGGCGCGGCCGCATACTTCCTCTTCGTCGGGGCGCCGCGCGTGGGCAGCGCGCTGAAAGGTCAGCCCGTGCGCGCGCCCGACGCGGGCGGCCCCGCGCCGGGGACGGCCGTCGTCGAGCTGGACGAGCAGTTCTTCGGCGCGCTGCTCGACTCCATCTTCCGCGACCTGAACAAGCCCGCCTTCCCGCCCGCCGCGGGCGAGGGCTGCCAGAACCAGGTCGTCATCGAGCCCAACGCGGGCGACGTGAAGACCGGCGTGCTGATGCGCGAAGGCAAGGTCATCGTGCCCCTCGCCTTCAGCGGCACCTACAACCTTCTGGGGAACTGCCAGAACCTCCGCGGCACGGCCGAGGCCGGGCTCGACTTCCGCTTCGCCGCCGAGGAGCAGACGCTCTACGGCCAGCTCAACGTCGCGGGCGTCAACGTCGAGGGCATGTCGCCGGTGCTGAGCGGCTTCGTCACGGCCTTCGTCCAGGGCGCCATCAACCAGCGCGTCAACCCGCTCCCCCTCCTGCGCGGCCAGCAGCTCACGTTCGCCATCCCCGTCCAGGCCGCCGGCGGGGCGCTGCGCGCCCAGGCCCGCGAAGTCCACGAAGAGGCCAAAGACGGCAAACTCCGCCTCTACGTCACCTACGACTTCAAGGGCGCGAAGGGCGGACAGTAACGGGATCACCACTGCGACAATAAAGGGCGGAGTTCGAGAATCACTCCTCGAACTCCGCCCTTCACCCTGTTCACCCACCCTCCATCCCGCCCCACGCCGCCTCACAGACTACCTACGGCGGCGTGCGTTCGGGTGCGACCGTGACGACCCGGTCATATCGGCTTGCCAATCAGCATCAGGCCGCGCCCCGGGAGCGCGGGCATCCTGCCCGCCAAAGCGTGCTGAAGCACGCTTCACCGTGCAGCGCTCTCTCCCGACGTGGAGATTTAAAGTCTCACGGCTTTCGCGCTGACGCGCTCATGGCGGGCAGGATGCCCGCGCTCCCGGCGCGGCGCATCCTTATCTCTTCCCGCAAGGTGGTATCAGTACCGCCCGCGGTAGCGTGCGGGCCGGTGCGAGACGGGGCGTCCGATTCACGTACGCCCCCCCGCTACCGCGGGTGGTGCTGACCTGTCTGCCCCCGGCGGGGCGGTCGCGCTCGTCTGCATACCCCTGTAAAGCGGTTTTCATCCGGATGGGTATGGAGTGAGCTTTCAACACGGAGACACGGAGACACAGCGACACAGCCTGTTGAGTAATCACATCAAGCTGTGTCTCCGTGTCTCCGTGTTAAATCGTTCTCGCTTTCACTCAACTGCCAACTGCAATAAGCACTCGTCGAGAGGCCGCCGCCGGTTGTCGAGACCCCACCGTCACGTGGCGAGCCCCGCCCGGGCTTTCAAACCTATTCGCCCGCGGGCGATAGGCCCTCGATGGCGGGGCCGTTGAGGACGTGGCCGTCGGTGGGGTCGAAGCGGGAGCCGTGGCAGGGGCAGTCCCAGCTCCGCTCCTTGTCGTTGAAGGCGACGACGCAGCCGAGGTGTGTGCAGACGGCGGAGAATTCGTGGAGCGCGCCGGTGTCGTCGCGGAAGAGGGCCACCTTCGAGAGGCCGCTGCGCATGACGGCGCCCGTGCCCGGGGCGACCTCGTCGGCCGAGGAGACCTCGCCGCCGGTCAGGTAGTCTGCGTACTGCGCGGCGACGTTGAGGTTCTCGCGCGCGTACTCGCCGCCCGCGCGAAGCGACAGGCGCGAGGGGTCGTAGAGAGTGGCCCAGGCGTTGTCGCGCCCGAGGATTAAGTCGCGGATGAGCATGCCGGCGATGGTGCCGTGCGTCATGCCGTTGCCGGAGTCGCCGGTGGCGATGTAGACGTTGTCTGCGTCGCCGGGGTTGCGGCCGATGAAGCCGAGGCCGTCCACGGGCTCCATCACCTGACCCGACCAGCGGTACTCGAACGCCTCGACCGAGGGGAACCGCTCGCGCGTCCACTCTTCCAACCTGCGGAAGCGCTCGTCGAAGTCTTCGGCCTGGCCCGTCTTGTGATCCTCGCCGCCGACGATGAGCACGTCGTGACCTTCGCCGACCGACTGCAGGCGCACGTAGTGGTACGGGTCTTCCGTGTCCCACAGGAGCATCCGCGGCACGGAGCCGCGGGCCACGCGCGCGCCGACGACGTAGGTGCGGTAGGGCGCCTGCTTGGTGTGGATGGAGAGGCGGTCGTTGACCGGCGTGTTCGTGGCGACGACGACCGCGCCCGCCGTGACGACGTGCCCTTCGGCGGTGGTGACGCGCGCCGTCTCGCCGTCGCCCTCGATCTTGTCGGCGTGCGTGTGCGTGTGCAGGCGCCCGCCGAGGCCCGTGAAGGCGCGCGCGAGCCCGTTCATGTATTTGAGGATGTGGAACTGCCCCTGGTAGGGGAAGCGGAGCGCGGCGCCGAAGTCGTAGCCGTCGTAAGGCAGGCGCTCCACGTACTTGACCTCCGTCAGGCCGCAGCGGTGCGCGGCGCGCAGCTCGTGGCCCAGCTCTTCGGTCGACTGGCCCGGGCCGACGAAGAGGTAGCCGTCGAGTCGCTGGAAGTCGCAGTCGATGCCTTCGCGCTCGACTATCTCTTCGATCTGGTCGACGGCCGCGGTGTGGCTCTCGGCGGCGAGGCGGGCGCCGCGCTCGCCGTGCAGGCGCTCAAGCTCGTAGTAGCGGTCGTCGAGCGCGTTGACGAGGTGCGCGGTCGTGCGCGCCGTCTCGCCGCCCGCGACGGGGCCGTCGTCCAACACCACCACCGACCGCCCCTCGCGCGAGAGCAGGTAGGCGGTCGTCAACCCCGCGATCCCCGCGCCCACGACGCACACGTCCGCGCTCGCCTCGTGGGCCAGCGCCCCGAACTCTGGCACGTCGCCCGTCGCCATCCACACGGAAGTCGTCCGCCCCGAATCGCTCTCCATAAGTCCCCCCCGCAAGTTGTATTTCGGTTATCAGCTTTGGACAGAACTTAGCACCCGCGGCCTGCGCGCGCAAACACTTTCCGCGGCGTTTAAGGGATTTGTCGGGCGGGCGAATTTTTTTTACGCGCCGCGGTATTTCCGGCGCCCCGGGCCGCACTGTACCGGTATCACCGCCAAAAGGCCGCGCCCCGACGGCGGCCTCGTCGTCGTCTCTTCGTCTCTTCTAAGGGGAGCACACCGTCATGGGTAGGAAACTGAAACTCTTTGTCGCGGCGGCTTTCCTCGCCGCGGGCGCGGGGTGGCTGCTCTTCGCCGCCCACGGCGCGAAAGCCACGCGCACCAACCAGACCTTCTCCGCCGCCTTCCAGCGCAAAGTCCTGGAGATGGCGCCCGAGGCGCCCTTCGAACTGCGCCTGTTCGAGACGGCCGTCAAGACCAACTCGAAGGGCGAGATCATCACGGGGCCGACGAGCGACCCGGTCAAGAACATCGTCGGCGCCGAGTCGGCGGGCGTGCGCGCCGGGCTGGAGCGCTTCACCAAGATCATGTACGGCGCGAGCTACATCGACGGCCGCCCCGACCCCGGCACGCGCATCGACCCGAACAACCCGCAGGTCAAGAGCGGCAACCAGTTCTGGCCGTACCGCAAGCAGCCGTTCCGCAGCCAGCCGCGCGCGCTCGCCCTGTCGCAGGACGGCAGGAAGCTCTACGTGACGCTGCCCGGCCGCGAGGGCTACCCCGACTGGCGCGTCGCCGTCGTGGACACCAACAGCCGTCAGGTCTCGCGCTGGATAGACCTCCGCCCCGCGGGCGAGACCCGCGGCCTGCGCCCCATCGGCGTGAAGGCCGCGCCGATCAACGCCGCCATCAGCCAGTTCCCTTACGTCGTCGTGCTCAACCAGTACGGCAACTTCGCCTCCGTCATCGACGCCTCGACCGACACGGTCGTCGGCGAGTTCGAGACGGGCTTCTACGGCGAGAAGCTGGTCTTCAACAAGACGGGCACGCGCCTCTACATCACGGACAGGTATAAGGACGCCGTCCGCGCCTTCCGCGTCGAGCAGGGGCCGACGTTCACGCAGATCGCCGTCATCCCGACGGGCAACACGCAGCTTGAGCGCACCAACCCGCGCGACCTCGACATCTCCGCCGACGGCAAGACGCTCTACGTCGCCAACACGCTCGGCCACACCGTCGCCGCCGTCAACATCGACGGCGACGCCAACACCCTGACGAAGGTGATGCAGCTCGGCGGCCTCGCCACGGACGTGAAGGTCGCGGGCCGCTGGGGCATCGCCTCGGGGCAGGAGACGAACACGCGCCTGAACGAGCCCGAGTCCGGCCACGGCCTGCCGACCAAGCGCGCCGACGGCGTGGCGATCAAGAACAACGGCCAGCCGCTCGGCTACACGCCCGTCATGACCGACGCGACGAAGGCGACGACCTTCGACGACATCGGCTCGGAGCTGAACATCTTCGACACGGCGACCAACCGCTTCGTCTTCCGCTACGTGGACGAGGGGCGCGACGTGTCGCAGCTCGTCACGCCCGGCCAGTTCGTCGACCTCGGCGACCACACCGGCGCGCAGAAGATCATCAAGGGCAGCGGCCCCGAGCAGTTGTTCGTCCGCGGCGACCTCCTCTTCGTGACCTACGCGCACTCCGAGCAGGTGCAGGCGTTCCGCATCAACCTCTCGGCCTCCGACCCCTCGCAGGTCTTGCGTCCGCTCGGCGTCCAGTACACCGGCGGCATCACGCCGCAGGGCGTCGAAGTCTCGGCCGACGGCAAGACCGTCTACGTCGCCAACTTCCAGACCGAAGACGTGTCGTTCCTGAGCGTCGACTCTTCGGGCAACCTCGCGCGGCAGGGCTACACGCCGGTCGGCGTGACGCCCTCGACGCCCGACCCGACGACCGGCGGGCACGGGCAGAACCTCTTCGCCACGGACGAGGAGGTCGGCCTGCGCTGGTTCTTCTCCTCCGCCTACTCGGACGACGGCCAGAAGTCCTGCGGCTTCTGCCACTGGGACGGCCGGCAGGACGGCTGCCAGTGGAACGTCGCGGCCAACGCCGTCGGCGGCACGAAGGTCTGCCCGCAGAACAAGGACATCTCCGACAACTGGCCCGAGTGGTACGAGGGGCTCAACAACGACATGATGGCCTACGCCTCGGCCTGCAACGGCGAGGTGCTCTTAGGCGAGCGCAACCCGACGCCGCTCTTCCCGCAGGCGACGGAGGTTGACCGCCTCAAGGCGCGCGAGGAGTACGTGCTGCGGAAGACGGAGGAGAACTCGAAGGCCATCGGCCGCCCCGAGCTTTCGGGCAAGGCGCAGAAGGTCGGCTACTACGACATGGCCTACCTGCAAATCCTCTGGTCGCAGAACGAGGTGAGGCGTCTCCCGTCGCCGCTCGGACAGTTCCCCGAGACGGACACGGAGGCGGCGAAGGTCGAGCGCGGGAAAGACATCTTCACGAAGTCCGTGGAGCAGGGCGGGTCGGGCTGCGCCGAGTGCCACCACAACGGCAACAAGTTCACGAACGGCGTCTTAGACGACACCTTCCAGGACTTCAACATCCACGAGCCCGGCGTGATCAGCGAGTCGACCGTGGACGGCGAGGGCCCCTTCTTCCGGCCCGGGAACGACTACTTCTTCACGCGCTTCGGCCCGTCGCAGGACGTGGGCACGCCG
>DASVQJ010000332.1:0-26323 GCA_036389235.1 Pyrinomonadaceae bacterium | reverse complement strand
ACATTTTTCTCCCCGCGCGCTCGACTATTTCGGGCGCGGCGCCCCGCCCGCCAGCCTTACGGCAGAGGCTTGCCGCCCGTCACGCCGATGACCTCGCCGCAGACGTAGCTCGACTCCTGCGAGGCGAGGAAGACGAAGACGGGCGCGAGTTCCGCGGGCTGCCCCGGGCGCTCTTCGGGCGTGTCGCCCCCGAACTCTTCGTACTTCTCGTGCGGCATCGTCGAGGTGATGAGCGGCGTCCAGACGGGGCCGGGCGCGACGACGTTGCCGCGCACGCCCGACTTCATCGCCTCGGAGGCGAGCGCCTTCGAGAAGGTGACGATGGCGCCCTTCGTCGCCGCGTAGGCCATCAGCTCGGCCGAAGGCTGGTAGGCCTGAATCGACGCCGTGTTGATGATGCTCCCGCCCTCCTCCATCCGCGGCAGCGCCGCCTTGCACAGGTAGAACATCGCGTAGACGTTCGTGCGGAACGTGCGGTCGAACTCCTCGGGGCTTATCTCCTGAATGCTGCCGTGCGTCATCTGGAAGGCGGCGTTGTTGACGAGCACGTCCAGACGTCCGAACTCCTCGAAGGCGCGTTCGACGATTGAACGGCAGTGCGACTCGTCGCGTATGTCGCCCGCCGCGCGTACGCAGCGGCGCCCGGCCGCTTCGACCGCGCGCGCGGTCTCTAACGCGTCCCCCTCTTCCTCTTCCAGGTACGAGATGAGCACGTCCGCGCCCTCGCGCGCGAAGGCGAGGGCCACGGCGCGGCCGATGCCGGAGTCGCCGCCGGTGATGACGGCGGCCTTGCCTTCGAGGCGGCCGTGCCCGCGGTACGAGTCGGCGCCGTAGTCCGGGCGCGGCGTCATCTCTGATTCGAGCCCCGGCGGCTCCTGCGGCTGCTCCTCGAAGGGCGGCTTCGGCCCCTGCTCTTTCGGGTCTTCGCTCATCTTCTGTTCCCCCTTTTATAGCGGCGTGCGTTCGGATGCGACCGTGACAGACGGGTCAGAACCACCCGCTACCGCGGGTGGTTCTGACCTGCTTCGCCGTGCGCCGGTCGCATCCGTACGCACCCCGCCGTAGTGTGCAGGCATCTTCGGGGAAGCACGCGCCCGCCTTCCGTCCCGTGCCGGACACGTAAGTCGAAGGGAGGGATTCGTGAGGTAAAAGCAAGATTTGGGAAGTACCTTCCTTCCCCGAGGAGGAATTTTCCTTGTTCGAGAAGGAATTTTCCTTGTTCGAGGAGGAATTTTCCTTGTTCGAGAAGGAAATTTCCTTCTCTGAAGAGGAAATTTCCTTGTTTGAGGAGGAACGTTCCTTGTTCGAGGAGGAATTTTCCTTGTTTGGGAAGGAACGTTCCTCCTCGGGGAAGGAATTTTTCTTGTCTGGGAAGGAAAATTCCTTCCCCGAGAAGGAATGTCGAGCCTGTAAGACGAAAATTCGGGCCTCCGGGGAGGAAAGTCGGGCCTTTTTGGCAAAAAATTCAGCCTCCGGGGCGGAAAGTCGGGCCTCGGAGGCTGAATTTTGAGTCGGGACGGCCCCGGCGGGCGCGCTCAGGAGTCCGCGGACGAGGCCGCCGGGTCGTGCCAGCCGCCGATGTCGCCGGTCAGCTCGTCGGCCTCGCGCGGCCCCCAGGTGCCGGGCTCGTACTCGTGGACGGGCGTGGCGTCGCCGAGCACGGGGTCTACGACGCGCCACGAAGCCTCGACCGAGTCCTCGCGCGTGAAGAGCGAAGAGTCGCCCTTCATCGCGTCGCGCAGCAGGCGCTCGTAGGGCGGCGTGTCGTCGCCCGGGTCTTCGTGCGCGACGAGTTCTATATCCTCGCCGGCCATCGCCTCGCCCTCGACCTTCGTGCGCGCGCCTAAGCTGATGACTATCTCCGGGCTCAGTCGGAAGCGGAAGTAGTTCGAGTGCGGCGAGACGACCTCGCCGAACATCGACATCGGCGGGCGCTTCATCGTCACCAGCACCTCGGTCGCCGTCACCGGCATGCGCTTGCCCGCGCGGATGACGAAGGGCACGCCGGCCCAGCGCCAGTTGTCCACGTGCAGCCGGAGCGCCGCGAAGGTCTCGACCTGCGAGCGGTGCGCGACGCCCGGCTCGTCGCGGTAGCCCTTGAACTGCCCGCGCACGACGCTCTGCTTATCCAGCGGGCGCATCGCGCGCAGCGCCGCGATCTTGCAGTCGCGCACGGCCTCGGTCTCGTAGGACGAGGGCGGCTCCATCGCCAGGAGCACCGCGACTTGCAGCAGGTGGTTCTGCACCACGTCGCGGATGGCGCCGACCTCGTCGTAGAACTTGCCCCGCCCCTCGACGCCGAACGACTCGGCCATCGTGATCTGCACGCTCTCGACGTAGTGGCAGTTCCAGACGGGTTCGAGGAACGAGTTGGCGAAGCGGAAGTAGAGGAGGTTCTGGACGGGCTCCTTGCCGAGGTAGTGGTCGATGCGGTAGATGGAATCTTCGGGGAAGAACTGGTGGATGCAGCGGTCGAGCTCCCGCGCCGATTCGAGGTCGCGCCCGAACGGCTTCTCGACGACGATGCGCGCGCCGTCGGCCGAGCCCGACTTGGCGAGCCCCTCGGCCACGACCGTGAACAGGCTCGGCGGGATGGCGAGGTAGTGGAGCGGGCGCTTCGCGTCGCCCAGCTCTCTCCGCAACTGCTCGAAGGTCGCCGGGTCGCGGTAGTCGCCGTCCACGTACCGGAGGTTAGAGACGAGCTTGGCGAACGCCTCCTCGTCCACGCCGCCGCGCTCCTCAATGGAAGCCCGCGCGCGCCCCTTCAACTGCTCCAGCGTCCAACCCGACTTCGCCACGCCGACGACCGGCACGTCCAGACGCCCGCGCCTCGTGAGCGCCTGGAGCGCCGGGAAAATCTGCTTGTAAGCGAGGTCGCCCGTCGCCCCGAAGAAGACGAACGCGTCCGAGTATTCAGCCAATGCCTTGAGCCCCCTTTGCGCCGAGACCTCTTTTATATCTCAATCTTCGAGAAGCGCCACGCGCCGACGGCCAGCAGCAGGACGGCGACGCCCGCGAGCGCGGCGGCGTCGAAGGCGACGCCGAAGTGCGTCACGCCGATGAGCGCGCCGCGCACGCCGTCCACGCCGTAGGTCAGCGGGTCCACGCGCGTGAGGACGGCGAGCGCCTTCGGCAAGTTCGCCAGGGGGTAGAGCGCGCCCGAGAGGAAGAAGATCGGCATGACCATGAAGTTCATCACGAGCTGGAAGCCCTGCATGTCCTTCAGCGTCGAGCCGATGGCCGTCCCCAGCGCCGCGAAGACGACCGCCGTCAGGACCAACACCGCGAGCGCCAACGGCAGCGCCCGCAGGCTCACGGGGCGGAAGCCCGCGACGAGGCTCACGAGGAAGATGAGTAGCCCCTGCGCCGTCGCCACCGTCGCGCCGCCGAGCGTGCGGCCCGCCATGATCCAGAGGCGCGGGACGGGCGCCACCAGCGTCTCCTTCAGGAACCCGAACTGCCTGTCCCACAGGAGCGCGACGCCCGAGAACATCGAAGAGAAGAGCACCGTCATCCCGATGACGCCCGGCGCCATGAACTGCAAGTAACTCCCCTCGCCCGCGCGCCGGAAGACCGGCCCCAGCCCGAAGCCGAGCACGCCGAGGTACATGATCGGCGAGCCGAGCGAGGCCACGACCTGCGTGCGCGAGCGCAGGTACTTCTTCACCTCGCGCAGCCAGAGGATGTAGACGACCCTCATCGCCCGCCGCCCCTCCACATCCGCGCCATCTGGCGCATCCCGTCGGCCGCGCCCGCCGCCTCGTCGCGAATCGTCGTGCCGGTCAGCGCGAGGAACGCGCCTTCGAGCGAGTCGGTCTGCGTCCGCTCCTTCAACTCCGCGGGCGACCCCGTCGCGACGATGCGCCCGTGGTCGATGACGGCGATGCGGTCGGCCACGCGCTCCGCCTCGTCCATGTAGTGCGTCGTGAGGAAGACGGTGACCTCGTCCGACTCGTTCAGCTTCTTCACGTGCGTCCACATCTGGTTGCGGCTCTGCGGGTCCAAGCCCAGCGTCGGCTCGTCGAGGAAGAGCACCTTCGGCGTGTGCAGCAGCCCGCGCGCGATCTCCAAACGTCGGCGCATCCCGCCCGAGAAGGTCTTCACCAGGGAGTCGCGCCGCTCCCACAGCTCGAACAGCTTCAGCAACTCTTCGGCCCGCTCACGCCTGACCCCCCGCGGCACGCCGTAGAGCACGCCGTGAATCTCCATGTTCTCCCAGCCCGTCAAATCCTGGTCGAGGCTCGGGTCTTGAAACACCACGCCGAAACGCTTCCGCACCTCGTCGCGCTCGACCACGGGGTCGAGCCCGTCAAGCTCGACCACCCCGCTCGTCGGCCGGAGCAGCGTCGTGAGCATCTTGATCGTCGTCGTCTTCCCGGCCCCGTTCGGCCCGAGGAAGGCGAAGACCTCGCCGCGCCGCACCTCGAACGACACGTCGTCCACGGCCGTCAGCTCGCCGAAACGCTTCACAAGGTTCTCGACCTTAATCACCCGCCAGACCTCCCGCCGCCCGCGCGCGCTTCGCAAAAGACCTTCGCCGCCGGGCACCGTATGTTGCCCCAACCGGCGGGAAGCGACAAGCGCCCGCGCACACGCCGACGCGGCCCGGGCACCGGCCGGCGCCGCGCGGAGACTTTTAAGAGACTTTTACCGGCTGTGGATTTACTTGGGGGGGCGGCGTCCGTCTTTGACGACTTTGATGATACTCCGCCGCCGCTTCTCGGCCGGCGTCCGCTTCTCCAGCAGACTCCTGTGCCTCGTGTTCAGCATGGAGAGGAACGTCTGGTGGCGGAGGCCGAGTATCTTCGCCGCGCGCGTCACGCTCCCGCCGGCCTCGTCCAGAGCCCGCGCCACGAGCCTGGCTTCGAGTTCGTGAACCGCGCCGAACAGCGTGAAGTCCTCGTCGCCGGGTTGCGCGCCCGTCAGCCGCCGCATGACGATCAGCGCGCAGGCGCGCAGCCGCGCGACGCCCTCGACGTGCTGCGTCCCTTTGAGCAGCTCGTCGGCGCGCCGGTAGCTTTCGTAAAGCTCCCCCGTGGAGAGCGCGCGGCGCATCCCGTGCTCCTCGATGAGCGTCAGCGCCGCGAGCCCTGCGTCGGAGAGCGCGCCCGCCTCTTCGGCCACCTGCGCGGCCCGCCGCAGCGCGCGGAGCGAGTCGTCGTGCTTACCCAGCCTCGCCCACACCACGCCCTGGGTCGTCAGCGCCTCGGCCAGGTAGACGACCGCGCCGCCGGCCTCCAGCGTCCGGACGGCGACCGCTATCGCCCTCTCCGCCTCGGGGTATCTCTTCTCGTCGATGAGGACGCGGGCGCGCGTGTCCTCGACCTGCGCGAGCAGGCCGGCGTCCTTCAACTTCGTCAGCGCCACCTCCGCGCGGTCGAGGTGCTCGTGCGCCTGCCCGTACCGCCCCAGCCTGCGGAGCAGGTTGGCGAGGTTGTTCTCGTTCGCCGCGGCGTAGCGCTCGTGCCCCGACTGCTCCTGGTGGTAGACGGCCGCCGTGTACTCGATGATGGCCCTGTCCAGGTAATCGGCCCGCCCCTCCGTGATGCCCACCTGTTTGAGCGCGACGGCCATGTTATTGTGGAAGCTTCCCAGAAGCATGTGCCCTATCCGCTCGTCGAAGAGGTGTGCGTTCCCCTTCAGAATGTCGAGGGCGGCGTTATACTGGCCCGCCCCGATCTCGACCGAGGTGAGCCGCAACAAGACTTTAGCCCGCTGTGTCGTGTCCGCGAGGTCTTCGAGGGCGCCGGTCAGGAGCACGCGCGCCTCGTCGTAAGCCCCCTCCCGCCAGTAACAGAGCGCCAGGTCGCTGCGCGCGGCCGAGACCCGCTCCCCCTCCCCGAGCGCTTCGAAAACGGACGCGCTTTCACTGATGAGGTCTTTCGCCGCCGCCTGCGCGCCCGGCGATTGTTTACTGGAACCCAGCCAGCCGGAAAGGGCGCCCGCCTGTAAAAGCACTTCGGCGGCGGCCCTCTCCCCCAGCCCTCTGAGGTCCGGGCGCAGGCCCGTGCCCTGCCACAATTCGCCCAGAGCCTCCCGCGCGGCCTCATACTGCCCCTTACCGATGAAATCTTCGGCGGCGCGGCAGCGCGACAACGCGCGGTCGTCGGTCGAGAGTGAAGCGCCGGCTAGTTCCCTCAGACGCTCATCTGCTAAATTCATGTGAGGCAAGCCTTTCTCCTGTGTCCGCCAATTTTCTGGCGGACACCAAAAGACCATCACCCCAGTGGCGGGCTATGTCGGTCACTCCAGTTTCAGACTCCATAAAGGAAAGAAAAATGCGAAAGACTCTCTGTGCTTCGGTACTGCTTTTGGCGCTGTGTGTCCCGGCCCTCGCCGGGGACATTTTAACCCCGCCCGCCCCCGCAAACTCCGATGACCCGCCCGTCGTGACCCAGCCGTGCGACGACGAGCCCGCCGACGTATGCGGCGGCACCGCGGCTCTCGACCCGCAGGACGATGTCATCGGTGCTGCCGTGATGGCCCTTCTCAATAGCGTGTCGGCGCTGCTCTAAGCCTTCTCGCAATTATGTTTGTCGGCAAGCTGCCTTAGGCGGCTCGGTGTTCGTGTGCCTGACGGGAAAGCCGAAAAGTGGAGGCGACTTCATGAGCCGAAGATAACGCCCCGCCAACTATATTGCAACAGATTTGTAGCCCTCACGCCGCGACGGACAAAGTCGGGATGGCGCCACCCCTTAAACCGCTTCCAAGACGCTTCTGCGCCGCATCTGCGGGAACTTCCGCCCGCCCGCGAACTATTTCAGGGCTCCTGGTTCCTTCGAGCCCCTATCTGCTAAAGTTGTGTGGGGCAAGCGTTTCTTTATGGTCGCCGATTTTTCGGCGGATGTGAAAATTTTGCCCCTCCTGCACAAGCCGGGCGTTCAATCCGCCCGACAAATTCCACAAGCAACGAGGGGAAAGCTCATGCGTAGAACACTTAGCGCTGCCGCGTTAGTCTTGGTCTTCTGCTACACGGTTTCGGCCGGTGTCATACACAACCCGGTTCCCGGGCCGACGCCCGCGCCGGAGACCGCGGACGTGGAGACTTCCGGGGCGGAGACGGCCGAGCCAGGCTGGTCGGACGGCCTGACGGAGGTCGTTTTCGACCTGCTCGCGGTCTTGCCGACGCTTTTTTAAATCACATGCCAGTCATGCCGCGGACGGGCTGCCGGGTGGCGGCCAGGGGTTAGTGTGTCTTGCGTGGGCGGAGAGCGGAGGTGGCGCCCGCGGGCGGGAGTCCGACCCCGCCCCGCGTCGAACGCAACGGCTTGTGCGAAAGGCGGGACGTTCGTAACCCGTGGCGGCGGGAAGGGGCTCTGTTTGCAATCGAATCTGCGGGCGTCGTACGCTGCCGGGAAGGGGGCTTGAGTCGATGGACTACAAGGAAGTTGCCGTGGCGACGATGACGTGGGCGCGCGACGACGCCGAGGGGCGGCTGTTGCGCGAGTCCTTAACCCGTCTGGCCGAGCTGAATCTTCCAACCTTCGTCACCGACGGCGGCTCGGGCAGGCCGCTCCTGGACTTCCTCCACTCCGTGCCGCACTTTCGCGTGTTCGAGGCGGGCGCGCCCGGAGTCTGGCCGCAGGCCCGTTCGAGCATCGAGGCGGCGGCCGACAGCACCGGCGCCGGGTTCATTCTCTATACCGAGCCGGACAAGAGGGACTTCTTCCGCGACAACCTGCGGGGGTTCATCTCACACGCGCCGGCGGACGACGTGGGCGTGGTGCTGGCGTCGCGTTCGGCCGAGAGTTTCGACACCTTCCCCGAGTTCCAGCGCCACACCGAGACGGCCATCAACCGCTGCTGCGCGGAGGTGCTGGGCGTCGAAGCCGACTTCACCTACGGCCCCTTCCTGCTCAACCGCGCGCTCGTCCCGCATCTGGTCGGCGCGGACGACGCCGTCGGCTGGGGGTGGCGCCCTTACGCCTTCGGCACGGCGCGCCGGCTCGGCTACCGCATCTCTCACGTCGAGAGAGACCTGCCCTGCCCGCCGGAACAGCGCGAGGACGGCGAGGCCGAACGGCTCTACCGTATAAAGCAGTTGGGGCAGAACATACAGGGGTTGGTCAGCTCCGTCACCGCCGGCGCGACGCGCGCGTAGCGTCGGCTCTGGAAGAAGGCCGGCCGCCGCGGCCCCGGGTCCCAGGGGTGCGGCCAGTGCCGCGCGCCGTCTGTCATCCGCCCCTCCTCAAACGTTTGTTAGGAATACGCCCGCCACTTCTTACCGCTCTCCTCGAAGCTTGTCTGGAAACTCCGCACAGACCTCCTCATCCTGTTCGGCGGGCGCTCAAAAATTTTTCCGGGCGGGTGGACACCTTCAGGCGGTTTCGTCGCTTCAGTAGGCGGGAAGGAAATTCACTCGGAGGAGAAAACGTTATGAGGAGCGACAACACTTTGAGAAGACTCGCGCTCGCGCTCGCGGCGCTCGCCGCCTGCGCGCTCTACGCGGCGGCGCCGGCCGCGGCGGCGGGCGACGAGGACGAGGCGGCGATACGTGAGAACGTCCGGCAGTTGGAGGCGGGCTGGAACGCGAAGGACGGCGCGCTCTTCGCGAAGCCCTTCGCGGCGGACGCGGACTACGTGGTCATCAACGGGAGCTACATCAAGGGGCGGGAGGTCATCGCCGAAGGGCACCAGCGCATCTTCGACACCTTCTACAAGGAGTCCACGCTCAGCCTCTCGGTCAAGCAGGTGAGGATGCTCAGGCCCGACGTGGCCGTCGTCCACGTGACCGGCACCAACAAGATTCCGCACGGCGCCGAGACGCGGACCGGGGAGGCGATCATGACGCTGTTGATGACGAAGGAGTCGGGCGTCTGGAAGATCGCGGCCTTCCAGAACACGCAGGTGGCCGCCGAACGCTGAGGCGTCGAGGCGGCGGCCGGGCTCAGCCGTCGATGTACTCCGGCCAGTCTTCGCCGCGTGCGCGGCCGGCCGCCCCCGCCGCCTCGCTGACCTTGAGGTCTGCGATGCGCTTCAGCATCTCGATGCTCCAGTGGTCGGAGCGGTCGCGGAGCGCGGCCAGTTGCAGCAGGAGCGCCGCCAGGACGGGGTCGTCGTCGCGCGCCGCCTCGTCCGACCACGCCGTCAGAACCTCTTTGTCTAACACCCGCACCTCCTCGCCGCCCCCGGACGCGGGCGGACAGGTCTTCGCCTTGCTCTCAAACAGACAGGCTTAATGCGGGACTGCTTCCACTCGACGCGGAAGTGTGCGGGCGTCAGTTGCAGAGGGTGAAAGGTTTTGAAAGGTTCTGAAAGGCAAAGGCGGCCGGGTGGCCGGGACTCTCGACCGTGAGGTATCTAGGCGTCCCTTTTGATGATGCTCTTCAGACGCCTCTCGCGCGGCGTCCGCTTCGACAGGAGCTTCTGATGCCTGGACTGCAACATGGAGGTGAACGTCTGGTGCTTGAGGCCGAGCAGCCGCGCGGCCCCCACGACGCTCCCGCCCGCCTCCTCCAGAGCCTCCTCTATCAGCCTGGCTTCCAGCTCGTGTATCGCGCCGTAGAAGGAGAAGTTCCTGTCGTGCAGCCGCACGCCCGTCAGCCGCCGCATGACCACCTGCGAGCACGCGCGCAGCCTCCCCACGTCCTCCGCGTCCTGCGTCCCTTCGAGCAGCCTGTCCGCCCGCAGGTACGCCTCATACACCTCCTCCGGCGGAATCGCACGCCGCTCCCCATGCTCCTCCACAAACGTAAGCAGCGCCCGCCCCGCAGTACTCTGCGCGCCCAAGCCTTCGGCCATGTCCGCGGCCCGGCGCATGACATTGGCGGACTCCTCATACGCCCCGCGCCGCGCCCACACCACGCCCTGTAATGTTAAGGCATCCGCCAGCAGAGCTGACTCGCCGCCCCGCTCGAAAGTCTGGATAGCACTGTTGAGAATACGACTGGCCTCCCTATACTTTCGTTCCGCCACTAATACTCGCGCCCGCGTCTCGTCCACCTGCGCGAGGTTGCCAGGGTCTTTCAGTCTGGTGAAGATGGCCCCCGCGCGATCAAGCTGCTCGTGGGCCTCCTCGTAACGCCCCAGCTTATAGAGCAGCATGGCTAAGTTGTTCAGGTTCCTCGCGCAATACCTCTCGTGCTTTGCCAGTTCGTAATGATAAATCGCGGCGGTGTACTCGATAACCGCACTGTCAAAGAGGTATGTTTTCCTTTCAGCCGTCGCCAACATATCCAGAACGAGCGCCTTCTGCCCGTGCCACTTGGCCTTGGTCGCGTTGTTCGCGGACGCAAAGACAGGTTCGGCTTCCTTCAGAATGCCGAGAGCGTCCTGATACCTATTCTCGCTGATTTCAACCAGTGTGCGCCTGATGTGGATTTTAGCCTTCAACTCCACATCTGACTCCGTTAAGGGCTTCAGCGCCTCCCGCATCATTACGCGCGCGTCGTCGTGTGCGCCGAGCCGCCAGTAACACGCCCCGAGTTCGCATTGCGCCTCGGACGCTTTCCGATAGTTCCCGTGAGACCGGAACCCGCGGGCGGCCTCGGTGAGTAAGTCTTTGGCCCGCTCCTGCCCTCCCAAGACGTTCATCGCGCTGCCGAGCAATCCGCTGAGCGTGCCACATTGGAGCAGGACTTCCGCAGCTACGGCAGGCGGCATCCCGTCCACTTCCGGCCTTTCACCGAGTCCCCGCCATAACTCCCCCAAAGCCTCGCGTGCGGCCTCGTACTGTCCCGCATGTATGAACTCGGCCGCAATGCGGCAGCGGAGCAAGGCACGCTCCTCTTCCGTAAACAAGGGATTATCTAGTTGCCTCAGCCGTTCCTCTGCTAAAGTCATGTGAGGACATCCTTTCTCTGCGTATCACGCTTTTTCGGCCGTACGCAGTAAGGCCGCTGGAACATCGCGATCCGGCGGTGATTCTGTTCAACCCTCATAAAACGAAAGGTGTAAGGAGATGGTTAAAGCTATCCGGACCTCTGCGCTGATACTTCTATTGTCTTGCTCCGCGCAGGCCGGTTACATGCAGAACGACGCTCCGGCGCCCCCGCCCCCGTCACAGCCGGCGAGCGCCGCGCAGGAGCCGGCGGATTCGACCGAAGGGCCGACTGTTGACGGCGACATACAGAACGAGGCGCCGAGCGACCTGACGCAGATCGCGCTCGACGTGTTCGCGGCCCTGCCGTCGCTCTTCTAAGTTATAGGCCCGTCCGAACGGGAACGCGCTGCCTAGTGGCGGCTAGGTAGTAGTGTGTGTCTCGCGGGCGGCGGATTGCGGAGGTGACGCCCACAGCCGGGAGATTAACCCCGTCCGGCGGAGAATGCAACAGGTTTTGCGGAAGGACGAGACTTTATTAGCGCCATTCTCTTCGCCTCTTCAAAGGCTTTCCCCCTCGGACGGACGGGGGAGGGTTGAAGGGGGCGGCGGCGAAGGGAGCCGCCGCCCCCGGGTGAGGCGTTACCCGGAATGTCGAGCGCGGGCGAAACGTTTCGCCCGCCGGAGTCGGCGGGACGGGCTCGCCGCACGGGCCTCTTTAAGACGCGCCGTCCCTACTGACCGCGTACCGCTCGGCGGTGAAGGGCTCTCTTTTGGGATGTCGTAAACGGCGGAAAGTAAGGCCAATCGTCCGGGATATTTTCTCCGCCCGACCGTTCACAGATTTCCGCTCCCGCGCGCGGCCCGCCCGTTCTATCCTGCCGCCGTTCGGACGCGGGAAGAGATAGAGACCTGCGCGGGCGCGACGCGCCGAACCCTACACGCTCGAAAAGAGAGGCTCGCGAGGGACAATCATGAAGACCAAACTTCTACTCCTGACCGTCATCACTCTAACCGTGTCGGCCGCTTCCGCCTCGGCGCAGACCGCCGACGCCGAACGGGCCGCGGCGCGCGTGCCGCTCGAAAACTACCTGCGCGGACACGCGACGGGCGACCCCGAGTTCATGCGGAAAGCCTTCCACACCGAGGGCAGCCTCATCTTCATCCGCGAAGGCAAGTACGCGACGCGGAGCTTCGCCGACTACATCGCCGGGATGAGCGGCAAGCCCGCGCCCGACGAGGAGAAGCGCAAGCGCTGGATCGAGTCGGTGGACGTGGCGGGGAACGCGGCCGTCGGCAAGATCGTCCTCGACTACCCTTCGGGCAGGTTCGTGGACTACATGACGCTGCTCAAGATCGGCGGCGAGTGGAAGATCGTCAACAAGAGCTTCTACTTCGAGCCGAAGGTGGCCGGCGTGAAGTGACTTGGCTCTCCCGGAGGGAGGGGGTTAAGCTGCACGGCGGCGCCGGGGGAAGGGGTGATGGAGCAGGTTCTGACGAAGACGGCGGTGCGCGACGCGGGCCGGGGGGCGGCGTTCGCCCCCGCTTGGCTCTTCGAACGCTTCCCGACGTTCTGGCAGGTGCAGCTCGCCGGCTGGGCTCTGTACCTGCTGATGATCTACGTCACGTTCCTGACGGTCGCCGCGCCGGGCACGCTCTACGGCCTCTTCGTCATCAAGCTCATCCGCACGGGCATCGGCTTCTGCCTGACGTGCCTGATGCGCGCCGTCTACAGGCGCTTCGGCACCGACCTGCCTATACAGAAGGTCGTCCCGCTGGTGCTCGGCTGCTCGATTGTCTTCGGGCTCGCCTGGACGCTTTCGGAGATGGCGGCGGCCTCGCTCAGGAACCCGGCCTTCCCCTTCGCCGAGGGCCTGCCCCGCGTCCCGCGCAACGCCCTGGACTACGGGCTGACCCTGACGGCGTGGAGCGCGCTCTACTTCGGCGTCAAGTACTGGCGACAGTGGCAGGCCGAGCGCGAGAACGCGCTGGCCGCCGCCGCGCTGGCCGACCGCGCGCAGTTGGAGATGCTGCGCTACCAGATCAACCCGCACTTCCTCTTCAACTCGCTCAACTCCATCCGCGCCTCCATCGACGAGGACGCAGACCGCGCCCGGCGGATGGTGACGCAGCTCTCCGAGTTCCTGCGCTACTCCCTGCTCCACCACGGCGCGGCCGAGGTCGCGCTCGGCGAGGAGGTCGAGGCCGTCAGGAACTACCTCGCCGTCGAGCAGACGCGTTTCGAGGAGAGGCTCGAAGTAGAGTTCGACATCGACGAGGCGGCCGAAGGGCTGCCCACGCCATCCTTCCTGCTCAACCCCCTGGTCGAGAACGCCATCAAGCACGGCCTGAAGAGTTCCGCGCGCCCCCTGCGCGTGCGCGTCTCGGCGAAGGTTAAAGGCGGAGCGCTCATTCTTGAAGTGGCGAACACCGGCGGCCTCTCGGACGCGGACGGCGGGACTGGGGTCGGTCTGAGGAACACGCGCGAGCGTCTGGAGAAGGTCTACGGCGGGCGCGGCGGGCTGGAACTCTTCGAGGAGGGCGGGTGGGTGCGCGCCCGCGTCACAATCAGTTGAGGCTGGGAGCGCTGATCGTGGACGACGAGCGGCTGGCGCGCAAGGAGCTGCGCTCGCTGCTCGCCGCACACGCGGAGGTCGAGGTCGTCGGCGAGGCCGACTCGGTCGCGGCGGCGCTCGCCGTTTTAGAAGTCGAGCGCCCCGACCTCGTCTTCCTCGACATCCAACTGGCCGGCGAGACCGGCTTCGACCTGTTGGAGCGGGCCGGGGCCGCCGACTTCCGCACGGTCTTCGTCACGGCCTTCGACGCCTACGCCATCCGCGCCTTCGAGGTCAACGCGCTCGACTACCTGCTCAAGCCCGTCAACCCCGCGCGGCTGAAGAGGGCCGTCGACAAGCTCCTCTCGGGCGAGCCGGCCCGCGCGGCGGCGACACACCGGCCGCTCGCCATCGACGACCGCGTCTACCTTGAGCTGGGCGAACGCTCCGTCTTCCTCAAGATCGACCGCGTCACACACATCTTTGCGGCGGGCGACTACTCGGAGGTCTTCACGTCCGACGGGCAGAAGTATCTGGCCGAGAAGCCGCTGCGCGAGTGGGAGGCGCGCCTCCCCGAAAAGTTCTTCGCGCGCGTACACCGCAACTGCATCGTCAACCTCGAATACGTGGAGCGTGTGGAGAGCTGGTTCAACCGCTCGCAGCAGCTCTTCCTCCGCGGACGCGGCGACCCGCTCACCGTCAGCCGCCGCTACGCCGCACGGCTCAGGGAGAAGTTCGGCTAGTCCCGGCCGCTTCACCCTTGTCCAATTCATACGACTGGTCGCGCACCACCACGGTCTCCGGCTCGAAGCGGACGAAGATGTAGTCCGCGTCGTCCAGTATCTCCACGAAGCGCGAGTCCCAAGCGTCCTGCTCACCCATATAACGACTTAACAGCCGCTTCATGCGCGCCGGGTCGTGCGGCGTGAGGCGTGCGCGCCCGCGAAAGCCCGCGTGCTGGACGAGGCCGGTCGAGGCGTCGAAGTCCACGACGCCGACGGCGCACCTCGGCTCGCGCTCGACCCTTCGCGGGAAAGAGTCGGTTCTGTAGTTGCCGATAATCCAGAGCGCGCCGTCTTCCCAAAGGAACCAGACCGGCGACTCGCGCGGGCCGTGCTCGGACGCGGTGGCGAGGTGTGCGAACAGCGGGCGTGAGAGAAGGTCGGCGAGGAGACGGCGCGCGCCCTCGTCGTCGAGATCGAAATGGCTGCCCGTCTCGCGGACGATCTGCATGTTAAAGACAACGGCCGAAACGTCTGAGGCCCGCTTACGCAGGCTCCATCAACTCGATCCTGTTGCCGAAAGGGTCGCTGACGTAGACGCGTTGATAGCCTTCCAACGGCTCGTCCGAGACCACCTCGTAACCGGCGGCCCGACACCTCTCGACCAGCTCGCCCAGGCCCTCGACGAGCAGCGCCGGGTGGGCCTTCTTCGCCGGGCGGAACTCCTTCTCGACCCCCAGGTGGATTTTGAGCGCGCCGTCCTCGAACCACACGCCGCCGCGCACGGCGAGGTGCGGCGGCTTCGGCGTCTCCTTAATCCCCAGGACCCCTTTGTAGAAGGCGCGCGCCCTCTCTTCCTCACCCGCCGGCATGGCGAGCTGCACGTGGTCAACCGCTAAAACCTTCATCCGTTCAAACCTCCCCCGCGTGTAAACCTGCGATGCCGTAGCGGCCGGCCGCTCACTCGTCTTTCCTGACTTTGATGCGGCGTACTATAAACATAATCGCGTCCCGCAGGAAACTCCTCCCACGTTCCGCCGATAACTCTTTCAGAAGAGAGACGTCTATCGCAGGGGGTGTCGGATATGGGCTGGGCCGATGTGGGCGGACGAATCGTGAACGCGGCGGCGGACGCTTTGCAGGACGGGCTTGACGTCGCGCGCGAGACGTTGAGGAACGCGGGCGCGGTCACGAACCGGCCCGTCGAGGATGGGGCCGCGCGCCTCCTTGTAGACCGCGCCGTGGTCGCCTCGAATAACACCCAGGACTGCACCGACCCGGCGTCCTACACGAACGCGCCCGCGGGCGCCGAACGCGACGTGCGGCTGGCGCGGCTCGGGGCCGGCCTCTGCGGCCTGCCGGGGGCGACGCAGCAGCCGACCAACCCCGCCGCGCCCGGCGCCGCCGGGACCGTCCTCGTCCAGACGAAGGAGGTCACCATCAGGCGCGAGACGACGCCCGCCGCCGACCCGAGCGAGCCGCCCATCGAGCGACTCGTCTTCGACACGGGCGGCGGCGACGACCAGGTGCGTGTCACGCGCGACCCCAAGACCGGCGCGACCGTCATCACCGTCAACGGCGAGCGGCACACCGTCCGCCTCTCGCACGACAACGCGACGGGCGGCCAGGTCGCCACAGTGGACGGCACGCAGTACCAGCTCTCGCGCGACGACCCGAACAACCTCAAGATTCGCCTCGGCGAAGGCAACGACCGCCTCGAAGTGGGCAGGGGCGTGCGCATCAACCTGACGGTGGAGGGCGGCGCCGGCAACGACTTCATACGCACGGGGGGCGGCGACGACCGTATAGAGGGCGGCGAAGGCGACGACACCATCCACGCGGGCGCCGGGCGCGATTACGTCAACGGCTCGCGCGGCAACGACAAGCTCTACGGCGAGTCCGGCCACGACACAGTCTACGGCGGCGACGGCGACGACCTCGTCGAGGGCGGCACCGGCGACGACTACCTCGAAGGCGGGCGCGGCAAAGACCACCTGCGCGGCGCGGCCGGGCGCGACGTTCTCTCGGGCGGACTCGACGACGACCTGCTCGAAGGCGGCGCGGGCGACGACCGCTTATACGCCGGCGGCGGCCGTGACCGTGTTTACGGCGGCGCCGTCGGCGACAGGAGGAACACTGCGCGCGACGTGGCCTACGCGCAGCGGGGCGAAGACACGGTCGCGCGTGGCACGAGCGTCGTCAACGTAGTGTTGGCGGGGACGCCCGGCAGCCGTGCGCTGCGCATCGTCGGCTCGCCGGAGTTCGTCGAGCGCGTCGAGCAGGACATAGAGTTCCTGCGCTCCTCGCCCGACGGCCGGCAGATGCTCGAAGCCTTCGACCGCGCTTACGACAGGAGCCGCTCGCCTCTGCGCGACCTGCCGCTCATCGGCCACCTCTTCAGGGACGGCAACACCGTCACCATCCAGGAACTGACCGAAGAGGACAACGGCTTCGCCGACTGGTCGCGCCGCACCACGGGCGGGCCGCACCCGTTCCTCGACGCGCACGGCAACCCCGGCGCCTCCGACAACGCGACCATCTCCTACAACACGAGGCTCAACCAGATTTACGACCCCGACCCGAACCGCGCGGCCGACCGCTGGAAGTACTTCGACCCGGTCGTCGTCCTCTACCACGAGATGTCGCACTCCTACAACATCGTGACCGGCACCTTCCAGGACGGCACCTACACCGGCACCGGGCCGGACAGCGGCGCCGTCAACAACAGCGAGCGGCAGGCGGTGGGACTGCCGAACAGCGGCGTCCTCTTCGACAACGACTTCGACCCTTCGACGCCCAGGTCGCGCAACAACCCGCGCCCCCTGACCGAGAACGGCCTGCGCGGGGAGATGAACCGGCCGCCGCGGCCGACGTACGGCGACTCGTGAGAGGCGCGCGCGGGCGTTTGACTGCGCGAGAAGAACGGAAGGAAGATGTCCGCCGACGGCGTGGGGCAACGGCCGCCCGCCGGGCGGACATCTTTTGTGGCGGAATCTTTTTCGCCGGGAGGGTTAAAAGCTGTGCGAACTCTTGCGACGGTCTGGGCTACTGTGGGCGCCGCCGTCCTGCCGCTCGTGCTGGCGGCCGACGGCGCCTGTTCGTCCGGCGGCCCGCGGCCGGCGAACGGCAACCAGAGCGAGGTCAGGGCCATGAACGACAACACGTCGAGCCCCGCCGCGGCCGACGCCGCCGCGCCGAGCCCGCAACTCGACTTGAGGGCCAACGTCCGGCGCGAAGCCGGGGGCGACATCGTCGTCGAGTACAGCGTGACGAACCGCGGCCCGCGCCCGGTGCTGCTGCTCAACCGCGGCGACACGAGCTTCGGCCTCGGCCCCGGCCGCGTCTACGTCGAGCCGCAGGCCGACGGCACCGTCAACCTCACGCAGCGCGGCTACACGCTCCCGCCCGGTCACAGAGGCCCCGGACCGACGGCCGCCATCTACCCGGGCGTCTCCGAACTCGCGCCCGGCAAGACGGCGAAAGAGACTGTGCGCGTCCGCGCGCCCAAGTCCCGCCAACACCCTTACGGGCGCTACTACCCGGACGTGCCCGTGCCCGACCCGCTCCGCCGCGTCCGCTTCTGTCTCGGCGTGGTGCCGGCCGACGCGCAGACGAAGACGACGAGGGGCACGCGCGTCCTGACAAGCCTGCAAGCAATCGCCGCGCAGGAGTTGGTGTGCGCCGACCCGCAACAGCTCGACTGAGGGTAAGGGCGCGCGGGTCGCGTTACAGGCATTGCTTTGCGGCGCGCATCTTCGGCGAGTCTCTGCCGGAGGGGCCGCGCCTCGCGGGCTCAGGCGGCGCGAACCGCGGCGGGAAGACTCTTGACGAGAGCCCTCACCTCCGCCTCGCCACGGCCAGCAACCCCACCAACTCTTTCTCACACTGCCGCCTCTCGGGGAGGTGAACGCCGCGCGCCGGCAGGTACACCTGCGAGACACACCCGTCCAGGTATAGAGCGTTCCTGCAACGCAACTGCTCCCTGAACACGGAGGCGAAATCATGCAGACTCACCGCGTCTTGTGAGACCACGACGAAGACCTCTTCGGGCGACGCGACCCCGACCCCGTTCCGCACGTACAGGGAGCGGGAGTCCGGCTTCAGGTTCGGATTCAACTCGCCGTCGATGACCAGCAGCGGCCCGGATTGCGTGGCTTCGAGGACGCCCGGCCGCTCATTCAGCGCGCCGAACTTTTCCGATTCGACTATCCCGGCGCCGCCGCCCGCGACGTAGAAGACGCCGTTCGGCCTCCAATAGAAGTTCCCCTCGCCGCCGTCCAGATTAAGGGGACTCAACGTCACGCCTTCTTCGACGTGGAGCCCTTCGGGCGTGTAGTTCTTCGAGTAGATGCCGGCGTTGGTGAGGGCGAGCAGGTCGCCGCCGGCCTGGCGGTAGGCTTGGTCTAAAGAACCGTAAGGGACGCCGTTTGAATTTTTCCAGAGCGTCTTGATGTGCGCCGCCCTCAGGTCGACGCGGAGGACGACGTACGTCGCCCCGCGTTGGGTAAGGCAACTGACTTCGAGACCCTCGGCGGCGTAAGCGGGGCATGCAAAGTCAGCGCGGCGGGATACTTCCCCCGGGCCGCCCGAGTCCCCGCAGGAGACAAGGAGCAGCACGCCGGGGAGCAGTAAAAGCCCGGCGTATAAGCAGGCCCTCATAAAACCTCTCGGCCCCTATCCGTCTGTCGCCGGCCGTGTGCGGCACGACGTCTGCCATCCGCCGCCGCGGCGCGCGCCGTCGTCAGCAGGCGGGCGACTTGCGGCGTCGGCTGCGCTCCCACGCCTTCGGGAGCACGAGCGCCAGTTGGCCGAAGACGTAGAGCGCGGCCACGGCCGCGAGCCCCAGACGGTTACCGCCCCACAGCCGCTCGATGAGGGCGGGCGCCCCGTCCCCGGAGGCCGTCATCTGCTCGGCCACCCAGTAGTTGTAGAAGGTCACCGCGCCGAGGCACGCGCTCGCGGCGAAGTCCGTCCGAGCCCCCGCGAGCAGGTAGCCGACCGCCGGCCAGAAGAAGAAGCCGAGGCCGAGCGGGTAGACGCCGATGGCGCCGAGCACCTCCCAACGCTGCGGGTCCGGGGCGATGGGCCAGCACAGAAGGGTGAGGGCCGCGGAGAAGACGAACCCGACCTTAACGAACTCAAGCTGCTCCTCACTCAAAGCACCGCCCGCCTTTCATGACCCCTGACGTTGCCGACCCGAGAGCCCCGCCGTCACGGGCCGGCCTTCCCCAATTCTGCCACCGAGACGCACCTCGCCGCCATCTTCGGGGGCAGGTCTTCGTCCCCGTCTTCAAGGGACGGCCGGCAGGTCAGTCCCCCTGCGCCCGCCCGGTCACGTGGAAAGCCTTGAGGATGAGCGCGCAACTGGGGGCGTGCGTGATGCGAGAATCCATCACCATCTCCACCGCCTCGCGCAGGTGCACCTTCACGGTCGTCAGGGTCTCGACGCTCTCCGGGCTGGGCTCGGTAAACGTCAGCCCCCTCGCGAGGAAGAGGGACGAGCGGCAGCTAACAATCGAAGTGTCCATGTCCACGTGGCCGAGTTCGTCCCAACGCTCTGCGGACACGCCGGCCTCCTCGGCGGCCTCGCGCCGGGCAGCCGCGAGCGGACTCTCGCCCTCCTCGACCGAGCCGCAGATCACCTCGACGCTCTCGCCCCCGAGTGCGTAACGGAACTGCCTCGTCAGGTAGGCGTAACCCTGTTCGTCCACGGCGACGACCGACACGCCCGGCTTCATGCCGACCGTGGCGTAAGTTCCCGGCTCGCCGTCTGGCCTGGTGACAGCGTCCTCTTTGACCTCTATGAACTGGTTACGGTACTTCAGCTCCGTCCCCTTCACCGCCCACGGCCCGTTCATTCTCCCCACGTTGTTGGCAGCTCCCTCAGACTGTGAATGCGCACGACGCCCGGCCCGGGCCGGAGGTCGTGCGGGTCATACAGAACGCCGCGCAGCCCCGCGTCCAGGGCGCCGGCCACATCCTGCGTGTACGAGTCGCCGACGTACACGGCGTCGGCCGGCCCGACCTCTAAACGGCCGACCGCCTCTGAAAAGATTCTCGGGTCGGGCTTGGCATACCCGACCCGTTTCGAGTCCACGCAGAGGTCGAAATAGTCTTCGACGCCGAGGAGCCGTACGAGTTCCTCCACGCGGCCGTCTGGCGAATTCGAGATGACGGCGAGCTTCAGCCCCTCCCGCTTCAACTCTTCGAGCAGGGGCACGGCGTCCCGGTTGAGCGCGCTCCACAGGTGTCTCTTCTCGTGCTCGCGCACGAGGTTCGAGACCAGACCGTCGAGGTCGTCGCCGTCGAGCCCCAGCCCCCGGCATAAATCCCGGAACTCCCACCCAGGGGCGAGCGACCCTTCCGCGACCTCGCGCAGGAACTCCTCACGCCCGTCCGCCTCGACCAGCACCACGCTCATGCGCCTCTGGAGTTCCTCCTCGCCGAGGGGCGGCAAAGCCCCGCCCGCGGCCGACACGATCCTCGGCCAGTCGGGCAGGGCCAGCGTGTTCCCCAGGTCGAATAGGACGGCGCGGGGTCGTCCCCGTAAAGCTTCGGGCATACTCACGGACCGCCCGCCCCGCGCTTCACGGCGCGAAGCGCTGTTCGTACTCGGCGGAGGTGATGAAGGCTTGCACCATCTCGGCCCGGATGTAGTCGCCGCCGTGGGAGTTGAGCTTCGAGAGCCAGTAGTTGTAGCCCGTGAAGTCGAAGGTGCGCTCGGGCCAGTCGTTCGGCTTGCGGCGCAGGTAGCCGAAGTACTGCATCAGCACGAAGGCGCGGCTGCGCTCCTTCGCGGCGAAGTCCGGGTCCTCGACCACCGCGCGCAGCACGCGCGCCCGCGTCTCGGTCGTGTTGTCGGCGGAGAGCTGCGCCACGAGCTGGTCGCGCTCCGCCTGCGAGAGCACGCCCCCCGTGTTCTGGTTCATCCTGTCCACGACCTGCGCGGGCGTCATGAACTCGAAGGTGCCGCGCAAAGGGCCTTCGACGAACTCTCTGAAGAAGGCTTGCTTGTTCGCTTCGAGCTGCTCCTCCCAGCCGGCCTGGCCGACGATGAGGCCGCGGCTGAGCTTGGGCATCTCGGACTGGAAGTCGCGCAGGGCGAGGTACTCGCCCATGTCGAAGGCCGCCTCGCGCGTGAGGTAGACGAGGTAGCCGGTCTGCTGGAACTCGATGGAGAGGAAGAAGGCCGCAGAGACGTTGTTGCGGCAGACCTGCGGGTCGGCCGCGCCGCAGTTGGTCGTCTGGTTAATCCAGTGCGCGAGGCCGGCGGCGTCCGGGTCGCGGCCGAGGAAGTCTCGGTAGTGCTGGCGGACGAAGAACTCGGGGTCGAAGGTCGCGCCGCGGACGGGGTTCGCGCCGTCCGCCGTGTCGTCGTCGCGGATGGCGACCGAGGCCGCGCCGCTGGCGCTCCCGGTGATGTCGCCGCCGATGGCGGTGTTGACCGGCGTGTTGATGCGGAAGTGGAAGACTTCGGTCGCGTTCTCCTTCCAGCGGTCGTTCGTGATGAAGACGTTGACGGCCTTCTCGGACTCGCCCGGCGCGAAGGTGAGCGTGCCGTAGGCGGCCGTGTAGTCCTGCGCCTGCGTGGCGCTGATGTCGCCCGTCGAGTAGTTGACCGAGGAGGCCACGGAGAGGTCGCCCGTACGCCGGACGACGACGGAGGCGACGCCCGCGCCCTCGTCGAAGCTGTAGTTGGTGGCGGAAAGCCGCGTGTCGCGCGGCGTCGGGTCGTCGTCGTAGATGAAGAGGAGCGGCGGGTTGCTGCTCACGCTGACGCCCGCGTTCGTGGCGTTGCTGAGCTGGACGAAGAGGTACTCGTCCAACTCGTCCACGGTGTCGCCGAGGACGGGCACGTTGACCGTCCGCTGCGTCACGCCCGGGGCGAAGGTGAGCGTGCCCGTGACGTGCTGGAAGTCGGAGCCCGCGAAGGCTGTGTACTCGACGGTTCTGTACTGCACCGTGACCGTCTGGCTGCTCGGTGCGGAGAGCTCGACCGTCACGGGCACGTCCGTCGAGCCTGAGTCGCCCTCGTTGACGCTCGCGGGCTTGACGGAGAGCACCGGCAACTGCCGCGCCGACGCCGCGCCGGCGAAGCAGAAAAAAGTGAAAGCTAAGAGCAGGGCAGGCGCGGCGGCGCGCGCCACCCGGCGCAGCGCGCCTGCCGACACAGCGTCCCGGCACACGCCGGGCGGGGGGTACTCTTCGGGCATGTCTGTTCCTTACCTTTAATTCTTGAACGTGTGAACGGCGGCGGGGTCGGGCCGACGCCTCCGAGGCTCAACCGCGCGCGCGCCGGGGAGGGCGAGCGTCCGGCGGCGATTATACGACAGGCGACCCCCGGCCGCCTAAGTCGCACGCGCCGGAATCGGCGGCGCGTTGAACGTTTGCCCCGCGCCGCCGCCGGTGCCATCCTGTGTGTCCACATGAAGCCCGAGCCGCCGCACACCCCGCCGAGGATCATCAACAGCACCGCCCCCATCCGCGTCTGCGACAACGGCGGCTGGACGGACACCTGGTTCGCCCGTCACGGCAACGTCTTCAACATCGCCGTGCGCCCGCACGTCGAGATTCAGATAGAAGTCTCGCCGCGAACCGACGACGAACCGCAGGTCGTCATCGACGCCGAAAACCTCGCGGCCCCGGGCGAAGGCGAGGCGCGCGGCGAGCCCTTAATCGAGGCGGCGATTGAGCGCGTCGGAATCCCGCAGTGTCTCGCCGTCCGGGTCAACGTCTTCTCCGAAGCCCCCGTCGGCGCCTCGACCGGCACGTCCGCCTCTTTGACGGTCGCGCTCCTCGGCGCCCTCGACCGCCTCACCCCCGGCCGCCTTTCGCCCCGCGAGACCGCCTACCTCGCCCACTCCGTCGAGACCGAAGCGCTCGGCCGCCAGTCCGGCATCCAGGACCAACTCTGCGCGGCCCACGGCGGCGTCAACTACATCGAGATCGACCGCTACCCCCACGCCCGCGTCACGCCCGTCCCCGCGCCCGCCGAAGTGCTCTGGGAACTCGAACGCCGCCTCTCACTCATCTACCTCGGCAAATCCCACCGCTCCTCCGACGTGCACGAGAAGGTCATCAAAGAACTCGCGGACTCCGGCCCCGACTGCCGACAACTCGCCGACCTCCGCCGCACGGCCGAAACGTCAAGAGACGCGCTCACGTACGGCGACTTCGCCGCACTCGGGCGCGCGATGATTGAGAACACGGAGGCGCAAGGCCGTCTCCACCCCGACATCATCGGCCGCGACGCCGTCCGCGTCATCGACATCGCCCGCCGCCACGGCGCCCGCGGCTGGAAGCTGAACGGCGCGGGAGGCGAAGGAGGCTCCGTGACCATCCTCGGCGGTGACTCCTCCCGCCGCACGCGCGCCATGCTCGCCGAGATTGAGTCCGCCGACCCGCTCTTCCGCCGCGTCCCCATAAGCCTCAGCCCCGACGGGCTGCGTGTGTGGGAGCGACCGCCTGACGACGACTCCCCCGGCGGCATAGAGTCCGCGGGCTCCGCACCCTCGGCGTGAAAATTTTTGACAGATTTTGAAAGCCAGAAAGGCTACGACGTCCCCGGCGTGGGACTCTTGAGCGTGGCGTCTCTAAGCGTCCTTCTTGATGATGCTCTTCAGCCGCTTCTCCGCCGGCCTCCGCTTCTCCAACAGCTTCCGGTGCCTGATGTTCAGCATCGAGAGGAACGTCTGGTGCCGGACGCCAAGCAGCTTGGCGGCCCGCGTCACGCTCCCGCCCGCCTCGTCCAGAGCCCGCCCGATGAGCTTAGCCTCCAGCTCGTGCACCGCGTTGAAGATTGTGAAGTTCTTGTCGTCGAACTGCACGCCCGCGAGCCTCCGCATCACGACCCGCGCGCACGCCCTCAGCCGCGCAAAAGCCTCCGGGTGCTGCGCCTCCTTCAGCAGCCCGTCGGCGCGCACGTAAAGCTCATACACCTCCTCGGGCGAGAGCGCACGCCGCTCCCCGTGCTCTTCAATCAATGTCAGCGCCGCGAGCCCGGCGCCGCACGACGCCCCCGCCTCCTCCGCCACCTGCGCGGCGCGACGCAGGACGCCGATGGACGCATCGTTCCTCCCCAGCCTCGCCCACACCACCCCTTGGGTCGTTAAAGTTTCGGCCAACTGCCCGGCCGCGCCGCCAGTCTCCAACATCTGAACGGCCCGGGTTACCACCCGCTCTGCTTCGCCATACTTCTTTTCCTCGATAAAAACGCGGGCGCGCGTGTCGTCCACATGCGCGAGCAACCCCCTATCTTTCAGCCTCCGCAGGAGGGCGCCCGCGCGGTCGAGGTGCTCGTGCGCGTCGCGGTAGCGCCCAACCTTGCGGAGCAGGTTGGCGAGGTTGTTCTCGTTGTTCGCCCGGTAACGCTCGTGCCCCGCTTTTTCATAGTGGTAGATGGCCGCGGTGTATTCGATGATGGCCTGATCGAGGTAATCGGGCCGTTCCTCTATAAGGCCCAGTTGCTTCAGCGCCAGCGCCAACGCGTTATGGAAGCTGCCACGAAGGGCGTGCGTCACCCGCTCGTCGAAGATGTGCGCGTTGTCCCGCAGGATAGTGAGAGAGTCGTTATAGCGACCCGCGAAGAACTCTACGGTCGCGAGCCGCAACAGGGCTTTCGCCCGACCCATCGCTTCATCTATAACTTCGAGGGCGCCGGTCAGAAGCAGTCGCGCCTCGTCGTAAGAACCTTCTCGCCAGTAGCAGAGTGCGAGTTCACTGCGCGCGGCGGCAGCCCGTTCCGTCTCCCCTAGCGATTCGAAACGTGAGGCGCTTTCGCTGATAAGGTCTTTTGCGGCCGCCTGCGCCCCTCGTACCTGTTGACTCGCGCCTCTCCAACCAGAAACGGCGCCGGCCTGTAATAGCACCTCGGCGGTCGCCCTCTCCCCCAGCCCTTCGACGCTTGGGCGCTGACCTATCCCACGCCATAACTCACCCAGGGCCTCACTCGCGGCCTCATATTGCCCGTTACCGGCGAGGTCTCCAGAGACGCGGCAGCGAAGTAGCGCCCGGTCATCAGGGCTGAGTGAAGCGTTATCTAGTTCCTTCAGCCGCTCATCTGCTAAATTCATGTGAGGTCAGCCTTTCCTGTGCGCGCGCCACAAAACTGGCGGGCACGAAAAGACCGTCACCCCGTTGCGGAATGTGACGGTCAGTCCGGCTACAAACTCCATATAAGGAAAAGAAGATGCGAAAGACTCTCTGTGCCTCAGTCTTGGTGCTGTCACTTTGCGGCTCCGCCTTCGCCGGCGATGCGGGCTGCCCGCCCATCGCCCCAGGTGACATTCCGAACCCACCGAGCGCGTCTCAATCGTCCGCTGTTCAGGCCGATGACGGCTCGACTGATGTGGGTGCGTCAGCCCCGACGGCAGACATGCCCGCTGGTGGTGCCGCCGACGGCTTCACCGCGCTCGCGCTGAGCGTCATCAATAGCGCGCTGACGCTGCTCTAAACAGCACCCACACGATTGTCTATCCGAGCGAGCTGTCCCTAGTGGCGGCTAGGTAGTAGTGTGTCTCGCGGGCGGCGGAATGCAGGAGGTCTCGCCCACAGCCGGGAGATTAACTCCACACGGCGGAGAATGCAACAGTTTTTGCAGAAGGCGGGCCTCTAGCGGCTTGGCCTTAGCGGCGGCCGAAAAAGCTTGTGCCCTCGGAAGAAGACTTCCGAGGGCACATTTGTGTAAGCGGGGAGCCGTCCGGCCGCGCGGCCGGACGCCCTAGCGGCACTCGTCGTTGACGCCGCGCGGGGTGCCGGGGCTCGGGTTGGGACCGCGGCGGCAGGGAACCAATATCACGGCCGCGGTAGTGGCCCCGACCGCCGCGGCGATCACGCCGATGGTGCCTGCCGTGCCGAGCCCGAAGAGCCCGCCGCCGCCCCCGGCCGTCGCCGCGCCGGCGGTCGTCGCGGCAGCAGCGCCGCCACCGGATGCGCCCGCGCCCGCAGCCGCCGCCACGCCCTGCCCGACGATGGGCGCCCCGCCCGGCGTCGCCGACGAGCACACGTCGATGGTGCCCCCCTCCTCGCCCTCCGTGCGCTGCGTCGCCCCGCCCGACTCCACGCTGCCCACCGACCCGCGGTCGGCCGTCAGGATGGCGCAGCCCGAGACGAGCGCGACGTTGACCTTGCCCGCCTCGAACGAGAGAGTCAGGTTCGTGTTCGGCGCGATGTCCACCCGCCCCACCCCCGGCAGCGTGACCGTCGCGCCCACGCCTGCGGGCGTCTGTATGGACTGCCCCGTGAAGATCGTCTCGCCACTCCTGGCGCCGGCGCCGTTGACCGAGACG
>DASVQJ010000331.1:0-11495 GCA_036389235.1 Pyrinomonadaceae bacterium | reverse complement strand
GTTGAAGCTGATGGAGACCTGCTACGTCGTGGCCGAGCGCTTCTCCTCGGCCGACTTCCTGCACGGGCCGCTGGCGGTCGTCGAGCGTCACTTCCCGATCTTCGCCTTCGCCCCGCCGGGCGTCACGCTCGGCGGCGTGCGCGAACTGCTGGCGCGCCTGAAGGAACTGCGCGCCGACACGCTCGCCTTCACCTCCGACCCGGCCGTCGCCGAACTCGCCACGCGCGCCGTGCGCCTGCCCGCCGAGATAGACGAGATGCTGGCCGTCATCCCCTACATCATCCCCGCCCAACTCTTCGCCGCGCTGCTCGCCGACGCCAAGGGCCTCGACCCCGACGCCCCGCGCTCGCTGGCGAAGGTGACCAGAACACTCTGAGGAAGTGATGAGTGATGAGTGACGAGTGATAAGAAGATACAAGGCAGTTTTGCTTTCTCTCACCACTCGTCACTCGTCACTCAACACTCGTGAGAATATGAAGCTACTAATCCTGGGCGGGACGAAGTTCCTCGGCCGTTACGTGGCCGAGGCGGCGCTGGCGCGCGGGCACGAGGTGACGCTCTTCAACCGGGGGCAGTTCAACCCGGAGCTGTTCCCCGAGGCGGAGAAGCTGCGCGGCGACCGCGACGGCGGGCTCGACGCGCTGAGGGGACGGCGCTGGGACGCGGTCTTCGACCCTTCGGGCTACTCGCCGCGCGTGGTGCGCGACTCGGCGCGGCTGCTCTCCGACGCGGTCGAGCATTACACGTTCGTTTCGAGCCAGTCGGTCTACAGGGACACGAGCGTGCCGGGCGTGGACGAGGACTACCCCGTCGGCGCCATCACGGACGAGCAGCTACGCGAGGCCGAGGCGCTTAAACAGTCCGAGCTGACCGCCGCGCCCTTCTTCTGGGAGAGGTACGGGGCGCTCAAGGCGCTGTGCGAGCGCGCGGCCGGGGAGGAGATGCCGGGGCGCGTCCTCAACGTCCGCGCGGGGCTCATCGTCGGGCCGCACGACTACAGCGACCGCTTCACGTACTGGCCGCGGCGCGTCGCGGAGGGCGGCGAAGTGCTCGCGCCCGGCGACCCCGAACGTCAGGTGCAGTTCATCGACGTGCGCGACCTGGCCGGGTGGACGCTGGACATGGCCGAGGCCCGCAAGACCGGGACGTTCAACGCCGCGGGGCCTGACTACAGGCTCACGATGGGCCGCGTGCTCGAAGTGTGCAGGGGCACGACGGGCAGCGACGCGAGCTTCGTCTGGGTGGACGAACAGTTCCTGCTCGACGCGGGGGTCGGGCCGTGGATGGAGGTGCCGCTGTGGGTGCCCGAGTCCGGCCCGGACGACGTTAACCGCTACTTCATGGGCGTCAGCGTCGAGAAGGCGGTCGCGGCCGGGCTCAAGTTCCGCCCGCTCTCCGAGACCGTGCGCGACACGCTCGAATGGGACCTGACACGCCCCGCCGACACGCAGCGCCGCGCCGGCCTCGCCCGCGAACGCGAGCGCGAAGTGCTCGACGCGTGGCGCGCACACGTCGAAGCCCGGGGCCGTCAGCGTTAACGGTAAACACGGAGACACGGAGACACAGCCTGAAGCCTTATGACTACGAGCTGTGTCTCCGTGTCTCCGTGTTAAAAGCCCACGCTACCGACGAGGAACACGAAGGCTCACGCGTGCGCCTTAGGGGTTTGCCGCGGCGTTACAGCGGCGTGCGTTCGGGTGCGACCTCACGCCGGGAGCGCGGGCATCCAGCCCGCCATGAGCGCGTAAGCGCGAAAGCCGTCAGACTTTAAATCTCCCGGGCGTGGGATCGCGCTGCACGGTGAAGCGTGCTGACGCACGCTTCGGCGGGCAGGATGCCCGCGCTCCCGGCGCGGCCGTCGCGTCCGTGTGAACGCCGCTATAATCTGAGGGCGCGGCCTTGAAGCCTGACCGTTGACACCCCGCCCCTCCGGTAATATCTTTCCCGCGTCGGATTCACGTCGGCGGAGTTCTCTGGACACGCCGGCCTCACGTCAACGCCCCTGATTACCTATCGACGACCCTCACTCTGACAGGAGCAAGCCATGACCAAGAGACTCTTTCTGCGCTTCGCCATCCTGGCGGGCATGCTGATGCTGCTCGTACTCTCCCCTTCACACAGACCCGCGCCCGCGGGCCGCGACTATTGCAGCGACTGCTTCAGGAACTGCTACCGCTATACGGGGCAGTTCCGCGAGGTCTGCATGAACGGGTGCGTCGCCGACGGCTGCCCCATCCCGTGAACGGCTTCAGGTCGTAGGGCATCGGCCGGCGGCTAAAGAAGGTAGCCGCCACCCGCGAAGAGCGCCCGGCCGCCCTCGGCCGGTTGGTTATCGGTGTGTCAAAAACCCCTATCGACGCGCTCTAAAGGGGGCGGGACGGCGCAAGCAGACAGTCTTCGGGCGGTTCACCTGAAATCACTGATGAGGACCACGTCGTTGACCATGACGCCGCTCGCGTAGACCAGGCGTTCGTCGCGGGGCGACCAGACGAAATCTGTCAGGAAGCCGGATTGAAGCTCCGTGAGCCGTCGGGGGGCGCCGCCGTCGAGCGACTGTAGCCAGATGTTAGACACGCCGTCGCGCTCGTCTATGAACCGCAGGGCGCTTCCGTCCGGCGTCCACTGGCTGGCCCAGAGTCCCCCGGGGGCCACGTCGAGCACCTGTGTGGCCTCGCCGCCTTCGAGCGGGACGACCATGAGCGAGCGGCGTGTCGTCTCGCTGTCCCAGTGCTCGAAGCTGACCAGGCGGCCGTCGGGAGAGACGGCCGGGGTGCGCGCGTCCAGGTCCGTCAGCCGCACCGGCTCGCCGCCCGCCGCCGGAATCTTCCAGAGCGCGCTGTCCGTCGTCGTATAAACCAGCCACCTGCCGTCGGGCGACCAGCGGGGGCGGTCTCGCACGTCGCCGGGCGAGAGCGGCGTCTGGTTGCCGCCGTCGATGTCCATCACCCAGACGCGCTGCCGGCCCGTCCGGTCTGAGACGAAGGCGACGCGCCCGCCGTCGGGCGAGACCGCGGGGCTGTGGTCGGTCAGCGCGTCCACGGTCAGTTGCTTCCGGCCCCCGCCCTCCGCGCCCGCCAACCAGATGTCGTAGTTGCCGCTCTCGTTCGAGGCGTAGACTATCCGGCCGTCGGGCGTCCACGACAGCCCGACGATTGAGCCGAACCTGCCGCCGGGTGTGAACTTGACCTGCTCGGCGTGGCGCGGGTCGCCGTCATTCGACACCCAGAGGTTCGTGTAACGGTCGGACTGCACGGTGACGAGTGAGCGCGCGTCGGCCGTGAGAGAGAGGCCGCGGTATAAGTTGAGGTCGTTCGTCATGCGGCGCGTCTCGCCCCCCGGGTACTCGACGCGCCAGATTTGCGAGCCGGGCTGCGAGTTCCGCTCGAACGCGTTGACCAGAAGCCCGCCCCCGTCCGCGGGCCACGCCAGCGCGACCACCCTCGCCCAACGACAATCCGACAGAGGCCGCTCCGCGCCGTCCGACACGGCCACCCCGACGACGTTGTACTCTCTGCTCGACACGTCGGCGAGGGCGCACGCTATCACGCGCCCGTCCGGCGACCAGGCGGGGCCGACGCCCATGTAGAGTTCCGTCCCCCTTCGCGTGGCGAGGCGGCGCTCGCCCGTCCCGTCGGCGTCGGCGACGAAGAGTTCGGTGACCCACCCGGCCGGTTCAAAGTAGTTGCGGATGAAGGCGAGTCTTCGCCCGTCGGGCGAGAAGGCGACAGGACTGTCGACGTCCTGGACGACCCGGCTCGGGACGCCGCCGAGGACGGGGACTCGTCTGAGCACCCCGAACTTTTCGCCGCGCTCGTACAGAGCGTAGAAGATGTAGTTACCGTCGGGCGAGAAGGTCAGCCCGAGGTACTGGCCCTCGGCCGGCGCGACTATCTGAAGCTCGTTGGCCGTCACCACCTGACGCACACGGAGGCTCTCCCGCCCCGCTTCGCTCACCACCACCGCCACGTAGTTGCCGTCCGGCGAGATGGCCGCGTGCCTCGACCCGCCCTGCGCCGTCAGGTTGGCGATCTTCATCCGCTGGAAGCGGTCGGCCGCCCCGTCCCTCAGGCCGAAAAGGACGCCCGCCGCGGCGGCGAGCCCCGCCAGAAGGAAGACCACCCACCTCCGGCAACTCCTTAACAGGCCGTGAAAAATTTCCGCCCCGCCCCGCCGGGTGGCCGCGCGCGTGCGCTTCGACTCCGGCGGCACGCCGCCGTGCGGCGGCCGGGGCGCGAACGCCTCGTGCACCCCCGCGCCGCCCTCTCCGTCTTCGCGCCGCGCGACGCGCACGTCGGCCACGAAGCGGTAGCCGTGGCGCGGGACGGTCTGGATGTACTGCCCGCCCGCGGGGTCGGTGCCGAGCGTCTTGCGGAGCAGAAAGACGTTCTGTGCGAGTGTCTTCTCCTCGACGAAGGTGCCGGGCCAGACTTCGTCGAGGAGCCTCGCCTTCTCGACCAGCCGCCCGCCGTTGCGCACGAGGACGAGCAGCGTGTCGAACGCCTTCGGCGTCAGCGCGACCGCCGCGCCGCCGCGCGTCAGCACGCGCTCGGCCGCGTCGAGACGGAACTCGTCGAACGCGTATACACGCTCCGCCTGTTCACTCGTAGTGCTCATCGCAGTCCGAAGGCGCTCGTTGGAAAAAAATTGGCGCAACTTTGAAAGCGCTTTGAAGACTTACCGGCTCGCCCGCGCCTAACCTCCGCGCACGGGCGAACGGAGGGGGCGGCCCGCTCTTTCCTCTTTACCCCATAGATTCTTTGTACGACGGCGCGCGATGCCCGGATGCGGCCGCGCGCGTTAATAGACGGACTACGGTTGGAATCCGTCCAGGTTTTTAGACAGGTCTCCCCCGACCCTCGACCGCACAGAACACCAAGTAAGGAGATTGAAATGGCTCGTAGATTTTTCCCCCGCGTGTGCGCGTTCGTCCTCGCATGCGGCATGCTCTCGACGCCGGGCGCGCTGGCCGCGCCCATCACGCGCGACACGAACCTCCAGTACTTCAACTACAACGGGAGGACGTTGGCGCTCGTCGGCACCTCCGCCTCTTACCTCTGCCACGTCACGCAGCCCGACCGCGAAGACAGCTACTGCACCTGGGAGAACCGCACCTCTTTCCTCAACGACCTTCGGGACAAGGGGCTCAACAAGATTCGCCTGTGGCTCGCGCTCAACCACAGCCCCGGCTCGCGCCCCATCGACTCGCCCGGCACCGCGACGCACAACGAACTCACGCCCTACACCTACGAGCAGCCGTTCAAGTGGGACCCGGTCAACAAGTACTGGAACCTCGACCTGTGGGAGCAGGGCTTCTTCGACAGGGTGGCGCAGGTGGTGAGCGACGCGCAGGCCCGCGGCATCATCGTCGAGGCGACGCTGTTCGCCCCCTTCGACGGCGCGTTCGAGAACAGCCCCTGGCACGACCGCAACAACTCGCCGCAGGGCGTGAACAAGAGCCTCTCGGCGGAGAAGTATTTCACCGCCTACGACAACGCCGGCGGCACGGGCGACGACAGCCTCGGCAACCAGTACGTCCGCACGCGGCAGCGCGCCTTCATCCAGAAGATGGTCGGCACGCTCAACGCGTTCGACAACTTCTACTGGGAGGTCTCGAACGAGCCCGACAACGCCAACGAGGACATGACGGGCACCATCAACTGGCACAGGGACATGATTCAGGAGATAGTCAACGCCGAGGCGCCGCTCCCGAAGAAGCACATGATCGCGGTCAACTTCAGCCAGGACCAGACCGTCAACTGGGCCGCCGCCCAGGCGAACATCCAGATCATCAACGGCCACTACGTCGCCATCTCCGACTTCGCAGGCACCGGGCGCGTGCGCAACGGGGCCATCGAGATGATTCGCAAGTTCCTGAGGCCCACGCAGACCGGCAACGTGGACAAGACCTTCGGCTTCAACGAGGGGCGCATCTCGCCCAACGTCACGGGGGCCGACGAGAACAGCGTCCGCGCCGAGGCGTGGGAGTTCATGCTCAACGAGGGCGGCTCGTTCGACCACCTCGGTTACGAGTGGAAGCTCAACCCGGCGGCCGCCAACATCCGCACGCAGCTCGGCGTGCTGGCGAAGTTCCTCAACGGCGAGTACGTCAACGGCGTTCTCGTCACGCCGGGGCTGACGCTCAGGAACGTGAGCCGGCAGATCATGAACCCCGTCTCGTGGTGTCCGGACATTGCCGCCTACGGCTCCGGCAACACCTACTGGGGCGCGATGCAGTGGACGAGGAACGAGCACGCCCTCTACATCCACCACAGCACGCTCGGGACGGAGACGTTCAAGAAGTACAACCCCGTCGTGACCGGCGGCGGCTACAGCCACAACTTCCGGCTGAGCCTCGGCAGCCTGGCCGGCAACTTCACCGCGCGCTGGATCGACCCGAAGACCGGCCTCGACGTGGCCGCGCCGCACAACTTCTACTGGCCGGCCAACGGCACGCTCTACCAACTGCCCACGTCGCCGAGCTACAACTTCGACATACTGCTCTACGTCAAACGGCAGTGAGCGCCGACGTTTGAAACGGCCTCCCTGACTCGACGCATGCGGCGCGGGGCGACGCGATTTCTCGTCGCGCCCACCCCGCGCCGCCCGCGTCGGGTCAATGGCCGTTTACTTGCTGCTTATCAGCACGGCGTCCTTGATTGTGGCGCCACGCTCGAAGACCAGGCGGCCGTCTTGCGAGATGTCGAAGCGGAAGAGCTGGTCGTCTTGAAAATTTGTGAGTCTCTTCGGCGGCCCGCCGGCCACCGGTTGGAGCCAGACGTTCGAGCCGCCGCCGTTCTTCCGGACATAGGCGACGGCGCGCCCGTCCGGCGCCCAGTGGACTACGGGCATGTCGGTTAAGTAGACCTCAAACTGCTTCAGGAGCTTGGGTATTTCGAGCGAGAAGATCGAGAGCCTGGGGGGCGCCGTGGCGCTCTCGGTGAAGTAACATGCGACGGTCTTGCCGTCCGGAGAGATGGCAGGTGAGATGGCAAAATACCCGGTCGTGAGCCGGACGGCCTCGCCGCCTTCGAGCGGCACCTTCCAAAGGTTCGGCCTGTCTTCGAAGTCTGAGACGTAGATGACCCACTTACCGTCGGGCGAGACGACGGGGAAAGAGTCCCTCTGGCCGTAGGTCAACTGCGTCGGGTCGCTCCCATCGCTCCTCATCCTCCAGACGTGCGGCTCGCCCGTGCGAAAGGAGGTGAACACGACGAAGCGCCCGTCGGGTGAGACCGAAGGGGCCAGGTCGGAGCCCGGCTCCGAGGTGAGCTGGCGCTTCCCCGCCCCGTTACTGTCCATCGACCAGACCTCCGCGCCCCCGCTCGCGCGCGACCCGTAGAGGAGTTTACCGTCCGGCGTCCAGACGACCCCCAGCCACTGGCTGTTCAGGTCTCTCACGTCGCTGATTTTCGTCGCCGCACTTAATTTTTCGAGCGGGGCGACCCAGAGGCTTGAGACCCGCTCGGAGTGCACCATCAGGGCGACGCGCGAATCACGAGAGACGTTCACACCCTTATAGCTGTTGGGGTCGCTGGTGACCCTCCGCGCCTCGCCGCCCGGGTACGTGAGGTGCCAGAGCTGGCTGACCAGTAACTGCGCCTCGGGGCCGCGGCCGGCCAGGATAATCCCCCTGCCGTCGGAGAGCCACGCCACCTGCTCCGCCCCCTTCCACCCTGACAACCGGAGCGACGTGACCGAACCGTCCTCCGTGCTCACGAACAGTAGCTCGCTGTAGCCCCGCCAGGATAGTTGATACTGCTGCGCACACGCGATGAGTTTCCCGTCGGGCGACCAGGAGGGGCCTTCGTCCGAGAACCCTTCGAGCAGGCTGCGCGTCGCGAGCTTCCGCTCCTCTGCGCCGGAGACGGCCGCGACCATCAAGGCATTTTCCTGCGAGTCCAGGTAATTACGGATGAAGGCGAGCCGCTGACCGTCGGGGGAAATCGTCACCGGACTGTCAACGTCTTCGATAAGCTTCCTCGGCGTACCCCCGAAGGTCGGCACCTGGTAAAGCACGCCGAGCGGGCTGTCCTTCTCTCTCGCGACGTAAAAGAGCGAAGCGCCGTCGTTCGAGAAAGTAACGCCGACGTACGTCACCTCGGCGGGCGAGACGACCTCGACACTGCTTGAGCTGCCGATCTGCTGGACGAGCAGACGCTCACGCCCGCGGGCCGCGGACGCGTAAGCGACATACTTCCCGTCGGGCGAGAGCCCCACCGCCCCGATGTCACCCACGGTAGCCAGCTTGACGAAATCAAAGTTCTGGAAAGGTCTGTTCGGATTAGCGTCTACGGCCGTGCGCGTCGCCTTCAGCGCGAGCGCGCCCGCGGCGAGCGCGAGACCGAAAGCGGCCGCGCCGACCTTGAGTAAACGGCGGCTCGACACACGGCGGGCGAAGGTCTCCGGACGGGGGGCAAAGTCTGCCGCCGCGGCCGCCCGCCCGGCCGAAGGGCCGGGGCGGGATACGGCCGGCCCGCCGTCACTCAACCGCGCGGCAAGGTTGCGGGGTCGCTCGCCCCGCGCCGCCGACCCCCGGTCGGCTTCGAACTCCCCCTCGGCGCCCGACGCCGCCGGCGCATGACTCTCCACGACGACGTTCGAACCAACGCGCGGCAAGACGCGCACGTCGGCGATGAAACGGTAGCCGCATTTCGGCACGGTCTTGATGTAGGCCGCGCCGTCGGGGCCGAGCGCCTTGCGAATCATGAAGATGTGTTGCGAGAGGGTCTTCTCCTCGACGAAGGCGCCGGGCCAGAGTTCATCCAGCAGCTTCCCCTTCTCGACGAGGCGTCCGCTGTTGGAGATTAAGAAGCAGAGCATGTCGAACGCCTTCGGCGTCATGACGACCTGCTCCCCTTGACGGAGCAGGACGCGCTCGCCGACGTCGAGACGGAAAGGGCCGAAGAGGTATACGTCTCCCCTACTCATCATGACGCTTAGATGCGTGTTTGAAAGTTTGTGAAAGACCTTTGGATGGACTTCCGTCCAACTCCGAGGACTCCCCTCTCCGCCCGAAGAAGAGTCGGCGGCCCCTCGGCCGTGTCCAAAAAACGGGCCTCCGTCCACATCGATGGTCGGCGACCCTCGTCCTCATCCCCGCCGAACGATTTGAGATTTTTTTTAAGAGAATTAGACGTAATTTTGGAGACAAGCCGGCCGCACCTGCGGTAATAGGTTGCGCGGTATGAATGACCGCTGAGGCAATAATGCTCCCCGCAGCGCCTCCGCCCTTAGAAGCCCCGCAAGACCGAAGGGCAAACGCTTTCACTCCGTAACCATTTCAGCGACGACATCGTTTCCGCCCCGCCGCGGGCGGACGCCGAAGACCATTCTTCAAAAGGCCCGGCCCCGAGCCCCCAAGGAGTATCTACATGTCGACACGGCTTCGCTCATTGCTGACGGTAATCGCCCCGCTCGCGTTCATACTGCTGTTCGGCGCACACGCCGCCGTCGCCCAGACGGCCGAGGCGCAGGCCGCCCCCACCCCCCTCGCTCTCCCCGAGTGCAGGGACACGCTCTTCCCGTACGACATCTGCGAGATCGTCATCGGCCAGACCGCCTACGCCAACGACACCAACGGCGAGACGCAGGCGTACACGCAACCGGACATCACGGCGGAATTTCAAAACGGCCGTGACGCCACCCTGAACAAGACCGTCCACGCCTTCTACGATAAGAAGAACGGGCAGATAGTTTTCAAGGTGCGTTTCAACGTCGGCGGCCCCCCGCCGTCCGGCGTGGCCGACAACTGGACGTACACGCTCAGGTGTACCCCGCAGGCCGGCGGGAGCTGCCCGGCGGACGGGACGATAGCCCTCGGCGGCGGAGGCTTCGCGGTTCAAAACCCGCCGCCGGGGACGCCGCAGGAGAACGGCTTCCTGCGGCGCGACGCGGCCAGGAACTACCGACTCGTCTACGACAGCGGTCACCACCCCTTCATCTGGGGGCAGACTTACTACAGCATCATCAACAACGTGCTCGACCCGGCGTCGAACGGCGGCTGGTCGACGGCCGTCGATAACTCCGTCCAGAACCGGCTCAACAAAGTCCGCATGCTGATGTTCCCGTTCCCGATAGCGCAGGCGGAGCAAAAATACAGACAGAGTCTGCCGTTCAAAGACGGCGCGCACGATCAAATCAATGTAGAGCACTGGACCGGGTTCGACGCGGTCGTCAACAAGCTCTACCAGACGCAGGACGCCAAGAGGAACAGGACGCTGGCCGAGATCATCCTGTTCACAGACAGCACCGCCATCAGCTTCGGGGCGGACACGGCCCGCGACGACAGGTACGTGAGGTACGCCGTGGCCCGGTACGCGGCCTTCCCCAACGTCATGTGGTGCCTCGCCAACGAATGGCAGTTTGCGCGCGTGCCCGGCACCGACCCCGGCGACGATAACGACGCGTCCGGCCTCAAGGCGGCCTACTTCAACGACAGGGCGACCACGTTGCGCGGCAGCGACCCGTGGGGGCTCGATAACAGGTCGCAGGGGCGTGCGCTCACGATCCACCCGAAGAACGTTCCCGTCTTCAAATTCTTCAACAAGACGTGGCCCTCGCACGCCGTGCTCCAGTGGAGCGTGGGGCACGACGACTGCGTCAACCCCGGGCTCAACATCAACAGCAAATGCAAGTTCAGCGACGAGTGGGCCAACTTCAGCATCATCAACAACTGGAACCTGCCCGGCTCCAGCCCGAACCCGAATAAGATTCCCGTCGTCAACGACGAGTACGGCTACCTCGGCAGTAGACTGAAGGTCAACCCCTACGACCCGGAGGAGAACCCGACCCGGACCACCGACTGCCCCAGGGGCGTGTTCACCAACGAGTTTCAGCGGAGGGGGATGTGGGCGATTGCGGCGGCGGGCGGCACCGGCTCGTTCGGCGACTCCACGGGAATCTGCACCGGCGTCAAGACCGGTTTCACCACGACCATCACGGGCGACTGGGCGCCTCAGACCGCGTATAGAGAGATCAGATACATGGTCGACTACTTCAACAACGTCCTGCCCAACTGGTGGCTCATGAACCCCAACAACAGGCTGACCGCCCCGACCACCTTGATGCGCGCCTACGCGCTGGAACAGGCGGGCACCGCGGCCACCAAGAACCGGGGCACCTACCTGTTCTACGCGGTGCCGACCGGCAAGACCAACCCGGCGACGAAGGGTCAATTCAAGGTCAGGAACCTGGCGAAGGGCAACTACCTCACGGCCTTTTACGACCCGCGCGCCGGCGGCCCGGAGACGAAACCGACGGCTAAGATCATTAAGCCGTCCACCACGTACAAGTTTCCCACCAAGTCTTACGACGACTGGGTGTTTCGGGTCTACCCCGACCCACTGAAGAGCGAAGCCCTATAGCGGTTCTCACTTGCGTGCGAGCGAGTAGCCACAGTGCTTGAACCAGCCTCTTATGTCGGCTTTAGTCACGAGCCCGATGGCCTGCGCTAAAGCCTTGTCGAGTTCTTGACCCGTGCGGGCCTTCGCCCCGCG
>DASVQJ010000330.1:0-30609 GCA_036389235.1 Pyrinomonadaceae bacterium | reverse complement strand
GCCCAGAAGCATTGGGGGAATGGTCTCCAACCCGATGCGGATTGCCAGATAGGTCGTGCCCCAGAAAAAACAGACCGACGCCCATGCCCCGTACGCTCCCCACTTCTCCCTGTCCGCCATTTATTCACCCTCTCTTCCCTTGCCCACGGGCAAACTCGCCGACTCTTTAACCGTCTTGAGCACAATCGTCGTGCGCGTCCCGCGTATCGCCTTGAACGGCCCGAAATCATCACGCAGGATGCGATACAGGTCGTCCGTGTCGCGCGCGCGCACCTTCACCAGAAAACAGTCCTCGCCCGCGAGGTGGTGCAGCTCCAACACGAACGGCAGCGCCGCCAGCTCCTCGCCCGTCCCCTCGGCGCGCCCGACCAAATCCTCCGGGTCTTCCACGCGCAGGAAGATGAAGGCCACCAGCCCCAGCCCCAGCGCGTGCGGGTCTAGAATCGCCGTGTAGCCTTTTATCAGGCCGCGCTCCTCCAGCTTGCGCACGCGCTCAAGGGTGGCCGAAGGGGTCAGCTCGACCGCGCGCGCCAGTTCCACGTTCGTCGCGCGCCCGTCCTTCTGGAGAATCTCCAGAAGCCTTGCGTCCTTCTCGTCAAGTATCGAAGGCATCTCTCTCCTTACGAATCTCCGAGCCGCCGCGTTCCGTCAAATTCGGTCAAAACCCTGAATTGCCATTTATAATATGCCCCTGGAACCGTTCTGTCAACGAATATTCTCCAAAATGCCTTTTATAGACCTATAAAGACGGTTGCGGTTTCGGCCGTCCGGCCCGGGCAACTCGGAAATTTCCTTCTTCATCCATAGACTTGACAAGAGGACACTCAATATTTATTATTCCTCCGTGCTCACGCATTGAGGATCGCCCCGGCGCCCCGACTTGGGGGCCGCAGGGGGCAGCAAAAATTCTCTCTGGAGGTAAAAAAACATGAGCATCACACGTTACGACCCGTTCCGAGACCTGAAGACCTTGCAGGACGAGGTCAACCGCCTGTTCTCAACCAACTTCTCGCGCGGCTTCGGCGACGAGGGCATCGCGCGCGGCGCCTGGACGCCGAACGTGGACATCTTCGAGAACAAGGACGAGATCGTCCTCGAAGCCGAACTCCCCGGCATGAACCGCGAGGACTTCGAGCTGACCATCGAGAACAACGTCCTGACGCTGCGCGGCGAGCGCCGCTTCGAGAAGAAGGACGACGCCGACAACTACCACCGCGTCGAGCGCGCCTACGGCTCGTTCACGCGCTCCTTCACGCTGCCGCAGACCGTCTCGGGCGAGGGCGCGGCGGCCGAGTACAAGAACGGCGTGCTGCGCGTCGCGCTCCGCAAGCGCGAGGAGGTCAAGGCCCGCCGCATCGAGATCAAGGGCGAGTCGGCCGAAGGCGCGACGGCCCCGAAGACCATCGAGGCGCAGGCCGAGTCTTCGGGCGACGAGGCGAAGAAGAAGGCGGCGAACCGCTGAGCCGCCTGCCGACTGCTCGCACTCTGGCGTCAGTGCCGGGCGGCCCCCGCCTTTAAGAGACGGTGCGGGGGCCGCCCAGCCTTTTTCGAGGCGGTTCGAGAGCTTTCAGCATTCAAGGATTCTCTTTCGTCATGGACTTAGAGCGTTTTACACAATTAGGTCGGAAGGCGTTTCTGGACGCCGTAAGTTTGGCCGAGCGCAACCGGCACCCGGAGGCGGGGCCCGAGCACCTTCTGCTCACCATGCTCACGCAGCCCGACGGCTTCGCCGCCGGCCTGCTCACGAAGTTCGGCGGCGACGTGCAGGGCGTCCTGACCGACGCCCAGTCCGTCATCAGCCGCCTGCCTAAAGTGGAGGGGGCGCAGCGCTTCTCCAGCCCGCGCCTCAACCGCGTGGTGGACGAGGCGGACAAGCTGGCGCAGAAACGAGGGGACGTGTTCATCGGCCTCGACCTCCTCCTGCTGGCCGTCGCCGGCGAGAAGGGCGGGGCCGGACAGATACTGCGTCAGCACGGCTTCAAGCCCGACGCGCTCTCCGCGTTCATCGAGAAGCGCCCGCCCGTCACCAACGACAACCCGGAGGTCAACTACGAGGCGCTTGAGAAGTACGCCAAAGACCTGACGCAGCTCGCGCGCGAGGGCAAGCTCGACCCCGTCATCGGCCGCGACGAGGAGATACGGCGCACCATCCAGGTGCTCTCGCGCCGCACGAAGAACAACCCCGTGCTCATCGGCGAGCCCGGAGTCGGCAAGACCGCCATCGTCGAGGGGCTCGCGCAGCGCATCGTCTCGGGCGACGTGCCCGAGTCTCTGAAGACGAAGCGGCTGGTCGGGCTCGACCTCGGCTCGATGCTCGCGGGCGCCAAGTACCGCGGCGAGTTCGAGGACCGCCTCAAGGCCGTCCTGCGCGAGATCGAGCGGGCGCAGGGGAACATCATCCTCTTCATCGACGAGATGCACACGCTGGTCGGGGCGGGCGCCGCCGAGGGGGCCATCGACGCCTCGAACATGCTCAAGCCGGCGCTGGCGCGCGGCGAGCTGCGCTGCGTCGGCGCCACCACGCTCAACGAGTACAAGAAGTACATCGAGAAGGACGCGGCCCTTGAGCGCCGCTTCCAGCCCATCTTCGTCGGCGAGCCGACGGTCGAGGACACCATCGCCATCCTCCGCGGCCTGAAGCAGCGGTACGCGGAGCACCACGGGGTCATCATCAAGGACTCGGCCATCGTCGCCGCGGCGACCCTCTCGAACCGCTACATCACCGACCGCTTCCTCCCCGACAAGGCCATCGACCTGGTCGACGAGGCCGCCAGCCGCCTCGCCACCGAGAACCAGAGCGTGCCCGAGGAGATCGACCGCCTCCAGCGCCGCCTCATCCAGTTGAAGACGGTCGAGGAGCAGTTGGCGAAGGAGGAGGAGCCGGCGGCGGTCAGGCGGCGCGAGGAGGCGCAGGCGGAGGCCAAAGAGGTCACGCGCGAGCTACAGGACTTGAAGCTCCAGTGGGAGGTCGAGAAGGCCGGGCTCGGCGACGTGGGCAAGCTGCCGGAGGAGGTCAACCGGCTGAAGCACGAGTACGACAAGCTCTACAACCAGATCAAGACGAGGGAGAACGAGGGCACGCCCCCGCTCCCGGAAGAGTACACGGAGCTGGCCAAAGTCGCCGAGCAGTTGGAGGAGCACCGGAAGAAGCTGGAGCTGCTTGAGTCTTCGGGGGCCGAGACGGGCGACCGCAAGCGCCTGCTCAAGGGCGAGGTGGACGCGGAGGAGATCGCCGAGGTCGTCTCGCGCTGGACGGGCGTGCCCGTCTCGAAGATGCTCCAGGGCGAGATGGAGAAACTCCTGAAGATGGAGGAGGGCCTGCACAGGCGCGTCGTCGGGCAGGACGAGGCGCTCGCGGCCGTGTCGAACGCCGTGCGCCGCGCGCGCGCGGGGCTGCAAGACCCGAACCGCCCGGTCGGCTCCTTCATCTTCCTCGGCCCCACGGGCGTCGGCAAGACGGAGACGGCGCGCGCCCTCGCCGAGTTCCTCTTCGACGACGAGCGCTCGATGGTGCGGCTCGACATGTCGGAGTACATGGAGAAGCACGCTGTGGCGCGCATGATCGGCGCGCCGCCGGGCTACATCGGCCACGAGGAGGGCGGGCAGTTGACCGAGGCCGTGAGGCGCAGGCCCTACAGCGTCATCCTCTTCGACGAGATCGAGAAGGCGCACCCGGACGTCTTCAACATCCTCCTGCAGATTCTCGACGACGGCCGCCTGACCGACTCGAAGGGTCGCACGGTGGACTTCAAGAACACCGTGCTCATCATGACCTCGAACCTGGGGAGCGGCGAGATACAGGCCGTCGCCGACGACGAGGAGCAGGTGCGCGAGGCGGTGCTCGAAGTGCTGCGCGAGAACTTCAAGCCGGAGTTCTTGAACCGCGTGGACGACATCGTCATCTTCCACCAGCTCTCGCGCGGGCAGATCGGGGAGATCATCGAGATACAGCTCGAACGGCTGCGCCGCCGGCTCGCGGAGCGCGACCTGAACCTCGTGCTCGACGACTCGGCGCGCGCGCTGCTCGCACGCGAGGGCTACGACCCGCTCTACGGCGCGCGGCCTCTGAAGCGCGCGATCCAGACGCTCATCCAGAACCCGCTCGCGTCGAAGCTCCTGCGCGGCGAGATTCCGCCCGGCCAGACCGTCCGCGTCTCGGCCGACGGCGACCAGATGCAGTTCACGGCCGGCGGCGGCGACGCCGCGACCGAGGCGGCCAAGGCTTAAAAGCAGATGTTAGATGTCAGATGCCGGATGTTAGTTACAGCGCGTCGGCTCTTACTAACATCCAGCATCTGACATCTAACATCTTTCCGGAGGAGACAATGAGACACCACAGGTTCGACCCGCGCGACCTCTTCAGCTTGCAGGACAGGATGAACCGTTTGTTCGAGGAGGCGGCCGACCGGCGCGGGGGCGCGCGCGAGGAGGAGGGCGAGATCGAGCGCGCCGACTGGATTCCGGCGGCCGACGTGTACGAGGACGAGCGCGAGTACCTGCTCGCCCTCGACCTGCCCGGCATCAACCGCGGGGGGCTGGACGTGAGTCTGGACGACGGGCGCCTCGTCATCCGCGGCGACCGCGCGGCCGTCGAGGGGCTCCACGCGCGCCGCGCAGAGCGGCCGCAGGGGCGCTTCGTGCGCACCTTCAGCCTGCCCGACGCGGTGGACCGCGGGGCGATTTCGGCCGACTACAAAGACGGCGTGCTGCTGCTCCACCTGCCCAAGCGCGACGAGCGGCCGGGGCGCCGCCTGAAGATCGACGTGAAGTGAGGGGGCGTGCGCGGTGAATCGTGAATCGTCGATAGTGGCCGCGGCGCGCGCCGCCTTTCCTATTTACGGTTTACCATTTACGATTTACGCCGATGAGACTATTCCGCAGGGGGAGTAAGAAGCGAGATATGGCAGAGAAGGACTCGGCCGAGAAGGACTGGCCGGAGGAGCTGGGCACCGAGCAGGACGCGCCGAAGGTTCGCGTCAACGACCGCCGCCGCATCCGCCTCGGCGAAGAGGAGGAGGGCGAAGGCGGCGGCCCGCGGCCCGCCGAAGAGGCGCCGAGCGTGAAGCCGTCCTACGTGGAAGAGCTTGAGGCGCGCGCGCGCGAGGCCGAGCAGAAGGTGGCGGACGTGCAGACACGTTTCGAGCAGGTGCGGGCCGAACTCAAGCGCGAGACGGACGAGCTGCGCCAGCGCCTCGCGCGCAACGCCGACGAGCGCGTCGCGCGCGAGAAGGCGGCGTTCATCTCCGCGCTGCTGCCCGTCATCGACAACCTGCAACGCGCCGTCGAGGCGTCCGAGGCGGGCGGCACGCAGGAGGCCCTGCTCGACGGCCTGCGCGGCACCATCAGCGGCTTCGAGAACGTGCTCACGCAGATCGGCGCCGAGCCCGTCGAGGCGCTGGCGCAGCCCTTCGACCCCGAGCTGCACGAGGCCGTGGACACCGCCGAGGTCGAGCCCGAACTCGACGGCCAGGTCATCGCGCAGTACGGCCGCGGCTACCGGCTCGGCAGCCAACTGCTCCGCCCCGCCCGCGTCCAGGTCGGCCGCGCGAAGAGCGAGAGCGCGGGCGCTTGAAGCCGATTGGACAGTTCTAACCGACGGACTATTAAACTTTCTCAGGAGAAACGAACAGTGGCAGCGAAGGACTTGAAGTTCAGGGAAGAGGCGCGGAGCGCGATGCTCAAGGGCGTGAACGTTCTGGCGAACGCGGTGCGCGTGACCCTGGGGCCGAAGGGCCGCAACGTCGTGCTCGGCAAGAAGTACGGCTCGCCCGTCATCACGAAGGACGGCGTGACGGTCGCCAAGGAGATCGAGCTTAAAGACAAGTACGAGAACATGGGCGCGCAGATGGTCAAGGAGGTCGCCACCAAGACCAACGACATCGCGGGCGACGGCACCACCACCGCCACCGTGCTCGCGCAGGCCATCTTCCGCGAGGGCGTCAAGAACGTCTCGGCCGGCGCCAACCCGATGGCCCTCCAGCGCGGCATACAGCTCGGCGTCGAGGCCGCGACCGCGGAGCTGGAAAAGCTCTCGAAGAAGGTCAAGGGCAAGGAGGAGCTGGCGAACGTCGCGGCCGTCTCCGCCAACAACGACCGCGAGATCGGCGAGCTGATCGCCGAGGCGATGGACAGGGTCGGCAAGGACGGCGTCGTCACGGTCGAGGAGTCGAAGTCGATGCAGACCGAACTCGACCTGGTCGAGGGCATGCAGTTCGACCGCGGCTACCTCTCGCCGTACTTCGTCACCAACCCCGACCGCATGGAGGCCGTGCTCGAAGAGCCCCTCATCCTCATCCACGAGAAGAAGATTTCCGCCATGCGCGACCTGCTGCCGCTGCTCGAACAGGTGGCGAACCAGGGGCGCCAGCTCCTCATCATCGCGGAAGACGTCGAGGGCGACGCGCTCGCCACGCTCGTCGTCAACCGCCTGCGCGGCACCATCAAGGTCTGCGCCGTCAAGGCGCCCGCCTTCGGCGACCGCCGCAAGGCCATCCTCGAAGACGTCGCGACCCTCACCGGCGGCCGGGTCATCACCGAAGACCTCGGCATCAAGCTGGAGTCGGTCACGGTCGAGGACCTGGGCCGCGCCAAGCGCGTCATCGTGGACAAGGATAACACCACGGTCGTCGAGGGCGCGGGCGACCGCCGCTCAATCGAGGGCCGCGTCTCCACCATCCGCCACCAGATCGAGGAGACGACCTCGGACTACGACCGCGAGAAGTTGCAGGAGCGACTCGCCAAGCTCGCGGGCGGCGTCGCCGTCATCCGCGTCGGCGCCGCGACCGAGACCGAGATGAAGGAGAAGAAGATGCGCGTCGAGGACGCCGTCAACGCGACGCGCGCGGCCGCGCAGGAGGGGATCGTGCCGGGCGGCGGCGTCGCGCTGGTGCGCGCGGCGAGGGCGCTCGACAAGGTCGAAGAGGACGGCGACGTGCGCACGGGCATCCGCCTCATCCAGCGCGCGATGCAGGAGCCGCTGCGCCGCATCGCGGAGAACGCGGGGATGGACGGCGCCGTCGTCATCGGCAAGATCGAGGAGTCGAAGGGCGCGGTCGGCTACAACGCCGCGACCGGCAACTTCGAAGACCTCGTCAAGTCGGGCATCATCGACCCGACGAAGGTCGTCCGCACGGCCCTGCAGAACGCCGCGTCCATCGCCGGCCTTCTGCTCACCACGGACGCCGCCGTCACCGACGCGCCCGAGCCCAAGAAGGCGGCCACGCCGCCGATGCCGGGGGGCGAAGACTACGGCGACTTCTAAAACCTGACCCAGCGTCACAAAGTCCGAAGTCACCCCGAAGGCGTGGCTTCGGACTTTGTGACTTTGGACAGTCATTTACATGGCAGAGCAATTGCAACGCGGCGGTGTGCTATAGTTCGGATGTCCGGAAGCGCGACGAAGCGCAACGGGCCATCCGAGCCAGGCATCTAACAGAGGCCGGACGACGGGCGTGTTTGGCGAAACTGTTTCGGCTTTGAAAGCCCCGAAGGACTCGCGCCGCCCGCCGTCCAATATTTTTTGAGGCTGATGTTTTCGAGCCCCTGCGGAGGTCGCCCCGTGACTCCCCCCGCGGCTCGCCGGAAGGAAAGCAATGATCGACCTGGGAACTTACAAAGACCGTTTCGCCGAGAGCGGGCAGCGCGTGCTGGAGCACGCCGTGCAGGAGTCGCGCCACCGTGACCAAAACTACATCGCGGTAGAACACATTCTCAACGGCCTCGCCGTGGAGGAGGCCGAGCTGTTCAACTCGACCATGCGCGACCTCTCGCTCGACCCGCGCTCGGTGAAGGTGCTGATTGAAAAGCGACTTGAGAATGCACGCTATCAGAACGTCAACAAGGGCATCCGCATCGCGCCCGAGACCATCGAGCTCTTCAAGCGCTCGATGGAGCGGGCGCGGGCGCAGGGGCGCAAGACCATCGAGGCCACGGACCTCTTCATGGCCTTCTCGCAGGACGAGAACAGCGCGCTGATGGCCGTGCTGCGCGCCCTGGGGACCAACACCGAGACCGTCGTCGAGCAGGTGCGCGCGCGCGTCCGCACCCGCGAGCAGCAGGAGGAGGAGTACAAGAAGAAGTTCGAGCTGCCCCCCTACCTCAAGCACTTCGGCGTGAGCCTCAACCGCCTGGCCCGCGCCGACAAGCTGCCGCCCACCATCGGCCGCGAGCGCGAGATACAGCAGATGATCGAAATCCTCTGCCACCGCGAGCGCGCCAACTCGCCGATGCTCGTCGGCGAGCCGGGCGTCGGCAAGACGGCGGTCGTCGAGGGGCTGGCGCGTCTGATCGAGCTCGAACCGGAGAAGGTCCCGTCGCGCCTGCGCGGCACGCACGTCGTGCAGTTGCAGATGGGGGGCCTGGTCGCCGGCACGATGCTGCGCGGCATGTTCGAGGAGCGCATCAAGGGCATCATCGACGAGGTGAAGGAGCGCGACAACCTCATCCTCTTCATCGACGAGGCCCACACCATCATCGGCGCGGGCGCGGCCCTGGGGACTTCGAGCGACGCCGCCAACATGTTCAAGACGGCGCTCGCGCGCGGCGAGATGCGCATCGTCGGCGCGACGACCATCACCGAGTACAAGGAGTACATCGGCGAGGACGAGGCGCTCGCGCGCCGCTTCCGGCTCGTCAAGGTGGACGAGCCGTCCATCGCCGAGACGCGCGAGATTCTCTTCGGCCTGCGGCCCCGCTTGGAGCGCAACTACTCGGTCACCATCTCGGACGACGCCATCAACACGGCGCTGGAGATGGCGCCGAAGTACATCCGCAACCTCCACCTGCCGGACAAGGCCATCGGCTGGCTCGACACGGCGGCCGTCAAGGTCGAGATCAACGAGCCGGACACCCTGGTGGTGCGCCCCGAGCACATCATCGACGTCATCTCGCAGGAGTCGCGCATCCCGCGCGACATGATCTACCGCGACACCAACGACCGCTTCTCCGCGATGGAGGAGGACCTGGGGCGCCGCGTCATCGGCCAGAAGGACGCCATCAAGGCCGTCGCGCAGCGCCTGCGCCTCAACAAGGGGCCGCTCAAGGAGTCGCACTACAAGCCCGACGGCGTGCTCCTCTTCCTCGGCCCGACGGGCGTCGGCAAGACGGAGCTGGCGAAGGCCGTCGCCGAGTTCATGTTCGGCGACGAGGAGAAGATGGTGCGCATCGACATGTCCGAGTACCAGGACGGCACCATCGGCATCGAGAAGCTGATCGGCATGCCGCGCGGCATCGTCGGCAGCGAGCGCGGCGGCGTGCTCACCGAACAGCTCCGCGAGAACCCCTACACGGTTCTCCTGCTCGACGAGGTCGAGAAGGCTTCGCCGACGTTGATGAACCTGTTCCTGCAAGCCTTCGACGAGGGCTGGCTGACGGACGGGCGCGGCAAGAAGGTCTACCTGTCCGACGCGATCATCATCATGACCTCGAACCTCGGCTCGGAGAACTTCAAGAAGTACGAGAAGCCGTTCGGGTTCGGCGCCAAGACGCTCGGCGACATGAAGGCGATCAAGGGCGACGTGATGAAGGCCGCCGAGAACCGCTTCACGCCCGAGTTCCGCAACCGCATCGACGAGATCGTCGTCTTCTCGCCGCTCATGATGGACGAGGTGCGCGACATCGCGAAGATTTACACGGGCAAGCTCTGCCGCCAGATGGAGCAGCAGGGCAAGGGGTGCCGCGTCGCGCCGGCCGCCATCGACCTGCTCACGCAGAAGGGCTACAGCCCGGCCTACGGCGCGCGCTTCCTCAAGCGCCACATCGACGAGAAGGTCAAGCTCCCCATCACCGCGATGTGGAAGGAGGCTTCGAGCTTCGTCGCCGACGTGGTCGACGGCGAGGTCGTCGTCCGAGCCGAAAGCTGAAGTCCTGACAACTACTGACGACCGAGGGGGGGCGGGCTGAACTCAGCCCGTCCCCCCTCGCTTTAGCCCGCGCGCGGGGACGGCCGGCGTTTGCCTTCCCTCCCCGCGCCCGTTTATAAATTTCATCATGAGAAAGACGCTTTACCTCTGCGCGGCGCCGCTCGCCGCGGCGCTGCTCCTCTTCACCGCGCACGCGTCGCGCGCGCAGAAGGACGGCGGCGACGCGAAGCCGCGGGCAGACGCCCCGAAGGCGGCCGGGAAGGTTGACGAGAAGGCGCAGGCCGTCGTCGCGCGCGCGGTCGAGGCGCTGGGCGGGGCGGCCTTCCTCGGCGTGCGGACGGTCGTCTCGAAGGGCTACTTCACGGAGTTCCGCGAGGGCGTGTCGGGCATCCCCGACACCTTCCGCGACTACCTCGTCTTCCCCGACCGCGACCGCACGGAGTTCAAGGGCAGCCGCTTCATCCAGGCGTTCGCGGGCGACACCGGCTGGGCCTTCGACGGCAGGAAGAGGGCGCTCAACGACCTCACGCCCGAGCAGATGGCCGGCGTCCGCACGACGATCCGGACGAGCATCGACAACCTCCTGCGCGGCTGGTGGAGGGCGGAGGGCGCGAGCCTCGCCTACGTCGGGCGGCGCGAGGCGGGGCTCGCCCGCCGCAACGAGGTCGTCCGCCTCACCTACCCCGACGGCTTCGAGGCCGAGTTCGAGTTCGACGCGCGCGAAGGGCTGCCCGCCAAGGTCCTCTACAAGAAGGCGGGCGAGGACGGCGAGCGCGTCGAGGAGGAGGATCGCTACGCGCAGTTCCTCACCATCGCGGGCGCGCGCTTCCCCTTCGTCATCGACCACTACCGCGCGGGCCAGCAGACGAGCCGCGTCAACTACGACACCGTCGAGTTCAACAAGCCCGTCCCCGACTCCCTCTTCGCCAAGCCGGCCGACGTCAAGGCGATCAAGTTCTAAAAAAAGGTCAGAGCCGCCCGCGGTAGCGGGTGGGCCTTTGTCATACGGCGCTGCCGTTTTGCAAAGGCCCGCCCGCTACCGCGGGCGGCTCTGACCGCCATGCCGAGTCCTTAACTCTTCTTCAAAACCGACTCTTCGCGGGCCTGCTCCGCGGGCTGCGCGCCGGCGGCGACGAAGGCGGGCGCGGGCAGCGGCGTCCCGGCCATGCCCGCGAAGAGGCGCTCGTATTCGTCGACGACGTGCTCCCAGTCGTAGCGCTCGCGGACGCGCGCCTGCGCGCGCTGCCGGTACTGCGTGACCATCGCGCCGCCGCGCAGGACGCGCTGCAACTGCGCGGCGAGGTCGGCCGAGTCGCGGTAGTGTATGGCGGCGTCGCCCGTCACCTCGACGTTCTCGGGGGTGTTGAGCGTGAGCACGCAGTTGCCGTAGCCCATCGCTTCGAGCAGCGCCGGGTGCGTGCCGCCGACCTCGGTGGCGTGGACGTAGCAGAAGGCGTTCTGCTGGAGCGCGCGGTAGGCGTCGCCGAAGACGAAGCCGGTGAAGACGATGCGGCGGTCGCGGCGCGCGAGCGAGCGCAGGTGCGCGATGTACTCGTGCGCGTAGGGGGCGTCGCCGACGATGAGGAGCTTCTGCGGCGTGCGCACGCGGCGGAACGCCTCGATGACCATCTCGGCGTTGTTCTCCGGCTCCAGGCGCGAGACGTAGAGCACGTAGCGGTTCGGCTCCACCCCCCAGCGCGAGACGGCCTGCCGGTCGGTGCGCCGCTCGACCTCCGCGCCGTAGGCGATCATCGTCGAGCCCGCGCGGTACTTCGCCAGGTAGTAGTCCTGTATGACGCGCGCGTCCGTGACCGTCTCGTTCGGCAGCCAGACCGAGAGGCGCTCGGCCACGCGGTAGTAGTTCTTCCCCAGCCAGTTCCACTTGCGCCGCTTGTGCTCTAACCCGTCCACGTTGATGGCGACGGGCACGCCCGCGGCGCGGAGCACGGGCGCGATGGGCGCGTTGGCGGCGTTGCAGATGAGCGCGGCGTCGAAGCGGCGCAGCGCGGCGGCGTGGAAGGCGGAGAGCCCGGCGTGGACGACCGTGTCGAAGTACTTGTGGCGGATGGTCGGGAGCACCTTGAGGCGCACGCCCTTGTACTCGATCTGGCGCGGGCTGACGTAGTGCGCGCGGCAGTAGACCGTCACGTCGTGCCCGCGCGCGACCAGCCGCGTCGAGAGCTGCTCGGCGAAAGTCTCGAACCCCCCGTAGCTGGCCGGAATCCCCCTCGTCCCCAGAATGGCGATTTTCATGAGTGATAAGTGATGAGTGATAAGTGTTGGGTGAATCGGAAAGGGAAGGGCTCTTTCTTATCACGCATCACCTGTCACTTGTCACGCTCCTGTAAACCTGCAAGGTCATGCGGGCCGTCTCCCGCCAGTCGAAGCGCCGCGCCCTTGTCAGTCCGCGCTCGCGCAAGTCGGCGCGCAGGGCGTCGTCGTCAATGAGCCGCGCCAGGGCCTCGGCCAGCGCGCCGGTGTCGAAGGGGTCTACCGCGAGGCCGGCGTCGCCGACCACCTCCGGCAGGCTCGTCAGATTGCCAGTCAGGACGGGCGCGCCGCAGCTCATCGCTTCGAGCGGCGGCAGGCCGAAGCCCTCGTAGAAAGAAGGGTAGGCGAAAAGAAGCGCCCCCGTGTACAGTGCGGGCAGGTCGCCCTCAGATACGTACCCCGTCAGGAGGACGGATTGCCCGAGGCCCTCCTCTTCAATCGCGCGCAGCGTGTCTCCGTAAAGCCAGGCCCGTTTGCCGACCAGGACCAGTTGCGGCAGATTACTCCTCCCGCGCGCGCGGCGCAAGGCGGAATAGGCGCGCACCAGCCGCGCCAGATTCTTCCGCGGCTGGATGGAGCCGACCGCCAGCACGTACTCGCCCGCGATGCCGTAACGCCTCCTGACGCGCGCCAACTCGGCCCCGTCCTCCACGGGCCGGAAGCGCCCCGCGACCGCCAGCGGGATCGCCGTCACGCGCCCGGGGTCGAGCCCGTAGGTCTCGACCAGGTCGCGCCGCGTGTACTCCGAAGGGGCGATGACGTGCGCCGCGCGCCGCGCCGTCGCGCGCACGGTCAGCCTGAGTTGTACACGACTGCGCCGCTTAAAAGTTTCGGGGATGTGCTCGAAAGAGAGGTCGTGAATCGTCGCCACCACCGGGCACGGCGCGAGCGGCGGCGCCGTGTACTGCACGTGCAGCAAGTCCACGGGGCGCCGCCTCAGCTCCGCCGACAGCGTCAGGGGTATCCTCACCAGCGGCGTGTGCGGCGCCGTCCGCCGCACGCCCACGTTCCCCCAGCGCCCCCCGAACCTCGCCTCCGCCTCCGCCTTCGTCACGTAGACCGTATAACGGTTCTCCCGGTCCACCTCGGCCAGCGCCTCGACGAGGTTGGCCGCATACGTCTCGTTCCCCGCCAGCCCCGTCCCCACCGAATGCGCGTCAATCGCTATGTGCACGACAGAAGGTTTGTAAGCCCCGCGGGCCGGCAGAGAGATCGGGCGAGCTTAAAAGGAGGGGAAACGCCGTCCGCCCCCGCGTGGCAGCATAACACGCCAAATTCCCCGTGCTATACTGCGCCCCGCCGTTTGACTCTCAAGACGCCGCCGGACGCGCGGCGGTAACCGGGCGGGGGGAAATGCTGATGACCAGGAGCCTGAAGACGGCGCTCGTCTTCGTAGCACTTCTACTGTGCGCGGGCGCGGCGCGCGCGCAGGGGGCGCCGGCTTTTGACGCGGCGCGTGTGCCCGCGGAGGGCGGGGGCGAGAAGGAGTTCGTGCCGGGCGGCTGGGAGGTAGGCGGGCGCGCGGAGGGCGACCTCGACGGCGACGGGCGGGCCGACCTCGCGCTGCGGCTGGTGCCGGGCGGCTACGACTCGTCCGGCGTGGGCGCCGCGCCCGAGTCACAGGCGCTTCTGATTCTTCTGTCGAGTGAGGGCGGGCGGCTGCGGCGCGCGGGGCTCGCGACGAAGCTGCTGGTGAACACCGCCCCGCAGTACATCTTCGACCTCAAAATCAAAAACGGCGTGCTCGTCGTCAACCAGAACTACGGGATGACGGACGTGGCCGACCTGACGCATCGCTTCCGCTACGACGCGGCGGCGGGCCGCCTCCTGCTCATCGGCAAGGACGTCTTCAGCTATCACCGGCCGCAGGGGCCGCGCTGGCCCGCGTCGAAGGTCAGCGAGAACTACCTGACGGGCGTGCGCCTGACGACCGAGGAGCGCTGGCGCGGCGAGAGGCAGCTCAAGCCCTCGGAGAAGCGCGAGCAGATCGAGCGCGCCCGCGTCTTCCTCGAAGACGTGGACGAGAACTTCGACAACTGAGCCGGGACTAGACTATGAGCGAAGCAATCGACCAGCCGACGCAGGAAGTCGTCGAGGGCGTGCAGGACGCCGGGGGTTTGGGCGGGCACCCGGCCGGGCTGACGACGCTCTTCTTCACCGAGTTGTGGGAGCGTTTCAGCTACTACGGGATGCGCGCGATCCTGGTGCTGTACATGGTGGCGCTCCCCGAGCAGGGGGGCCTGGGGTTCGACACGAAGCGCGCGGCCTCCATCTACGGGACGTACACGATGTCTGTCTACCTGACGGCGCTGCCGGGCGGGCTCGTCGCGGACAGGTGGCTGGGGGCGAGGCTGGCGGTGCTCCTCGGCGGCATCGTCATCGCGTGCGGGCACTTCACGATGGTCTTCCAGTCCACGAACTTCCTCTACGCGGGGATGGCTCTGATCGCGATAGGGACGGGGCTTTTGAAGCCGAACATCAGCGCGATGGTCGGCGGCCTCTACCGCGAGAACGACCCCCGCCGCGACAGCGGCTTCTCGCTCTTCTACATGGGCATCAACATCGGCGCGGTGCTCGCGCCGCTCGTCTGCGGCTACCTCGCGCAGGGCGAGGGCTTCAAGAGCTTCCTCGCCGCGCAGGGTTTCAACCCGGCGACGAGCTGGCACTGGGGCTTCGGCGCGGCGGGCATCGGGATGACGCTCGGCCTCGTCGTCTTCCTCCTGCAGCGCGGGCGGCTGCGGCAGGCCGAGCGGAAGATTCAGAAGCAGGGCGGCGTCGTGCGTGAGGGGGAGGCCGCGGAGGGCGCGCAAAGACTTTCGGGCGGCGACTGGAAGCGCATCGGGGCCATCTTCATCTTCTTCCTCTTCACCATCCTCTTCTGGGCCGCCTACGAGCAGAAGGGCGCGAGCCTCAACCTCTTCGCCCGCGACCTGGTGCGCACCGAGGTCTTCGGCTACGCGTTCCCTTCGAGCTGGCTCCAGTCGCTGACGCCGCTCTTCGTCATCCTCCTCGCGACGCCCTTCTCGATCCTCTGGGTGCGGATGGGCACCCGGCAGCCTTCGAGCCCGGCCAAGTTCGCGCTCGGCATGCTCTTCATCGGGCTGGCCTACCTGCTGTTCATGACCCCGGCCGCGTGGCTCACCGCGCAGGGCAAGGTGAGCCCCCTGTGGCTCGTCGGCCTCTACTTCTTCGAGGTGGTCGGCGAGATGTGCCTGAGCCCCGTCGGCCTGAGCACGGTGACGAAGCTCTCGCCGGCGAAGCTCGTCGGCATCATGATGGGCGTCTGGTTCCTCGCCTCGTCCCTGGGGAGCAAGCTCGCCGGCTACCTCTCGGGCTTCTTCGTCGCCAACGACCCCTCGACGCTCGTCCGCCTCTACGGCGGCATCGCGGTCGGCCTCCTCGTCGCCACCGCAGTCCTCGCGGCGCTCATCCCCACGCTGCGCCGCCTGATGGGGCACGTCAAATAGAGGCGTTCGTCCGTGGAGGGCCGTGTGAGTTACGAGGACGTGTTCGAGCGGTTCGAGGCGTGGCGTGTGCCTTACGTGGTGGTCGGCGGGGCGGCGGTCGCGCTGCACGGGCACGAGCGGGAGACGCGCGACCTCGACGTCGTCGTCGAGCTTTCGCCGGAGGCGACGCGGCGCGCGACGCAGGCGCTCATCTCGCTCGGCTTCGTCCCGGCGCTCCCGCTCCCCCTGGAGATGCTGACGGTGCAGCGGTTCGCCGACGCCGCCGGGCGCGAGGTGGACGTCTTCACGCGCTTCCGCCTCCCCTTCGAAGAACTCTGGTCGGCCTCCGAGCGCCTCAGCGCCGCCGGCCGCCCCGTCCGCGTCTGCTCGCTCGCGCACCTCATCCGCATCAAGCGCCTCGACGGCCGCCCGCGCGACCTGCGCGACCTGGAAGCCCTCCTCGGGGGGAAGGACAAGGGGGCGGAGGAGGGTAGGCAGGAACAGTAGGCAGTAGGCAGTAGTCATACCGACATGCGAAACAAAATAAGGAGGTGAGGGCCGGGGGCGCGGGCATCCTGCCCGCCATGAGCGCCGCAGGCGCGAAGGCCGTGTGACTATACCCTCCGACGTCGAGAGATACAGGGCGACGGCCGAGCGTGCCCGGGCACGCTTTGGCGGGCAGGATGCCCGCGCTCCCGGCTTCGGACGCCTTATCCCATTCAGCTAGCTGGTATCAGTAGGAAGACGAAGCGGCGCGCCCGGCCGAAGACTGAGACGCGCCGCCCCTGTTTTCCTACTGACTACTGTCTACTGTCTACTTCTTCATTCACGACGCCGCGGAAGGTGCGGCGGTGGATGGGGCAGCAGCCGTGGGCTTTGAGCGCGGCCCAGTGGTCGCGGGTGCCGTAGCCGACGTGGCGTGCGAAGCCGTAGTGCGGGAACTGCGCGTCGTATTCGCGCATGAGCGCGTCGCGGTAGGTCTTGGCGAGGACGGAGGCGGCGGCGATGGAGGCGGAGGCCGAGTCGCCCCGGATGATGGCCTTCTGCGGCAGCGGCGACTCGCGCAGTTGCAGCGCGTCGATCAAAAGAAAGTCGGCGCACGGTTGCAGTTGCCCGAGGGCCTGCAACATCGCGCGCCGCGTGGCGACGAGGATGTTCGTCGCGTCGATCTCTTCGGGGGAGATGAGCCCGTAGGCGTAGCAGACGGCCGTGCGCCGCAGCTCTTCGGCGATGCGCTCGCGCCGCAAGGGCGTCAACTTCTTCGAGTCGTCGAGCCCTTCGGGTATCGGCGCCGACGGGTCGAGGATGACCGCCGCCGCCACCACCGGCCCCGCCAGAGCCCCGCGCCCCACCTCGTCGAGACCCGCCACGCGCCCGAACCCCTGCCCGCGCGCCTCCTCCTCGAACAGCGTGTGGATGAGCGATTCGCGCCGCCTCTTCATGAGAACCCCGTGATACGTGACGAGTGATGAGTGATAAGAAAAGACGCCGGCTCTTTCTTATCACTCATCACTCGTCACTTATCACTAAAGCGCTATTTGCTCTTGTTCGACGCCGAGGCGCCCTGGGCCTGGCCGCTGCTGCCCTTGGTGGACTGGCGCGTGTCGAGCTCCTTGATGCGGGCGGCCTTGCCGCGCAGGTTGCGCAGGTAGTAGAGCTTGGCGCGGCGGACGCGGCCGCGGCGCAGCAGCTCGACCTTGCCGATGATGGGGCCGTGGACGGGGAAGATGCGCTCGACGCCGACGCCGAAGCTGGTCTTGCGCACGGTGAAGGTCTCGCGGATGCCGTCGCCCTTGCGCGCGATGACCACGCCCTCGAACGCCTGGAGGCGCTCCTTCGTCTCCGACTCCTTGATGCGCACGTGCACGCGCACCGTGTCGCCCGGCGCAAAGTCCGGGATGTCCGTGCGCCTCTGCGCGCTGTCCACACTGTCCAAGCGGTTCATGGTGTCACCTCGAAAAGCAGTAGTCAGTAGTCGGTAGCCAGTAGTCAGTAGAACTCGCTGCGGCGCGGCATCTTTGACCACCTGCGAAATCTGTTAGTTCAAATCACTCGTCTTCTTCGTCGAGCGCGGCGCGCTCCTCTTCGCCCAACTCGGCGTGCGCGAAAAGGTCCGGGCGGTTGCGGCGCGTCTTGCGCAGGGCCGCCGCGCGGCGCCAGCGTGCGACCTCCGCGTGGTGGCCGCTCAGAAGGACTTCCGGCACGCGCCGGCCGCGGAACTCGACGGGCCGCGTGTAGTTCGGGAAGTCGAGAATCCCTTCGGAGAAGGACTCATTGACCGCCGAGGTCTCGCTCCCCAGAGCGCCCGGGATGAGCCGCGTGACCGCGTCCACCAGCACGATTGCCGCGGGCTCGCCGCCCGACAGCACGTAGTCGCCGATGGAGACCTCGTCGGTCGCCAACGTCTCCGAGACGCGCTCGTCCACGCCCTCGTAGCGGCCGCAAATGACGACGACCTGCTCGGCCGACGCCAGCTCCCCGGCCAGCTTCTGCGTCAGCACACGGCCCTGCGGCGAGAGCAGCACGACGCGCCTGCCCGGCCGGCGGGGCGGCTGCGCGCCCCCGGTCGTCCCCGTCAAAGATTCGACCGCCTCAAAGATCGGCTCGGGCTTCAAGACCATCCCGTCGCCGCCGCCGAACGGCCGGTCGTCCACGACCTTGTGCCGGTCGTGCGTCCAGCCGCGCAGGTCGTGCGCCGCCACCTCGACCAGCCCGGCCGCGCGCGCCCGCCGCACGATGCCGAAGTCGAACACCCCCCGGAAGAACTCGGGGAAGATGGTGATGATGTCAAACCGCAGCATATGAGCAGGTGTTAGATGTCAGACGCCAGACGTCAGTAGAAGCGCTTTTACTAACATCCAGCATCCAGCATCTGACATCTACTCCAGCAACCCTTCCGGCGCGTCCACGCGGATGAGCTTCGCTTCGACGTCGATCTCGACGCAGATGCTCTCGGCGAGCGGGACGAGGTTTTCGCGTTCGTCCCCGTCGCGGATGACGAGGACGGGCGCCTCGCCGCCGGTGTGGAGCACCTCGCGGACGGTGCCCAACGAAACGCCCTCGATTGTCTCGGCGCGGCAGCCTTCCAACTGCCAGTCGTAGAACTCGCCCTCTTCCAGCTCGACCGCCTCCGACTCGGGGACGGCCAGCTCGCAGCCCGCGAGCGCCGACGCCGCCTCCGGGCTGTCGAAGCCTTCGAGCTTCAGGACGACGCGGTCGCCGTGGAGCCAGTGGCCTTCGAGTGTCAGGCGCTCGCGCCGCCCGCCGGGGAAGACCGCGATGAGCTCTTCGAGCCCGTCGAAACGTTCGGGGAAGTCGGTCAGGAGGTCGCAGGCGACCTCGCCCCTGACCCCTCGGGCCTTCGCGACCCGCGCCACCGTGACCAGCTCGACCCGGCTTAGGTCTTCCCCGCCGCTCATTCGACGATTTCGAGGACGTAGCGCTTGCGCCGCTTCTCGCCCGCCGCGTGGAGCAGCGAGCGCAGGGCCTTCACCGTCCGCCCCTGGCGGCCGATGATCTTGCCCACGTCTCCTTGCGCCACGCGTATCTCGATGACGCTCGTCGAGCGGTCGCGCTCGACCTCGCGCACGTCCACCGACTCGGCCTCGCGCACGAGATGCTTGACGATTAACTCGACGGCGTCCTTCATCATCAGGTTTTAGGCCGACACCTGCGGCTCGGCGGCCCGCGCCGCACGCGCCTGCTGGCGGATGAGCTGCCGGACGGTGTCGGTCGGCTGCGCGCCGCGCTCGATCCAGTAGTTGACGCGCTCCATGTCGAGGCGCACCTCGGCCGGGTTGCGGGTCGGGTTGTAGAAGCCCACGTTCTCGACGTAGGCGCCGTCGCGCTTCGACAGCTTCTCCTTGACGACAACGCGGTACGACGGGCTCTTCTTCGCGCCCATGCGCATCAGTCTGATTGCTAACATCGATCCTCCAAAACAGTAGTCAGTAGTCAGTAGTCGGTAGTCAGTAGAAGACCCTTTTCGGGTAGGACCAGTGATGTCGTCGTCAACCTCCATCCTGCGGAGCCTACTGACTACTGACTACTGGCTACTGTCTACTTGCGTTTCTTGTGCCTCGGCTTCTTCTTGCGGCGCGCGCCGCCGGCCGCGGGCGGCGCGGGCAGTTGCGGCAGACCCGTTTCGTCGCCGCCGCCCAGCATTCCACTCATGTCGGGCATGCCCATCATGCCCGCCGCGCGGCGCATCAGCTTGCCCTTCAGGCCGCCGCCCCCGCCGCCGCCGGGCGCGCCGAAGAGGCCCGCGCGCGAGAGCTGCTGCATCATCTGCCGCATCTCGACGTACTGCTTGATGAGCTGGTTGACCTCCGTCACGGTCGAGCCCGACCCGCGCGCCACCCTTCGGCGGCGGCTCGCGTTGAGTATCCGGTGGTCTTCGCGCTCCTCCTTCGTCATCGAGTCGATGATGGCCTCGGTGCGCTTGAGCTGCTGCTCCATCTCGGCCGACTGCTCTTCGTCGAGCTGCGGCATGCCCATCCCGCCGAGCAGTTGGTCGGGCAGCATCTTCATGATCTTCGAGAACGAGCCCATGCGCTTGACCTGGCGCAACTGCGTGCGGAAGTCGTCGAGCGTGAACTTGTTCTTCTGAAGTTTTTCGAGTTGCGCCTCGGCCTCCGACTGGTCGACCTTCGACTGCACCTCCTCGATGAGCGAGAGCACGTCGCCCATGCCGAGGATGCGCTGCGCGATGCGGTCGGGGTAGAAGGGCTCCAAGGCGTCGTACTTCTCGCCGACGCCGACGAACTTCACGGGCTGACCCGTCACCTGCTTGATGGAGAGCGCGGCGCCGCCGCGCGCGTCGCCGTCCATCTTGGTGAGCACGACGCCGGTGATGCCGACCTGCCGATGGAACTCCTCGGCCGAGCGCACCGCGTCCTGCCCCGTCATCGCGTCGGCGACGAAGAGGATTTCGACGGGCCGCGTCTCGCCCTTAATCCTGACGAGTTCTTCCATCAGCTCGTCGTCGATGTGGAGGCGGCCGGCGGTGTCGATGAGGAGCGTGTCGTAGCCCGTCTGCTGCGCGTGCCTGAAAGCCTCGCGGGCCAGCTCGACGGGGTCGTTGGACTCGGGCTTCTCGAAGATCGACTGCCCCGTCGCCTTCGCGATGACGGCCAACTGCTGGCGCGCGGCCGGGCGGTTCACGTCGGTCGAGACGAGCAGGGGCTTGCGCTGCTGGTTCTTCGCCAGCCACATCGCTATCTTGCCCGTCGAGGTCGTCTTGCCCGAGCCTTGCAGGCCGACGATCATCACGACGTTCGGGCTCGTCTTCGTGAAGACCAGCCGCGACGAGGTTCCGCCCAACAGCTCGACGAGCTCGTCAAAAACGATCTTGACGACCTGCTCCGAGGGCTTCAGCTCCTGCCAGACCTGCTGCCCCGCGGCCTTCTCCTTGACCGACCCGATGAAGTCCTTGGCGACCTTGTAGTTGACGTCGGCTTCGAGCAGCGCGAGGCGGATTTCGCGCAGCGCCGCGTCCACGTGCTCCGGCGTGAGCACGCCCTCGCCGCGCAGGTTCTTCAGCGCGCGCTTCAGCTTGTCGGATAAAGACTCGAACATAACTACACAGACAGGCCGGCCAGCCCCAGCCGAAAACAAGGATGATAACGGCGGCGGTAAATGGTGTCAAGGAAAGGGGGATATCGTTTGCCCGGCCGAGATTTTCGGCCCCGCGTCCGCCGAATCGCATGGGTCGCCAGCCCCGTCGGACATCTTGTCAACCGAGGGGTCGGGGCGGAAAAGTGTTACGTGCTTTGACGAACCCCGTGCTACCCTACCTCGAAATCACCTAAAGGGTTCTACGCAAAGTCTTCTGAAGTTGACTCAGGACAAGCGGGTTCAAGGTCGGGGACTCCCGCCCTCCGCCGGGACGCCCCCGTCCCCGTTCGGGGATTCGGCCGCCCCTTACGCCTTAAAGTCAGGAGAGACCTCACCCGGGCAGTTCCGGCCGGCGCCGAGGCCGCCGGCCCAACGTGGCTCCCCAAAGCCGTAACTTGTCCCTACCCGGAGGTTCTATGCGTCTCTACCAGCGCGTTCCCGCCTTCGTGGCCGCCGTGTTCATCTGCGGCGCCGTCTTCATCGGCCGCCCCGCTTCGGCGCAGACACAGATACAGGCCGGGCAGGTTCTCATCAGCGAGTTTCGCCTGCGCGGCCCCGCCGGGGCCGAGGACGAGTTCGTCGAGCTTTACAACAACACCGACCAGCCCGTCACCGTCCAGGGACTCAACCAGGCGAGCGGGCGGACGGTCGTGGTCTCGAACGGGCAGATCACGGGGCCGCTCTTCACCATCCCGAACGGCACGGTCATCCCGGCGCGCGGCCACCTGCTCGGCGCCAACTCGAACGGCTACAGCCTGAGCGGCTACCCTTCGGGCAACCCGACCGCGCCGCCCGTCGGCGCCGCCGCGGCGGGGGCGGCGGCCGCCGCGGTGGTCGTGCCTTTCGCCGCGGCGACGCCCGACCGGACGTGGGACTTCGACGTACCCGACGGCTCCGGGGTCGCGCTCTTCGCCACGACGAGCGGCACGAACTTCACGGCGGCGACGCGGCTCGACGCGGCCGGCTTCACAACCTCGCCCGCGCTCTACAGGGAGGGCGGCGGCATCCCGAACGTGGTGACGGCCAACACGGAACACACGTTCTACCGCAACCTGAGCAACGGGACGCCGCGCGACACCAACGACAACGCCGCGGACTTCCTGCTCGTCGGGACGGCCATCAGCATACAGATTTCGCGCCTCGGCGCGCCCGGCCCGGAGAACCTCGCGAGCCCCGTCGTCAACAACACCACGATTATTCCGACGCTGCTCGACCCGGCGGTCAGTTCGTCCTCGGCGCCGAACCGCGAGCGCAACCCGGCCGTCGAGCCCAACGCAAACCTCGGCACGCTGCTCATCCGCCGCACCATCACGAACAACACGGGGCAGCCCGTCTCGCGCCTGCGCTTCCGCGTCGTCATCATCACCACGCTCGGCACGCCCGCCTCCGAGTGCCCCGCCCCGTCCTGCGCAGACCTGCGCGCGCTGACCTCGCAGGACGGCGCGGCCACGCTCTCCAACCAACAGGTCGTCGCGGTGCGCGGCGTCCGCCTGGAGGAGCCGCCCGAGCAGCCCGTCGGCGGCGGCTACAATTCCAGCCTGTCGGACGACAAGATCACGCTCGCGTCGCCCCTGCCGAGCGGGCAGAGCATCAGCGTGGTCTTCAAGCTGGGCGTCATGCGCGACGGCCCGTTCCGCTTCTTCCTCAACATCGAGGCGCTGAACGCCACGGTTCCGGTCATTCTTCTTAACGAACCCGCCGCCTCCGGCGTGAGCGCGGGCGGCGGGACAGACTTCCAGAAGAGAAAGCTGTTGGTGGACACCGTCCAGTCGGCCCCGGTCACCCCGGCCGCGCCCGCGAGTCCGGCGGCACCCGGCGCGGCGCCGCGTAACGTCCACGCCCCCTGGTTCGTCAACCTGACGCCGCCCGCGCCGGCACCGGCGCGCGCCGCGGAGGACGAGGCGGACAAGGACGACGAAGGCACGGGGAAGAAGCCGGAAGAGGCGCCGCCGCCTTCCGCCGCCGAGCCCGCGCCGCAGACATCGCCCGCGGCGACGCGGCGCGGCCCTTCTAAGAAACTCCCGGCCGCCGCGAAGGCCCGCCGGGGCGATAATCACTAAGCGTAAGCGCACGCTTTTTGAGAGACGCCGATTCGCCTCACACGCCTTCGCCTATTGCAGTTGGCAGTTGAGTGTAGGCGGGAACGATTTAACACAGAGACACAGAGGCACAGAGACACGGCTGGTTGAGTTATTGCAACCAGCCGTGTCTCTGTGCCTCTGTGTCTCTGTGTTGAAAGCTCACTCCATATCCACTCAAATGAAAACCGCTTTAACGCGAGGCGGTTTCGCGGGGCGCAAGCCTGCGGGCGGCCTCGACGAGGCCGACGAACTCTGCGCGGCGGCCGGTCAGGTCTGTGCCCGCGGAGGCGCGCGCGAGCTCGGCGGCGCCCGCGTAAGACGACTGACCCTTGTAGCGCGAGTCGCGCAGCAGCAGGCCGAACTCGGCGACCGCGGCGGCGAACTTGAAGTTGTCCGAGGCGTTGCGGTAGCTCGCCTGGCGGTCGGGGACGCCGACGTTGAGCGGGCGGCTCACGTCGCCCTCGGGCTCCTTGTAGCGCAGCTTCACGGTCAGAAGCTCCGACGTGTTCGCGCCCTGCGCGGCCTCCGCGGGCCGGCTGTACTTCAGCTCGTCCACGCCCGGGTTCTCGACCTTCTGCCCCGCGGGGACGACCTCGTAGAGCGCCGTCACCGTGTGGCCGGCGCCGATCTCGCCCGCGTCCTTCGTGTCGTCGTTGAAGTCACGGTCGGCGAGCAGCCGGTTCTCGTAGCCGATGAGCCGGTAGCCGGCGACGAGGCGCGGGTTGAACTCGACCTGTATCTTCACGTCCTTCGCGATGGTGGCGAGCGTGCCCGCGACCTGCTCGCCGAGCGCCTTGCGCGCCTCCGCCTCCGTGTCGATGTAGGCGTAGTTGCCGTTCCCCTTGTCGGCCAGCTTCTCCATCATCGAGTCGTTGAGGTTGCCCGTGCCAAAGCCGAGCACGGAGAGGAAGACGCCGCCGCGCCGCTTCTCTTCGATCAACTTCACGAGTTCGTCGTCGCCCGTCAGGCCGACGTTGAAGTCGCCGTCGGTGGCGAGGATGACGCGGTTCGTGCCGCCGCGGATGAAGTTCTCCTCGGCGACGCGGTAGGCCAGGCGAATCCCCGAGCCGCCGTTGGTCGAGCCGCCCGCCTGCAAGCGCTCGACGGCCGAGACGATCTCGCCGCGCTGGTCGCCCGGCGTCGAGGGCAGCACCAGGCCGCTCGCCCCGGCGTAGACGACGACGGCCACGCGGTCGCGCGCGGTCAGATGGTTGGCGAGCGTGCGCAAGGAAGACTTGACGAGCGGCAGCTTGTCCGGCTCGTTCATCGAGCCCGACACGTCGAGGAGGAAGACGAGGTTGGCGGGCGGCAGGTCTTCCTGCGCGACCTTCCTCCCTTGCAGGCCGATGTGGACGAGCTTGTGCCGCGTGTCCCAGGGGCACTCGGCGACTTCGGCCGAGACGGAGAAGGGCGTCTGCCCGTCGGGCTGCGGGTATTCGTAGGAGAAGTAGTTGACCAGCTCCTCGATGCGGACGGCGTCGCGCGGCGGCATCCGGCCGCCGTTGAGGAAGCGGCGCGTGTTGCTGTAGGAGGCCGTGTCCACGTCGATGGAGAAGGTCGAGAGCGGCGCGCGCGCGGCGTCGAGGAAAGGGTTCTCGTCGATCTCCGCGTACGACTCGCCGGCGTCGCCGCGCTCCTCCGGGTGCGGCTGGGCCAGGACGCCGCGCCTGGCGCGTCCCAGCGCGTCAGCCTTAGCGCTCTCGTTCGCCGCCACGTCCATCGCGGGCCTGGGGGCTTCGGCCTCCTCCTGAACGGCGCGCTGGTTCGCCGCGGGCGAATTAACGTTTTCGCTTCTGCCGCAAGCGGAGGCGAGCAGCGCCGCGAGAAGCAACAGGGAGAGTGGACGCGCCCCGCGCGCCGTCCGTCGTTCTTCGTGCCTCATATCATTCCTCCGTCCAGAGAATTTCCGAGCCCGATTTCGGCCGCTGATAACGTCTGAACGGAGGCACCGCCGGAGACTTGCGGGGGAAATGGAGGGCAAAAGTAAGTAGCGATTTGCAGACGAGTGCGGACGCGACCGGGTCAGTACCGCCCGCTACCGCGGGCGGGTCGGTGCTACGCGGCCGGGCCGTGTGACACAGGCCCACCCGCTACCGCGGGCGGTACTGACCTGTCTGCCCCCACGAAGTGTTCGCGCCCATTTGCAAATCGCTGAGGGGGATAAGGAGAGCGCGCCTTTCATCATCAACCGATGAAAGGCGCGCTCTCCTTATCTTCCCGCTCCTGCCTTTTGAGCCTTTACTTCTGCTTCCCTTTCAGGACGACGGGCGACGCCTGCGACACGTCGTAGCTGATGCGCTGCTCCGTGAGGCGCGCGGCGAAGGCCGACTCGGTTGAGACGTTGACGCGCGCGTAGTAGGTGGAGGAGGGGCCGCGGGGCGCGGGGCAGCCGGAGACGGGCAGACTGATGTTGATGTTGTCGATATTTTTGTGGCTGTCGACGGAGCCGAAGGGCTGGCGCAGCTTGAAGGGCTCGACCTCGCAGTAGCGACCCGGCGCGTCGGGGCTGAAGAAGTAGGCCCAGACCCACACGTCCGCCGGTGCAGGCCGCGCGGGGTCGTGCTCAAGCGTGAGCGCCAGGTTCGCATTCCCCGCCGCGGTGTCGAGCGTCGCGAAGTGCAGCTTGAAGCTGACGGGGGCGTTCCCGCGCGCGTCCGTGTAGGCCGAGGCGGGCGGCGGCAGCGTGGCCGCGCCCGAGCCCGTCGCGGGCGGCGCCGGCGCGGACGGCGGCGGGGGCGCGGGCGCGTAACGCATCGAATAGTACTGCGTCAGTATAATCGCGCCCCCGAGCGCGACGGCGAAGGCGAGCAGGCCGGCAAGTTTCTTCATCTTCGTTCCCTTCTTCTAACCCGCTTTGTATACGCGCGCGCCGGGCTCGCGGTTCAGCCGTTCGGCCGCGAGCGAGAGGCCCATGATGAGGTAGAAGACCATGACCACCTCGGAGTCGCCGAAGTTGTAGTGCACGAGCCCCGCGGAGAGGAAGCCGACGAGCCCGCCCAGAGCGCCCAGCACCAGCCCGCGCAAGACCCGGTCGCCCTCCAGCCCGCCGCGGGCCAGCCGCCAGAGCATCCGCCCGTAGACGAAGAGCCACGCCGCCCACACCAGCAGCGCCGGCACGCCCCGCTCGAAGGCGATCTGCAACGGCGTCGAATGCAGGTGCCCCCACGGCTGCCTCCCCTGATCGAACATGCCCCACTCGCGCCAGCGCCGCTTGAGCGAGTCCATCCCGACGCCGACGAGCAGGTGGCGCGGATTGCTGACGAGGATATGCGCGCCCTCGCGCCACACCAGCAGCCGCCAGGAGGTCGAGCCCTCCCGCGTGTCGATGAAGCCGACCTGCCGCTTCTGCTGTAAGACGAGGAGCCCGGCCAGCGCGAGCGGCAGCGCCAGCGCCGCCGTCCAGAGCAGCGTCCGCCGGCTCGCCCCGACGAGCGCGACGGTGAAGGCCGACGCGAGCAGCCCCGCCCAGGACGCGCGCGTCACCGTCAGGATCAGCGCGACCAACATCCCCGCCAGCGCGACTCCCAACAGCAACCCCTTCAAGCTCAACCTGCGGCGCAGGCTGAGCAGCATCCCGAGCGCCAGCGACGCGACGAGCTGCAAGACTTCGGCGTAGGTCTGGTACTGGCCGTAGAACCCGCTCGCGCGCTCGTCGCGCCCCTTCGACCAGTCCGTGATGCCGAGCCGCGCCTCGGGCGTCGAGCCCCGAGGCAGCCCCCCGCGCGCGACGTTGGCGGCCGGCAAAGCCTCCGCGCGGTAGACGCGCACGCACGCCGTCGTCTCGTCCCAGCGGCACGCGGGCTTCCCGTCCGGGTGTCGCAGCACGCGCTCGCGCGTCGCGGGCCGCTCCTTCTCTATCCGTTCGACGACCTCCGCGGGGCTCCCGACCTCCGCCCCGTCAACCGAAATGATCGTGTCGCCCTCGACCAGCCTCGCGGCGCGCAGCGGGCTGTCGGCCGTCATCGACTGCAACTTCACGCCGCGCCCGCGCCCGTAAGTAGAGAACGTGTGGACGAGCCCGAGCGCGCACGAGACGACGAGCGTGAGCGCGAGCGCGCGCAGCACGCGCGGGCTCCGGACGTTCTGCGACACGACGTAGACGACCGTGAAGAGGCTCGCCGCGCGCAGCTTGCCGATGGAGACCTCGGGGTTGTAGGAGGTGAGCGCGGTCAGGAAGGTGAGGACGAAGAAGCCGAAGAGCCACGGGTCTACCGGCGTGCGGGAGAGCGCGGGGCGCGGCCGGACGCAGAGCCGCAGCACCCAGCAGAGCATCGCCAGCAGCCACGCCGTCTGCGTCCCCGCAATCGAGTGCGGCGCCGCCGCCGCGTACAGGAAGAGGCACGCGACGGTCGCGCGCTCCAGCCACAGAGCGAGTGCTGAGTGCTTAATGCTTAGAGCCCGTTTGAAAAATCTGCGCCCCGGAGGGGCGGGATGTTTATAGCTCAAGGTTGGTATTAACTTTTCAAGCTCCGGAGGAGCGGCATGTTGATGTCGCCCCTGACGGGGCTCGGGTTACATCAAGACGCCAGGGCTATAAACATTCCGCCCCTCCGGGGCGAAGCCTGCGCGAATGGGCTCCCAGCACCGAACACTCTTTAGTACGCCTCTCCGCGCAGAAGAACCGGGAGGGTGCGGAGCATGATCTTGAGGTCGAGCCAGAGCGACCAGTTCTCTATGTAGAAGAGGTCGAGCCTGACCATCTCTTCGAACGAGAGGCGGTTGCGGCCCGACACCTGCCACAGGCCCGTCATCCCCGGCTTCATGTCGAGCCGCTTGCGGTGCCAGAGCGCGTACGCCTCGACCTCGTAAGGGATCGGGGGACGCGGCCCCACCAGGCTCATGTCGCCGCGCAGGACGTTCAGGAGTTGCGGCAGCTCGTCCAGACTCGTGCGGCGGAGCCAGCGGCCCGTGCGCGTCACGCGCGGGTCGTCGTGCAGCTTGTAGACCGGGCGCAGGCTGTCGCCGAGGTTCGTCTCGGGGCGGCCTTCGATGTAGCGGCGCTGGTACTCGCGGTGCTCGCGGTCGTCCGCCCCCGTCCGCATCGTGCGGAACTTGAGGAAGAGGAAGATGCGCCCGTCCATCCCCACGCGCTCCTGGCGGTAGAGCACAGGCCCCTTCGAGTCGAGCTTGATGAGCACGGCCATCAGCACCCACAGCGGCGAGAGCAGGACGAGCGCGAGCGCGGCGGCGACGATGTCGAAGGCGCGCTTGAGCAGACGCGCGCCCTGGCCCAGCGGCTCGCGGAAGAGCGTGATGACGGGGAGGACGCCGATCTGGTCAACCTCGGTCTTGCGCGGCAGGCAGTTGAAGAGCGAGGGCGCGACGCGGAACTCGACGCCGCGGCGCCCCACGCGCATCATCACCTCGAAGAGCATGTCGCCCGAGAGCGTCGGGTCGGTGATGATGACCTCGTTGGCGCCCGTCTCGCGGATGGCCTCGGGCAGCCCCGCGAGGTCTGCGACGACGGGCACGCCCTCGAACTCTTCGTCCAAAGGGCCGGCCCCGGTCTCGACCACTCCGATGACCCTGTAGCCCAGCTCGCGCCGCGACCTCATCTCGCGCACGCAGAGCGCGGCCTCCGCGCCGCGGCCGACGACGAGCGTCGGGATGAGGTTCACCTCGCGGCGGCGGACGACGCTCTGCGCGGCGCGCGTGGCGAGGCGCAGCAGCGTGTAGGCCGCGAGCGCGAGGAGGAAGTCGAGGACGAAGACGCCGCGCGCGTAGGAGAAGGCGCGGAACTCGAACCCGCCGCGGTAGAGGAACGCCCACGCCACGACGAGCAGCGACCCGACGGCCGCCGCGCGGAAGACGCGCACGCACTCGTCGAGGTAAGAGAACTCGCCGCGCAGGCGGTACAGGTCGTAATAGGCGTTCGACACGAGCCGCACCAGCACGACGAACCACAGCAGCGACGCGTAAGGCTCGAACTGCCTCTCCCACACGAACCCGCGCGCGGGGCTGAAATCGACGAGCAGACGCCCGCCCTCGCGCGCCAGGTACGCGGCGCAGAAACAGGCGGCGGCCACCGCCGCGTCCGTCAAGACCAGCGCCGCCTTCACCGCGGGCACGACCCACCCCGGCGCGCGCGCCGCCGCGCGCGGCACCCCCGCCAACACCCCCGTACTTTCCGTGCGCTCTGCTCTCATACGTGATGAGTGTTGAGTGTTGAGTGATGGGTGATAAGAGAAAGCAAGTCCCGCGGCTCTTACTTATCACTCATCACTCAACACTCATCACTAAGCTAGCCACCTCGGCGCGGACGCCCGTCCCGCGCCGCGCGCTCGTCGCGCCCTTCTTCTCCACGCGCAACCTCTCGACGTCTTCGCGCGAGCCGATGCGCCTGAGGCGGCCTTCGCGGACGAGCTGTTCGTCGAGGGCGGCCCAGCGCCCCGCGTAGACGGTGGCGGCGGGGACGCCGAGCGCGGCGGCCTCGCGGTTCATCGTCCCGCCCGCGCTCACCACGAGGTCCGCGGCCGCGACGAGGTTCGCGCCGTCGAGCGCCTCGCGCGGGGCGAAGAGGTTGGCGGCGGCGTGGCGCGCGACGACCTCTTCGCGCTGCGCGTCCGTGCGCGCGAGCAGTAAGACCTTGACGTGAGGCTGTGCCAGCAGCCGCGCGAGCAGCCCGCCGAACAGCTCGTTCTCGAAGCGGTGGTAGAGCGCCTCGCGCGCGGGCGGGCGGACGACGACCAGCGTGTCCCGACTCACGTCTATCCCGAACCTCTCCGCCAACAACCCTTCGAAGTCGGGGTCGGGCTCGAAGTCTGCGAGGTAAACGTCCTCCTTGATTCCCGCGTAACGCCTGACCTTGCCCGCCCGTGCGCCGAAGCGCCTGAGCGCCTCGGCGGGGAACGACTCGGGCACGACCACGCGCGACGCGAGGCGGAACGCGAGGTGGTTCGCGGGCTGGTGCTCGTAGTCCATCAAGGTCACGGCGCGCAGACCCGACGCGCGCGCCGCCAACACCTGCGAGTAAGAGTTGTGACTGACGGCGAGCCCGAGCCCGCGGCCGCGCGCCCAGCGCGCCAGAGCCCACGCGCGCCCCAGGAGGTTCCCCGCCTTCCCCGACAACTTCCCGCCGCCGTGACCGCCCACGACCTCGGGCCGCAGGCCCGCGGCCTCGGCCAGCTCGACCGTCTGCGCGAAATCCCTCGCCGTCCACGCGACCTCGTGCCCGCGCGACATGAACTCGCCCGCCAGCGCGCGGAAGAAAGGCACGTGCGGCGAGTTCGCCAGGTCGACCCAGATTTTCATAGTGAGCGGTGAGCGGTGAGCGGTGAGCAGTAGTTGAGTTGATGTGCGCGCTGCCGAATCTCTTTTAACTGCTCACCGCTCACC